>CAYUAC010000079.1:2278-9102 GCA_964442515.1 uncultured Campylobacterales bacterium | reverse complement strand
ACGGCACCGAAATCGTCAAAGCCAATGAGACGTTCATGGAGTTTTTTGATCAGTTTGACAGTGTAGAAGCGTTTAAACAAGAACATGACTGTGTGTGCGAATTTTTTGAAGCAGATGAAAAGGGTGAGTATATCACACAGGTTTACCGTGGAATGAGTTGGTTTGAATACGTTTTGCAGCACCCCGGTCAGGAAAATAAAGTACAGATGACTAAAAACGGCAAAACGCATTATTTTTTGATCAAGATTGACAAAATAGATCTGTTTGAAGCAATCAGATACGTGGTCGTCTTGACCGATATCAGCGAACTTGTTACTTTCAGACAAAAGCTTTTGGATATGGTGGATTCCCAAACCAAAGAGTTGACTACGCTGCATAAAGAGTTGCAGGATTCTATTGACTACTCTTCCAAAATACAGCAGTCAATCCTGCCAAAAGAGCAAAGCCTGCAAGCGTTTTTTGATGATTATTTTATGCTCTATGAGCCAAAAGATACCGTAGGCGGCGATATCGTACTGTTTCAAACGCTTCGGCATGAAAACGAGGCGCTTTTGATGGTCATTGACTGCACCGGCCACGGCGTTCCGGGCGCTTTTGTGACCATGATCGTCAAAGCGATCGAGCGTGAAATCGTATCACGGCTTATCAAAAGCGATTATGATATCGATCCCTCGCTTATTATGGCGTATTTTAATAAAACAATGCGCGCGCTTTTAGCCGACCATGACCAGAGCAGCCATCTGCACGCGGGCTTTGACGGCGGGATTGTCTATATCAATAAAGACAAAAAGATTCTTCGCTACTGCGGCAGTCAAACCCCGCTGTTTGTCATCCAAGATGGCCAAACCCGGCGCATAAAGGGTGACAGACACTCCATAGGGTACAAAGATTCCAATCCCGATTTTACATTCACCAAATACAGTGTGGATATCTCTAAGCCCACGCAGATATTTCTCTCAACGGACGGGTATTTTGATCAAACCGGAGGCAATAAGGGGATCATGTTTGGCAAAAAACGCTTCCAGAGGGTGATCGAGCAGGTAGAGTCAATGGATGCGAAGGAACAAAAAAAGGTGTTAAAAGAAACCATAGATGAGTATAAAAAAGGTCATGACACCAAAGATGATTTGACAGTCGTGGGAGCAAGGATTACGTAATGGGATACACGATTACACAAAAAGAGGAGTTGCTGACCCGGCAGATTGAAGCAATCTTTTCCTCAGGGCAGGATTTAAACACGCACAGAGAGGATTTGTACAAACTGCTCAAAGCGTATAAAAAAACAAACAGGCAGTTAAAAAGAGTCATTCGCATGAGCGACAAACAGCAAGAAGAGCTTAATGACAAAAAATCAACGCTGGAGTCGCTTTCACATAAACTCAACAGCGAGAGAAAATATATCAATTCGGTGATGAATTCTCAGGAAAATATTGTCATCTCAACAAACGGCGAAAAGATTCTGACAGCGAATCAAGCGTTTTTAAAATTTTTCGAGGTAGCAAGTCTTGAAGAGTTTATGCAAAGATACGGTCCCTGCATCTGTGATACTTTTGACGCAGACGACAGCGGTGAATTTATCCAAAAATACCAAGACGGCGTTGCCTGGATCGATTATGTATATACCCATGCCCGGCAGATACACAAATGCAAAATAACACTGCGGGGAAAAGAAAATATCTTTTCAATCAGCGTTGATCGGTTCATGCATGATAATGAGGAGCTTAACGTTGCCGTATTCAGTGATATCACAGAGTTAGAGCACACACGAAAAGAGTTGGAATCAGTGTATAAACATACCCGTGATTCCATAGAGTACGCTTCGATGATACAGCAAACGCTTGTCCCCTCTGATGAGATGTTTGGTCATTATTTCAGCGATTATTTTACGATTTGGCAGCCAAAGGATATCGTAGGCGGCGATATCTATCTTTTTGAGCATCTGCGCAATGAAGACGAGTGTCTTTTGATGGTTATCGACTGTACGGGCCACGGCGTGCCCGGAGCCTTTGTAACCATGCTGGTCAAAGCTATCGAGCGCCAGATTGTTTCACAGATTACAAGTAATGATGAATATGAAGTCAGTCCTTCTTCTATTTTGTCGTATTTTAACAGACTCTTAAAAAAGCTGCTCAAGCAAGAAGACAACAAAAGCGTTGCCAACGCCGGCTTTGACGGGGGAGTGATCTATTACGACAAAAATGAAAATATTATCAAATACGCCGGTGCGGAGACGCCGCTGTTTTATTTTGACCGTGAAGGAACGCTTCAAACCATTAAAGGCGACCGCCACTCCATCGGATACAAAAAATCCGATCAGGATTATATTTTTACCGAGCATACCATTGCCCCGCATTCCGGGATGCAGTTTTTCTTAACAACGGACGGTTATATCGATCAAAACGGAGGGTCCAAAGGCTTTCCTTTGGGTAAAAGGCGGTTTAAAAGGATGTTGGAACAAAACCATGAGCAGTCATATACCCTCATGAAAGAGACGCTGCTGCAAAAGCTGCAGGAATACAGAGGCGGTGAAGAGCAAAACGACGATATCACGATGATCGGTATAAAGATTTAAAATCCACAAACGAAAGATAGAAGCATATGCAGTTACATCAGATACAAAACATGGTTGAACAAGACGGGATTGTTTTTTTGACCTATGGAGGGTTTTTAACGCAAACCCTGATTACGGCGATGACCGAGGCTTTGGAGCAGGAAGCCAAGGATAACGATCTTGGGATGGGGGTCTCAACCAATATATTTACGATATTTATCGAACTGTCCCAAAATATGATGAATTATTCAAAAGCCAAAGGATTAAATGATCAAAATGCCCAGTCTCAGGGCTTGATCGTCGTGGGAAAAGACAGTGAAAATTACTTCATCCACTCCCAAAACATCGTCACAAAAGCCGACAGAGACAAAATCGCGCCCGAACTTGACCTGATAAAAACGATGACCCGCGATGAGATCAAGAAAAGATACCGACAACTGCGAAAAAGCGGAAGAAACAGCCACGCAAAGGGAGGCGGTATCGGCTTTTACGAGGTAGCAAAAAGAAGCCATTCTATAGATTATGAGTTTACAAAAATAAACAGTGAGAAATACTATTTTCATTTTATAGCAACAGTCCAAATCAAGAAAACAAAAGGGAGGGAGAAAGAATGCAACATCTGAGAATTGAAAGAACAAAATACACACCCTATATCGATCTGGACGCGCAAAAAGGGACTATTACAATGGCGGGTAAATCCTACCCTGAAAATACGTTTGAATTTTATGAGCCGGTGATGGAGTGGATAGAAGAGTATTTTCAAAAGTATGCCAAAGCCAAAACAATCGTGAATCTGGAAATTATCTATTTTAACTCCAGCAGTTCAAAACTGTTTTTTGATCTTTTTGACCTTTTGGAAGAAGCAACCCGTGATCATGAAATTGAGATCAACTGGATCTATGATGAGGAAAATGAAGCCGCCCTTGAAGCCGGGGAGGATTTTCAGGAAGACTTGGAAGATTTGACCATCAATCTGGTAGCAAAATAACAATGAGCAAAAAAGAGCAAAAAAACAATCCGCAAAACAGGCTCATAAACGAAGTTGAAGACCTTCGCGGCAGTTTTGACAAAACCATTGACAAGCTTATCAAAGATATCAAGCGCCAGGATAAGATCATGGCACGTTCGGATAAAAGACAGCGTAAAGAGTATGATGAGTTGCAGCAGAGATTACAGGAGGTCCAAAAACTCCAGCTTGCCCAAAAAGAGTTGATGGATTCTTTTATCAAACTCATCGCCGGCGCGATTGACGCCAAATCCCGCTACACCGGAGGGCACTGCAAGAGAGTGCCCGAGCTTTCCATGATGCTGGCAAAGGAAGCAAGCAAGAGTGAGGAGGAAGCGTTTAAGGATTTTGCGCTTGAAACTGAGGATGAGTACAGAGAGCTTGATATCGCGGCGTGGCTGCATGACTGCGGCAAGGTCGTAACTCCTGAATATGTGGTGGATAAGGCTACCAAGCTTGAAACTATTTATAACAGAATTCATGAGATTCGCACCAGGTTTGAAGTGATCCACAGAGATTTAACCATTGAGGCGCTGCATAAAAAGCTTGAGGGCGAAGATGAAGGGCAGGTGGATGCGTGGCTGCAACAGCAGCACCGAAAGCTTTTTGAAGAGTTTGAACTGATCGCGGCGTCCAATGTCGGCGGTGAGTTTATGGATGAAGATTTGCAAGAGAGGATAAAGCAGATAGCCAAACGCACCTGGGTGCGCCATTTTGACAATACGCTTGGCCTGGCCCGCGAGGAAAAAGACAGAGTGCTGCAGGAAAGTCCTGCCACACCGGCTACGGAAAACCTGCTCAATGACGGAAAAAAGCACCTCATTGAAAGGCAGCATTTTGATTATGAAGCGTATGAGAAGATGGGCTTTACCGCAGAGGTGCCAAAGTATCTGTATAACCTGGGAGAGATATATAATCTGTGTATCCCCAAAGGAACGATCAGCAAGGAAGAGCGTTTTAAAATAGAAGAGCATGTCATGATGACGATACAGATGCTTGAAACCCTGCCGTTTCCAGATAACCTAAAAAACGTTCCGCTCTACGCCGGAGCCCATCACGAAACCCTGATCGGCACCGGCTATCCAAGAGGTTTAAAAAAAGAAGATATGCCAATCCCCTCACGCATCATGGCAATAGCGGATGTTTTTGAAGCCTTAACGGCAAGTGACAGACCTTACAAGGAGCCAAAAACGCTTTCAGAAGCGATCAGGATATTAAGCTTTATGGTAAATGATCAGCATTTGGACAAAGACTTGTTTGAGCTGTTTTTAAAAAGCGGTCTGTATAAAGAGTACGCCAAAAAGTACCTTCATCCTTCACAAATAGATGAGATAGATTTGGCTGCTTATCTAACTGACTGATATCTGCCGCCAAGAAGGCGGCAGAACCTGTTTAATTGATTTTTACGCTAACTTCGTTATCGCTAAAATCAAAAGCGACCCTGTCGCCTTCGCCGACTTTGTCTTCTAAAATCAGGTTGGCCAGTTTATCCTCTACGATCTCATACAGCGCGCGTTTGAGCGGTCTGGCCCCGTACACGGGGTCAAAGCCCGCTTCGGCGATATATGATTTCATAGCATCTGTGAGGGTGACTTCGATCCCTTTGTTCTCCAGCTTTTTAGCGATGCCCGTAAACATAATATCCACAATCTCGGTGATGTTTTGCAGGCTGAGTTGTTCAAAGATCACCGTATCATCAAGCCGGTTGAGAAATTCGGGTTTAAAGCGTCCCCGAAGCTCCTCTTTGACCGCTTTATCTCTCTCATCACCGCTTAGACTGACGATCTTGTCACTTGCGATATTTGAGGTGAGGATAATGATCGTGTTTCTAAAATCGATCGTTACGCCTTTGTTATCGGTCAGGCGCCCGTCATCAAGGACTTGCAGCAGCATGTTAAACACATCCGGGTGCGCTTTTTCGATTTCGTCAAAGAGCACCACGCTGTAGGGCTTGCGGCGTACCGACTCGGTCAGCTGACCGCCTTCTTCGTATCCCACATATCCCGGAGGCGCGCCTACCAGGCGGCTGGCGGCGTGTTTTTCCATATACTCACTCATATCCAGCCGAATCAGCGAGCGCTCATCGTCAAACAAAAAGCGCGCCAGGGTTTTTGCCGTCTCGGTTTTACCCACACCCGTGGGCCAAGGAACATAAAGCTGCCGATAGGGCGGCTTTCGTCGCTGAGACCGGCCTTGTTACGCTTGATCGCGCGGCCTACGGCTCTGATAGCTTCTTCCTGACCCACGACGTCTTTGTGCAGCTCATCTTCGACGTTGAGGATTTTTTCTTTTTCGCTTTGCAGCATCTTTGTCACCGTAATACCGGTCCATTTGCTCACAATAGAAGCGATCATCTCATCATCGACGCTGTTTTTTAGCAGCGTTCCTTCTTCCTGCATCTGATCCCACTGCTTTTGCAGGCTCTCAAGCTTCTCGTTCAGCTGCGGAATCGTGCCGTATTCCAGTTCGGCGGCTTTGTTAAACTCCGCGTCTCTTTTGTGGCGGTCCACCTGGGTTTTAAGACTTTCAATCTCGCTTTTTACCTCGGCGATATCGGCAAAGACTTTCTTTTCATTCTCAAAGCGGCTGTCAAGGCCCGCTTTTTCTTCCTCTTTGTCGGCAAGTTCTTTTTCGATCTCTTCGATACGGGTTTTGTTCATATCGGTTTTATCCATCGCCAGCGCTTCTTTTTCGACGTTGAGATTGGATATTTCTCTTTTGATCTTTGAAAGCTGTTTTGGCTCACTCTCAATCTGCATCTTCAATTCAGCCGCCGCCTCATCGATCAGGTCAATGGCTTTATCGGGCAGGAACCGGTCGGTGATGTAGCGGTCGCTGAGCTTGGCCGCGGCCACCAGCGCGCTGTCATTGATGGTGACGTTGTGGTGGGCTTCTAAGCGGTCTTTGATCCCCCGCAGAATCTGCAGACTTTCATTCACGCTTGGTTCATTGAGGTTAATTGGCTGAAAACGGCGCTGCAGGGCGGTATCTTTTTCGATATATTTTCTATACTCTTTGAGCGTCGTAGCGCCGATGGTATGCAGTTCGCCTCGGGCCAGGGCGGGTTTGAGGATGTTGGCCGCGTCCATACTGCCCTCGGCCGCTCCTGCTCCCACGATGGTATGAATCTCATCGATAAAAAGAATCACCGAGCCGTCTTTTTTGACTTCATCGACCACCGCTTTTAAACGGTCTTCAAATTCGCCTCTGTATTTGGCACCCGCGATCAAACGGCTCATATCAAGAGCCATGACCTTCATGTTTGCC
>CAYUAC010000079.1:0-2268 GCA_964442515.1 uncultured Campylobacterales bacterium | reverse complement strand
TACGAGCGATTGAAACCGAACGAGTCCATGGCTCCCACCTGAATGGAAAGCTCACGTGTGGGAACCAGAATCACCGCCCGCGGATCATTGCCTTCGGGTTTGCGAAGTTTAGTGAGCAACGGTAAAAGATAAGCCGCGGTTTTCCCGGTACCGGGTTCGCCAAGCAATATAGGGTTGTTCTTGGTTTTTCGGATCAGTATCTGCATCATCCGCTCGATCTGCTCATCCCGGCCGATGACGGGGTCCAGTTCGCCTTCTAAGGCTTTTTCATTAAGATTGATCGCGTATTTGTCCAGGCTTTCCATCGCTTCGTCGCTGCTGGCGCTGTCGATGGTTTTGCCCCCGCGGATCGCTTCAAGCGTCTTTTTAAACTCGCTCATATCCACGTACTTGCCGATGGTGCTTTTCATGAAATCCTCACCGGTGTTGGCAATCAGCCACGTATCTGCCGCTAAGTATTTATCGCCCAGCTTAGCCATCAATCCTTCGGCGTTTTGCAGCGTGCGCAGCGTCTTTTGTGAAATCTTGATGTTTTCTTTGGTGATGCCGCTTGAGGTGACATCGTTTTTGGTGGCACTTTGCAGCTCCAGCTCGATCGCTTTTTTATCGCTGCCAAGCTTATTGAGCGCCTGGTTTAAAATTGAGTTGGTATTGGTTACCATCGCCCACACCAAGTGGGTTGGCTGCACCTCGGGGTTTTGGTTGTGCAGCGCTAAAGAGACCGAACTCTCCAGCGTTTCTGTCATTTGATTGGTTAATTTTTCTAAAATATTGTTGCTCATGACTATCCTTTGTGTTTCAAGTTAGCACTTAAATTTGTTAATTGCTAAAAATATTATACAACTTTAGTCTTTGTTTGTCAAGTTGATATGCTTAGAGCATACTGGAGGGGATGCGGTCAAGTTGCAATCGATACACATGGGGAGGGTTTACTGGCTGTTTAGGGAGTTTCTGTGTATATAAAAAGTGCCGATTCTCTTTTTAAAATTGACATTCATATGTAATTACAATATAATTACATTGCATGAGGAGGAGAGTATGGCAACACTTACAAAAATAGGCAACTCTCAAGGAGTGCGTATACCAAAAGCATACATAAAACAAGCTCATTTGCAAGATTGTGAGTTAGAGTTTAAAATAACTAGCGAAGGTCTTTTGATAGTTCCTTCAAAAAATACTCCAAGAAAGAGTTGGGAAGCAGATATAAAAAAAGTATTAGAGCACAATAAAGATAAAAAAGATGAAGCCGTAGATGAGGGGCTTTTAAACGATAGTGACTTAGAAAGCTTAGAGTGGTAGAGATGAAACGTTTTGATATTTACTTAGTAAAGCTTAATCCAACCGTTGGAGGCCAGATACAAAAAACAAGACCCTGCATCATCATCTCACCTGATGAAATAAATCTGCTGCAAACCGTTATCATCGCTCCTTTAACAAGTAAAGGATTTGATTTTATCTTTCGTCCAAAAATCTTTTTTCAAGAAAAAGACGGACTGATAGTGCTTGATCAAATTCGAGCAGTTGACAGGGCACGGTTAGTAAAAAAAATAGGAGAACTTGAAAAGCCAAAAGCACAAGAGGTTGCACAAACGTTAGTTGAAATGTTTGCGTACTAAAATTGATATAGACTTTTTCCTGTGCTATATTCAATCAAATAACAAAAGGATTGAACTTTAGATACTATTGAGTTTTGCTATAATGATAATAGCTAAAAAAGGAGGTGCCATGCTTGAGATTGAAAATCTTAAAAAAGAGATTGTAAAGCGGCTTGAGCCGCTTGAGCCGGACAGAATAATTCTTTTTGGATCTTATGCGTATGGCACTCCTGATGAAGACAGTGATATTGATCTTTTTTTGGTAAATAATAAAACAGTCGATGACCGGTATGAAGCAAAGGCATTGATGCATCTTAGGGATCTGATACACAAATATCATATAGGATTTGATGTGTTGTCTGCATCTGATAAGTTTTTACAAGAAAGAGAAGACTATTTTTATAAAGAAGATATACTCAACAGAGGACAAGTTCTTTATGCTAAAAAATAAAACAGCTGCGCTTGAATGGCTAATCCATGCAGACCATGACTTACATGGAGCTATACTGTTGTTTGAAGCCAATCACCATACTGATACCGTAAGCTATGTCCTTCAGCAGGCTGTTGAAAAGACATTAAAAGCAATTTTAGCCGCTCAAAACAAACCGATAAAGAAAATACACAATCTGCTTGAAATCTATGATTTGGTAATGTCCGATTCATTCAAATTAAA
>CAYUAC010000078.1:0-9440 GCA_964442515.1 uncultured Campylobacterales bacterium | reverse complement strand
TAGCCTACGCGATTGATGATATTTTGATCTCTTTAATCTTTGTGGTGATTTTTTGGAACTCCATCTCGCAGGCATCGGGGTATGAACAAACGATCGCCATTATCAATGAGGCTTTTTTTGAAATCATGACGGTTAAGATTTTGTACCACACCTTTTTTGTGATGCAGTACGGTGCGACAATCGGCAAGATTATTATGAAAATACGGGTACTGCAGGTAGATACGATGGATATACCCGGGTTTATGCCCGCGTTAACACGTGCAATCTTTCGCATAATCAGTGAAATCATCTTTTATTTCGGCTTTTTGCTGGCCTTTTTTGATCCCAACAAGCAGACGCTGCACGATAAAGTCGCCAAATGCGTGGTTATTGATGGCTAAAGCAGCCCTTTTTTTTCTGCTGTGCGTCTGTCTGTGGGGCAATGATAATTTTGAACTGCAGGCGCTGGACGCACAGGTACAAGAGGGGATTGTGACCACCGACACGGGAGCGGTTTTGCTGCATAAGGGCAAATACTTTTACGCAAAAAGCGTACGGTACGACCAGGACAGCAAAGAGGCGACGCTGCAAGGTGATGTAATGCTGATTGACCAAAACGATGTCAGTATCGCCAGTGACTACGCGCTGGTAAATATGGACCGGGACACCGCCCGTTTTGTTCCTTTTTACCTGGTTGATGAAACAAGTACGCTTTGGATCAAGGGCGCCGAAGGTGAGAAGAGGGGAGAGTTTTACTTTTCTCAGGATGCAATCACCTCCAGCTGCGACCCGGTCGATCCGGACTGGCTGATCGAGTTTTCCTCAATGGAGTATGACGCCAAGGGTAAATTTCTGGACCTGTATAATCCGCGCCTGTTTATAAAAGATGTACCGGTTTTTTATTTTCCTTATATGCGCGTATCTACCAACAGGGAGCGAAAAACGGGTCTGCTTCGTCCCATGATCGGGTTTGGCGGGGATGACGGGGTGTTTTACGAACAGCCCATTTTTATCGCTCCTTCAAAATGGTGGGATCTGCAGCTTAACCCCCAGATTCGAACCAACCGGAGCCACGGGATGCACGCAAACCTGCGGTTTGTCGACAGTGCCGACTCCAAAGGGTATATTCATGCGGGATATTTTGAAACAAAAGATTCCTACGCAAAAGAGTTTGATCTGCAAAACAAAGAACATACCGGCATCCAGATGGGGTATGAGGATGCCGACCTGATCCAATCGTACGATGACGGCTTTTATTTTCACGGCGCGTGGGTCAGCGATGTCGATTACTACGACCTGGTAAGCAAAGAGGAAGCTTCAGCCGCGGTCACCGGCGATATGATCGAATCAAAGCTTAATTATTACCTCACCGACAGAAACTATTATTTTGGCAGCTACAGTAAGCATTTTCAGGATACGTCCAAAGATTCCAACGCCGACACCCTGCAGCTGCTGCCCCAGACCCAGCTGCACAAATTTTCACAAAACCTGCTGGTGGACAATATCCTTTACTCGGCTGATTTTACCCACAGCAATTACACCAGAAGTGAGGGGCTGACTGCCAGGCAGAGTGAATTTTCACTGCCCATTACCTTTTATACGCACCTTTTCGGTGATTATCTCAATTTTTCAGTCTCAGAAAACCTGTATATGACCCATGTCGATTTTTCCGGCGGTTATGACAGTTATGAATATTACAGAAACTACCACGAAGCAAAACTTTTTACCGACGTGATCAAGGCATATGACAACGGGTACCATAATATGAATTTTGGAATCTCCTACACGCTTCCGGGGGAAGAAAAGGAAGATGAAGCCTATGAAGATCTCTCAAATGCCCAAAAGGAAATTTTTGGGATAACGACGCCTGCGAAAGGATATAACTTTTATCTCAAGCAGTATTTTTACGACAGAAACAAAAACGAAATTTTCCACCATGCTTTCAGGCAGCCCTATGTATACAACAGCGACGATGAGCGTCAAAAGGGGGAGATGGAAAATATTTTGCGCTACAGACCTGTTTCAAACCTCCAACTTGGCGTAAAAACGTATTATTCGCATCAAGAAGACGCATTTTCCAGAATCCAAAGCCTGGCGGCGTACCGGTACGAAAGTTTTGATATCCGCCTGACCCACCTGTACAGGGATTATTTCAATGATAAAAAGGATAAATATCTTACCGTCGGAACCGGGGTGGAGATGGGCAACTACAGGCTTTTTACCAATCTTGATTATGACCAGGAGAACTCTTATTTCAAAAAAAAGGTGTTCGGACTTACGATGAATAAGCGCTGCTGGAACTGGCAGATAACCTATACCGAAGATATTACGCCCTCTCTTACCAATAAAGGCAGCCAACCCCAAAAAGACCAAACCGTTATGTTGCAGTTTAACCTCAAACCCATCGGCGGTTTTGCACAGGATATATTATAAAAGGAGCCGGTTGTGAAGATTAGTTGCCAAACACTGTTTCAAGACAGTATCGACGCGGCAAACAAACTTATAGAAGCGATGCCCGTGGACAAGCTGCGCCGCTATGATACGCTTGTTGTTTCCATCAGTCCCAAAGCGGGCAAGATGGCGCGCAAGATCGCCAAGGTCACCGCAAGCAGATACGAAATCATGATCACAGAAGCGATCACGGCTCCGCACAACGACGAGGTCGCAGTTGCGCAGGTCAGCGAAACCAAAGATATCGTTATGCAAAAGCGCTTAATAGAACTGTTTGATATTAAAGAGGATTTTATATATAATCAAGCTGTAAGAAAGCATGAAGACAAAATCGTGCCAAAAATTTACCGGTACCGAAAAGGCCAGCCGCTGCCGCGTTTTGATGATAAATACGTCATCCTGGCCGATACCGGCGCCCAGACCGGGCTTTCGGTGATGACCGCGGCAAAAACCGCTATTGCGCTAGGGGCAAAAAACGTCTACATTGCCATCCCGGTTATGCCAAAAGAGGTGGCCTATGAGTTGCAAAACGTCACCGATGAACTATTTTCGGCTTTTGTCGTTGACGATTTTACCGAGATAGAATATTACTACGAAACATTTTAAACACAACAGGAGCACATGAGTGAATTGTAAAGT
Source organism: uncultured Campylobacterales bacterium (assembly GCA_964442515.1). Lineage (GTDB taxonomy): Bacteria > Campylobacterota > Campylobacteria > Campylobacterales > Sulfurovaceae > TCS-49. The sequence goes on along the minus strand of CAYUAC010000078.1, from coordinate 6,371 downwards.
ACACGCAAATGAGATAGAAGAGGTTTTTGAATTCAACAAGGTCGCCAAACAGGCTGACGGATCGTTGTTGTATAAAATCAACGATACCGTTATCCTGGCAACGGCGGTGATGGAGGATGAACCTATAGAAGAAGAGTTTTTGCCCCTGACGGTGCAGTACATCGAAAAAGCATACGCGGCCAGAAAGATTCCGGGGGGCTTTATCAAAAGAGAAACAAAACCGGGCGATTTTGAAACGCTGACTTCGCGCATCGTAGACAGAAGTATCCGCCCGCTTTTCCCCGACGGCTTTTACTACCCCGTTCAGGTGACGATTATGGTTTTAAGCGCCGATAACAAAACAGATTTGCAGGTAGCCGCGCTCAATGCCGCCTCAGCAGCGCTGTATACCTCCTCAATCCCCGTTGACACACTCATTTATGCAGCCCGTGTCGGCAGGGTGGATGAAAGGTTTGTACTCAATACCGATGAAGAATCCGGACTTGATCTGTTCGTGGCGGGGACAAAAGATGATCTGCTGATGATCGAGATGAAAGCCAATAAAACGGTCGAATTTGTCGAAACCACCGACGCCATCGTCGAACCGGCCATGAGTACGGTCGCAGTCCAAAACAATAACGCTGTTGATGAACAGGTGCTTATAGAAGCGATCGAATACGCCAAAGACGCGGTGGCAAAGGGATGCAAAGAGTATAAAAACGCGTTTGAAGAGTTTATAAAAACGCCCAAAAAGGTAAAACTAAGCGGCAAAAAAGTGGATGAGGGAATTTTTGACTATGTCAAATCCCACCATGCAGCCGACGTGGCCGCAGCTTTGCAGCAGATGGCAAAAAGCGAGCGCGCAAGCGGGTTAAGCAGGCTGGCACGACAGATCGCGGAGCAAAACAGCTGGGATGAAGCGTTGGTGGCGAAAGTCCTGGACGTGTATAAAAAAGAAGTCCTGCGGGATATGATCTTAAACAGGGAAACGCGCGTTGACGGCAGGTCACTTGATGAGGTCCGCCCCATCAGCATCGAAACCAACATCCTGCCAAACGCGCACGGTTCATGCCTGTTTACCAGGGGACAAACCCAGGCCCTTGCCGTTACGACTTTAGGCGGCGACAAAGATTCGCAAATGTATGAACTGCTGACTGAAAGCGAAACGCAGAATGAAAACTTTATGGTCCATTACAACTTTCCCGGTTTCAGTGTCGGCGAAGCCAGCAGAATCGGCCCTCCCGGACGGCGGGAACTGGGCCACGGCAATTTGGCCAAACGGGCGCTGGAATCCTCTTTGAAAACAAGCGAAACGGTACGGCTGGTTTCAGAGATCTTAGAAAGCAACGGTTCCTCCTCCATGGCCACGGTGTGTGCGGGGTCGCTGGCACTCAAAGCCACCGACATCGACAGTATCGATCTTGTCGCAGGTGTTGCGATGGGGCTGGTCAGCGACGGAGCGCGGAGTAAGGTTTTAACCGATATCATGGGCTTGGAAGATGCCAACGGCGATATGGATTTTAAAGTCGCCGGGACCAAAGAGGGTATTACGGCTATGCAGATGGATATTAAGCTTGGCGGGATCGACACGGCCGTACTCAAAGACGCGCTGATGCAGGCAAAAACGGCGCGTATGCATATCCTGGAACTGATGGAAGCTGCCGCGAAACAGATTGAACTCAATGAAAAAGTGCTGCCAAGCGTAGAACATTTTCCCATCGATCCCGCAGCCGTGGCAAGCGTTATCGGCAAAGCGGGTTCCACGATCAAAAAAATCATCGAAAAATTCGATGTTTCCATCGATCTTGACCGTGACAGCGGCAATGTCAAGGTTGCCGGCGAGGACAAAGACAGCGTCAGCGAAGCAAAAAGTTATATCCAGAAACTGGCCGGCAGCGATACGCCGCCGAAGTTTGAAGAGGGGAAAACCTATACCGGACGGGTCAAAAAAGTCGTGGATTTTGGTGCCTTTATCGAGATAGAGGGGTATGAAGCCCTGCTGCATATTTCAAAAATAGCAAAAGGACGGGTCAATGACGTCCACGACTACTTCACCGAAGGTGAGGATATCGACGTGGTGGTTCTGGGACAAAAGGGCAAAAAAGTGGAACTGGCTACAAAAGAGTACGTTAACTAAGCGTTATTAAACCGTTTTTTGGATACAATGCGCCACACAAAGTATTCAGTAGGGAAACAGATGGCATTTATGTCGCTGTTGGCGGTGCACGCACCGTTTACCACAAGCCGAACGGACTTTGTGAAATTTTTTTAACGGAGTATTCAAATGAAAAAAATCTTTCTTTTGATGGTAGGTTTTGCTTCTGTCGCTTTTGCCAATGAAGGCGGAGTTGCAATGATTCAAGCATATTCAGTCGTAGCCGCAGGTGTCGGTCTTGGTCTTGCTGCCCTTGGCGGTGCAGTAGGTATGGGGCACACAGCTGCCGCTACAATCGCAGGTACGGCAAGAAACCCCGGCCTTGGCGGTAAATTGATGACAACAATGTTCATTGCTCTTGCAATGATCGAAGCGCAGGTTATCTATACACTGGTTATCGCGCTTATCGCACTGTACGCAAACCCTTTCCTGGGCTAAGCGGACTTTTTGCATTCTGTCTTCCCCCGCGGGAAGACAGAAGCTAATGCTTCAGGGTATACCCAACTCCCGAAACCGTTTTTATCACATCTTCATCAAGCTTTTTACGAAGCCGCAGCACTAGATTTTTCAGCGCCGAATCACTTTTTTCCTGCCGGTTGTAAACATGTTGCAAAACACGGTCTTTGCTGACTACGGCGTTTTTGTTTTCCAGCAGCAGTTCAAAAAACAAGATCTCTTTTTTTGTCAGTGCGATCTTTTTCTCTTTTGATTCGACCATCTTTTTGTCAAAATCATATCGCAGCGTCGGGCCAAGGGAGCACACGGTGCAGGCTGCGGCGGCTATTTTTTCATCCAGGATCTGCAGCATCGATTCAAACGCTTTGAAATCCAGAGGTTTGATAAGGTATTTACTCAATCCCAGTTCCACCGCGCGCAGCAAAAACCCCTCATCGTTGTGCGCGCTTAAGACTACGATAGGCGTAGCCGTATCCTCCCTGCGCACCCCCGCGATAAATTCCAGCGCGTTTCCGTCATCGACTTTCAAATCGCTGATGATGGCGTCAACATGCTGTTTTTGCCAGCAGTGCAGGGCCGCTTTGATAGAACTGCAGTGGATGATACTGCCAAAATAGAGGCTAAGCAGGTTGATAGTATCTTTTGCGTACTGCTGATTGTCTTCTAAAAACAGCAGTGTCGCCTGTGAAAGGTTTTTCATCGCTGCCATCCTCTACAGGCTGACGGTAAAACACGCACCGTCGCCGCAGTTTTGTGCCGTGATCGTACCGCCGTTTTTTTCGATAATATCTTTTGACATATACAATCCGATACCGCTGCTTTTGCTGCCGCTGACAAAGGGTTTGAAAATATTTTCCAGCAACTCCTGTTTGACGCCGCCGGCGTTGTCTGCGATACTGACAACGGAGGTTTCGCCCTCTTTGCTGATGGATATGCTCACGACAGGTTCGGGGGTGTTGTTTTTTAAAAACGCGTCTTTGGCATTGTTTAAAATGTTTAAGATAACCTGCGCATATTCGTTGGCGTTGCCAAAAACCTGAGGGTTGTCGTTTTTTTCCAGCTTGATCCTGATATCAAAGTAATCATAAGTGGCGCTGACGATATTAAGCGCTTCCTCAACGGCTTTTGAGACGTCAAAAAACGACTTTTGACTGCTTGGTTTGTAAAAGTTTTGAAACGTTTCCACCGTTTGGGACATGAATTTCAAAATCTGTTCGGTTTTCAAAAATGTCTTTTCCAAATCCTCGTGCGAAAAATCCTGTCCCAGACGCAGTTTGTTGAGATTGTACAGATTCATCGCCCCAAGACCGCTTAAAGGCTGTTTCCACTGGTGGGCGATATGCATCAAAAGTTCTCCGATGGCGGCCTGCTTGGACTGCTGGTATAAAAGCTGCTGTTTGAGCCTGTTTTTTTCCAGTTCGCTTTGTACCCTGGCTTCCAGATCGTTTCTGTACGCGGCCAGTTCCAGATGGGTTTTGACCCTGGCCAGCAGCTCTGCGGGATTGAAGGGTTTTGTAATATAATCCACCGCCCCAAGTTCAAACCCTTTGGTGATATCTTCGCTTTGACTTTTTGCGGTGATAAACATAACGGGGATATTTTTATGCGCCGGATCGGCTTTGATCTTTTGACACACTTCAAAGCCGTCCATATGCGGCATCATGATATCCAGCAGTATCAGATCGACATGTTCCTCATCCAGTACGTCCAGGCCGTCTTGGCCGCTCAGGGTGGGGATGAGATCGTACGCATGCAAAATGGAAGTAAGCATGTCGATGTTTGAGGGAGTGTCTTCGATGATGAGTATAGTCGCGTCCTGTTTCATGAGACCTCTTTTATTTTCATAATCTACTTTCCCAATAGTAGCAAAAATTTATAATTATGCTTAAATGCATCACGAATGTATGACGCGGCAGTTTGTAAGACGCCGGTGTAGGGTATAATACAATATATCAATAAGGGGGCGGCCGTGATGAAAATATCTGTGTTGCTGATGCTGCTATTGAGTATGGCAGCGGCAAAAGAGATGACGCATGTGACACTGCAGCTTGAATGGAAGCACCAGTTTCAGTTTGCGGGAATGTACGCGGCCCAGAAGCAGGGGTATTACAGCGACAAAGGTATCAAACTGGAGCTTTTGGAGTATGAGGAGGGGATGGATGTCCCCGACATTGTCTCCCGCGGCGATGCGGATTTCGGGATCTCCTCGTCCCAGCTGGCACTGGAGCGTATGCGGGGCAGACCCATCGTGCTGCTGGCGTCGTATTTCAAACAAAACGCGCTTGCTCTGGCCGTGCAGCCTGAAATCACTTCGGTATCCCAGCTTAAGGGCAAAAAGATCATGGCCGTCCAGCGGGCTTTAAAACACAGCAACCTGGCTTTGATGCTGCAAAATGAAGACTTGCGCGAAGATGACTACACCGTCGTTCCCCATAAATACACGATTGATTCCTTTGTCAAAAAAGAAGTTGACGCCATGACGGTACTGGTGAGTTCACAGCCTTATGAACTGAAGCAGGCGGATAAAGAGTACAATATCCTCAACCCCGCCGATTACGGTTTGTATTCGTATGATATGGAACTGTTTACCGGTGAAGCATTTGCGATGCAAAATCCCGGGGTCGTACGGGATTTTATCGAAGCTACGAAAAAAGGGTGGCAGTACGCTTTTGCCAACAAAGAGGAGATGGTTGATTATATCCATGAAAACCTCAGCAAGCGCAAAACAAAAGGCGCGCTGGCTTTTGAAGCCGATATGGTACAAAAGCTGTTTAAGCAGGAGGTTTTTACCATCGGCAGCGTCGCGCCCGAACTGATCGCGCTCAATGCCCAGATGTATGAAAAGCTTGGGCTGGTTGAAGGCCGCAGCGATTTTCAAGATTTGCTGCAATCATACGCTTTTGAATATGAAAAGTATAAGAACATGCTGGATTTGACCCCGGAAGAAAAAGCATTTTTGCAAAAGCTGCAAACAATCCGGGTGTATGTAAGAGATGATTACGAACCCTTTACCTATACGCAAGACGGACGCATGAAAGGCTACGTGCATGAAATCCTGCAGCTGCTGCAGCGCTATCTGGGGGTTGAGTTTTCTTACAGCAGGGGTACAAACCCTGCCCAGGCAAAAGAAAAGCTGCGGGAAAAACGTCTTGATATGATCGCTTCGCTCAAACCCGATCCGGACAACAAAGAATACAGCACCTTCTCCAGGCCGCTGCTGCAAAACACCCTGGCTGTCGCCAGCAGTGATAAAAATATCCAGTCGCTTGATGATTTACAAAATAAAACCGTAGGCGTGGTCGCAGACACTTACTACGCGCGGCTTTTGCAAGAAAGGTATTCTCATCTCAACCTCCGTAAAATCGCCTCAAGACAAGAGGGGCTGCAGCTGTTGAAACAGGCAGAAATCGACGCTTTTGTCTGCGGCGACACGGTTTTGAAATACCTGTTGGCAAAGCACAACATGTATCATCTTGATATCAATGTGATGCAGTACGATCCGGCTTTTATCAGTATGGAAAGTCTGGGTATCAGAAGCGACTGGCCGCTGCTTGCGTCTGCCGTAGACAAAGCCCTGGACGCTATTGCTCCCGCGACCTTTAAAGCCCTGCGCGACAAATGGCAAAATATCGAACCCCCGGCGGCAAAAGGTTCCATCCCCTTAAGCGCCGAAGAAAAAAGCTACCTGCGCGAAAACCCAACTCTCAGGGTGCATAACGAAACCGACTGGGCTCCCTACAACTATCATAACGGCAGTGAAGCCAGCGGGTTGTCTATTGAT
>CAYUAC010000077.1:325-9545 GCA_964442515.1 uncultured Campylobacterales bacterium | reverse complement strand
AAAGCAGTTTTAAAACCGTGCTTTTTCCCGATCCTATCTTACCGATAAGTGCAACCTTTTGACCCCTTTTAATACGAAAACTTACATCTTTCAACACTTCTACCTGGGTATCAGGGTAGACAAAGGTTACATTTTTAAACTCTATATCTCCTAAAAGCGAAGGACGCTTAACAAACTCTTTTCCATGGGGTCTTTCTTGCGGATTTTGCATAATTTCATTAATAATGTTATAAGATGTTTTTGTATCTTCGTAATTTGTAAGCAGCGCGGCAAACTGTCCCATCGGTGCAATCGCTCGCGAAGAAAGAATCATCACCGCAATGAGCGCCCCCATGGTCAGATCGAAATTTTGTATCATATAAACACCCAAACAGATAATGCCGACGGTATTGAGTTGGATCAAAAAGTTTGTGACTGTGGGAATGGAGGCTGAAAGGAGTTTGGATTTTAATCCTTTTTTTGCGATCTCTCCCGTTGACTCTTCCCAGTTCCACTGTGTTGCACCGCTCATACCCTGGGTTTTGATCGTTTCAATGTTGTTAAGTGATTGGACCAATATACCGTTTTTCTTTGCCGCAGCCTCATGTGTTGCTTCGATACTTTCTTGCAGAGGATTTTTAACAAAAAGTGCATAGATCAAAACCAAAACCACCGTAATAAGTGGCACTAAAACAAGCATTCCGCCCACATAAAAGATGACGGCAAAAAACAAAAGCATAAAGGGAAAATCAATAAGTACGGCAATAGTAGAACTGGTAAAAAAACCTCTGATCGCATCAAAATCTTTTATATTACTTGCAAAAGAACCCACAGATTTGGGGATATTTGCCATCTTTAAATCCATTACTTTTTCAAAGATCATCGAAGACATGATCACATCACTTTTTTTAGCCGCAATCTCTAAAAAATAGCTTCGAACAAACTTTAAGATCGCATCAAATATAAACACAACCACGATACCGACGGTAAACATTGTGAGTGTTTCTATAGCATTGTTGGGAATAACCCTGTCATAAACGTTCATGACAAACAGCGGTGTTGCAAGTACAAAAAGATTGATCAAAACAGAAGCAATGATCGTATCTTTATAGATAGATCGAGAAAGCCCCAGTGTGCTGAAAAACCAGTGACGAAGCGTTAAGTTTAAGTTATTGTGCCCTCTTTCGTAACGGTAAGCTTTTTTAAGCATAAAGCCATAGCCTAAGTACTCTTTTTGCAATTTGTCAACGTCTACCCACTCACTGATTGCTTCGCCCCCGGGGTGTATGATCTTTGCTTTTGTTTTATCTTCTGAAAATGATTCAAGGATGCAGCTGTTGGAGTTACTTAAGATCAGGATCATAGGCAGCTGCAAATCTAAAATCTTTTTTAAATCTTTTTTAACAAGCGTTGATTTCAAGCCCGCACGAGCTGCGGCTCTTGAAAAAAGCGACTTTGAGTCATCTTTAGAAAATAAAATGTCACTTTTTGCTTTTGCATCCACAGGAAGCCCTTCTAGCAGTGACTCGGCACTGAAGGGCTTATGGTAGAGTTTTGTAAAAAGCACCAGAGATTCTAAAAGCGAATCTCTGTGTACTTTCTCATTGATCTGGATATATTCCATCTATTGCAGGCTCCATCCGCTTGGAACCTCTTCATTTTGCGGCACTGTATTTTCTTCATCATGAATGATTGTGTCATGAAGCGTAGCCTCTATTCTTCTGTTTTGTGCTCTGCCCTCTTTTGTATCATTGCTTGCAATAGGCTGATTGGGACCTTTTCCTACCGTTTTGATCCTGCTGGCGTCTACTCCAAGTTTTACCAAAGCCTCTTTTACACTTTTGGCTCTTTGTTTTGAAAGGTTAATGTTGTATGCTTTGCTTTCGCCGCCTGAGATACTCGTATGTCCCGTGATCGTTGTTTCAAAGTTTGTATTATCTTGTAAAAACTTGGCAAACGCTTGTACTTTATCCATCGCTTCAGGGGCAAGTTGCGTAGAGTTCACAGCGAAATTGACCTCTAAATCTATCTTTAATACACAACCCTTTGCATCAACTTCATACCCTTTTGCAGTGTCCGGACACTCATCGGCAGCATCAGCTACCCCGTCACCGTCACTATCAAGCGGGCATCCCTCATTATCTACGTTCACGCCTTTTAAAGTATCTTTGCACATATCAAACATATTGATAATCCCGTCACCGTCACTGTCTTTTATATCAGTTTTTGGTTTATACAGCGTTACTAATACTCTGTCGTTTAATGCAGGGTCTTCACACTCAGTTTCTAAAAAAGCTTGATCAAGGTTTGCTCTGTTTTGTGTATATATCTTATGGCGCTTGATCCCTTGTTCAACCAATGCATTTGTAATATCTTTGGCATAGTTTGCCGCGCTTTGGTTTGCATCTTCTTTACTGCCGCTATGACCGATGACGGTAACTATAACGTTTTCATTTTCTTGCAAGTCGTAATAAGCAGCGATCGCATCAATTGCATCAGCACTGTCTTCATGCATATTAATCGCATCAAAACGCTTAATCACCTCAAAGTGTTCATACATCAGTGTATTGTCGATCTTTTTTGAAGCAACGTTTTTTTCTGCTAAGAAGCTGTACTTATAATCATACACTCCCTCATCTTCACTCTTTTTGGGTGAGTTTTCACTGTATGCATCTACATTGCCGACAAAAGCCTCCGTATCATTTTCAAATATGTTTTCTTTAGAATCTTGTGCACAACCGCGCTTATCAACTTTTAATCCAACGGATGTTTCTTCGCATTGATCAATGCCGTCTATTACGCCGTCAAAATCACTGTCTTTGCCTCTGTCTTCGCAACCGTACGGAGTCAAGTTTACCCCCTCTGGTGAATTATCACAAATATCAAGTGCATCAACGATCGTATCGTTATCTGCATCTTTGTTGATTGGAAGTCTGTCCTCTTGGATTGCAAAAGGTTCATTAACCGGCTGTAGATATTTGTCGTATCTGTTTGTATCGCCTAAAATCGTCTCAACCAACATTCCCATCGCATCTAAAATTCTATATTGTGCGTAAAGTCTGTCAAATTCAGCGTTAGTGATTTCTGTTTTTGCATTTGCCAAATCATTTTGTGCCGAAAGCAGATCAAGTAGCGTTCTACGTCCAAGTTCATACTCTTCAATGTAATTTTCCAGCGTTTGTTCACTGTAGTTTTTATAATTGTATAGGTGGTTTAACTGATCTTTTATCATGGAATATGCCGACCATGAAAGTTCCAACCCTTCTATTGTCTGTCTTTTAAGATCTCTTTGAATCTCTACCTCTTTATGGATATTGCTTCTTTGTTTTTGCAACGTCGCACTGTCTGCCCCGCCGTTATAAAGATTCCATGTGAATGACAGATATGCCCTGCTTCGATCATCAACAGTTTCAAATCCGTTATCCCTTTGGTGTGAATCATTTAAGATTTGTTCCAACTCAAAATTAATAATCGGGTAAAACTTGCTTTTTGCTTCATGATAGAGTGCTTGGGCACCTTTGATGTTATAGTTGCTTACTAAGATCGACGGATTGCTTTTGATCGCCATCATTGTCGCTCTTTGTCTGCTTTCAGGCATTGGAATGTTAAGCTTTGGCAGCTTCATATCCGATAATGCTACATCTTTCCCAAGCAATCTTTTCACACGAAAATGCTTGTCTTTGGTATTGTTTTTTTGCACCATCACGTTTGATCTGGCTAATGAAAGGGAACTTTGAATCTTTGCTACCTCCGAACTTGTCGTAAGTCCCGCATCGTAAAGTTCCTGTACGTCTTCATAAATCTTTTGATTAATTTCTAAACTGTCCTGTGCAATTTGCAGCAGTTTATAGCTTCGGATCAAATCGATATATGCCCCCACTGTTTGAAACGCTATATCATTAGCGTTTTCAAGGTAGTGGTACGCTGCTGCTAATACTCTGGCTTCTTGATACTTGATTTTATGCGTTGTACTAAAACCGTTAAAAAGATTTTGCGTCAATTTTAAAGAATTGGTGTAATATTTGTAATTAACGTCATCTACATAATCTTTTATGTTTCCAGCTTCCGCAACCCCTGCTGTTGAAACTAGATCGAGTTTAGGAAGCCACTCTGAATTTGCAATATTCAGATCCTGCTGCGTTTGCTTAAAATTACTTAAGCGCTCCTTTACCACCGGATTGCTGTCCATCGCTGAAAGAATCGACTCATCTATCGTCATTGCACTTACGTGCGACCCAAGCAAAACCGAAGATAGCACCAAACTTTTTGTATATCGTACAAATCTCCCCAAAACAAATCCCCTTTATTTAATTTTTCAAGTGAGTGTATATAACTTTTACGATCCACTCTGGACATTATGCTAATATCACGATGCCGCTATACAATATTATGAAAAACGGGTGAGGAAGTAGTGAACAAAGAGTTTTTATGAGAGGTTTATTTTAAATCCTGTTCCGAAAACATTTTTAATCAACCCATCAGGCAGTTTTTTTCGTATCTTTTTTACTAAAGTCTTTATAGAATCCTGGGACCCCGTTTCTTCATACCCCCATACGTATATTGATATCTCTTCGTACGTAAAGGTTTTACTCAACGTCGACAGCAGAAGACTTAACAGTTTTTTTTCTTTGGGCGTTAACGCCACCTCTTCGTTGAAGCGGTACAGTATCTCGTTTGCTATATCCCAGCTGTAGTTTTGTTTTAAGTCGATAATATCCTTTTTTTGAATTGTATATTTTTGCAACTCCTTTACCGTTTCATGAAGCGTTTGTTTCAATGCGTTTCGATCAATCGGTTTTGTTAAATAGCTGTTGAGTTTTAAAGCCGAGGCTTTGAGTAAAAAGTCGGTATCAGTATGTGCTGTGAGCATCACCGCTTTTGTCTGGTGGTCGTTTTTTCGTATCTTTTCCAGCAGTTGCAGTCCGTTCATTTTGGGCATGTTTATATCCACAATCATGATATCGGGCTTTTTTTGTTTGTATATCGCATATCCTTCTTCGCCGTCGCCTGCTTCATAAACGTTCTTGAACAAAAGTTTCAGATAGGTTACGTAGTTTTGCCGTATGGGCTTTTCATCTTCTACAAAAAGTATACTGTAGGGGTATTTTTCATTCATTATCACTCCTTAGGCAGATGCAGTTGAAAACATGCACCCTCTTTTTGATTGTAAGCAGTCAATCCTCCCTGCAATCCCTCTTCTATAATCATTTTTGCCATATACAGCCCAAGCCCCGTTCCTTGGGTTTTGTGCTTTGTCGTAAAATAGGGTTGAAAGATTTTTTCTAAATTTTGCGGTAAGATCCCTCCCGCATTGTCGCAAAAACAAAGCTTGATATAATCATCTTCCCGGGAAGAGATGATTGTAATTTTCGGGTTTTGTGTCTTATTAGCCACAAATGCGTCTTTTGCATTATTAAAGATGATGATAAAAACGTGTTCAAGCTCTTGGATATAACTGCTAACCTGCAGGTTTTTTTCAACCTTTATCTCTATTTCGATATAGTTTACGCGCAATGCACCTTTGACGATAGCATATGCATTTTCAACCGTTTCATGAAGAAAAAAGTTTTCTTTGGTTTTATCGGGATTAAAAAAATTCTTGAAATCGTCTATCGTTTTTGACATATACGCAGTGAGCGATTCAATCTCGTTCAACTTTTCTTTGATACCGCCGTCTTTTAAAGCTTTTTCCTTTTCACAGCAGGCATCTAGAATCAGTACGCAAGAGTTGATTTGAGCTAAAGGCTGCCGCCACTGGTGCGCGATATTTTCAATCATCTCTCCCATCTGTGCAAGTCTGTTTTGCTGCAAAAGCAGAAGCTGCTGTTTTAAGTTTTTCTCAATCTCTTTTTTCACTTTTTGTTCCAGCGTATTATTTAACTCCTGCAGTTTTTGTTTTGCGTCTTCAAGCTCTTTTGTTTTTTGCTTCAGCTGCAGTTCATCTTCTCTTTGAGCGGTTATATCATATCCTACATGGATGATTTCGCCGTTTGGCATATGCACGTTGGCCCACATCGTCACAAGCTTTTTACCCTCTTTGGTCACGGGATTCCACTGCTTAAACGCAAACGATTCATGCAAATTATCAAGAACTGCCGCTTTGTCTTTAAGATCGGGATAAAATAGACTCAGCGGATCGGATGATTGCTGCAACTCCTCTTTTCTCCACCCAAAAACCTTTTGACACTCTTTATTCCAAAGCTGTACACGTCCCTCCTCATCAAATGAATCGATCATTACAGGAGCTAGGTCAAACAGCGTTCGAAACCGTTCTTCGCTGGCTTTTAATTTGACTTTTACCGCATCTTTTTGTCTCATTTCATCCCGCAGCCGCATATTCCAGTATGCAAAAATCCCGATTCCCGCAACGGTTAAAAACAAAATTTGAGAGATCAATGTATAATCATAGGTTACTTGGTAGTTGACGTTACTCCACTTTGATACTATTGATTCAATATCTTCTTTTTTTATAGAAAGCAGCGCTTTTTGCATTATCTGATGTAAAAGCGGTTCATCGTTTCTCGTAGCGATACCCAAAGCAAACATCTGTTCAAACTGACCGCTGATAACAACATCGTAAAAGCCCTGCTTATGGATTTCGTTGTTTAAAACCAACGCATTGTCTAAAAATCCAAAAAGCTTTTCCTTTCTCACATCTTCAAGCCCCTGTGCAACAGACTCTACTTCAACTAGATTTATTCCTTTATACTTTTGTTTTAGCAGCTCTACAATAGAAAAATCCGCAACAACTCCCAGGGATTTGTCTTTTATGGTTTCAAGGTTTGAAAAAAACGGCAGACCCTCTTTGGTAGCAACTACAAGCGGTGTCTGTACATAAGGCAGCGTAAAATCCAGATACTTGCTTCTGTTTGGAGTCTTCTCTGCAAGAGAAAGGATATCGCACTCTTTGTTTTTTGCTTTTTGAAGACTTTGCGACCAACTCTGGGCGGGGACTAACTCTACAGGTGTTTGAAATTTTTTCGAAATCAGTTCCATTACTTCTGCTGCGATCCCTACATGTTTATTATTCTCAATCGCTTCAAGGGGCATCCAGTTTGGGTCAACACACATAGATATAATCTTTTTTTGCTTTAAATAGTTTTGTTCCGTTTTTGTCAAGGTCAGCTTATTATCTTGTGATGCAAAGACAAAATCGTCTAACCTTGCAGTATTTAGCACTTTTGCAGTCATTTCCTGTTTATAGCTGTCAGCGATGGCTTGTATCATTTTCAAATCAACGCTGCCCACGGGATAAACATTTGTCAGCATCAAATACTCGATCTGTTTTGCTTCAAACAGCAGTGCTTCTTTGGTCTTGTTTTGGGTATTGTATTGTTGTAAAATCAGTTCCGCGATTTCTTCTTTGTGAGACAGGGCATATTCCCATCCTTTAATCGTGGCTTGACGCAATGCTTGAACCCTTTGGGGATGATTCTTTGCCTCTTCTTTGCTCGTAAACAGGTTCACATCATAAAACTTGATCCCAAACGCCACGGGATCTAAAACATTATAAGCAATTCCTTTTTGATTGAGCGTAAAAATTTCATTGGTTGTAAAAGCACTGATTGCATCGACCTCTTTATTGATAAAGCTATCGATGGCAAAACGTCTGGAAACATTTGTAAAATCATCCGTTGATACCTCAAATTTTTTAAGCATTGAAAGCAGTGTTGGGTTATGGGTACTATCAAGCAGTCCCATCACTTTTTTTCCTTTTAAATCACGGGGGCTTTTAATTTCGGGCCGGGTTACAAGCACAAGCGGAGACTGTTTGAAGAAATTTGCTACCAAAACAATCGGCTTTTGACGCAGATAATCACGAATGATTGAGGAGTAGGAAGTGCCGTAATCAGCTCTGGTACTTAAAACTTCCGCGGTTATATCCATTCCGCTTTCAAACTCTTTAAACTCTACATCAAGCCCCGCCTGTTCATAAAACCCCTGCTCTTTTGCGGCATAAAAACCCGCAAATTCAAACTGGTGTTTCCACTGCAACTGCAGCGTAACTTTTTGCAACGGTCCGGAAAACGATATATTTAAAAAAATAAATAACAAAAATATACAATAACGCATCAAAACTCCAATGAAAGTACTAATCATATAAGAAACCAGTGAACCTGTAGTGAACCTGTTTTCATCAAAGTTTTATTATATCATTGTATAATTAGATCTTATTCTTACGTCTTTTCATGATTTTTTATCGGTTGATCTATGGTTATGAAAAAGTCTGGTGTATTCAGGGGCAAAATGTTAGATATTAAAATTGTTTTCATTACCAATACTATTGCACTTTTCATACTTTCCATTTACATGATGCTGCGTCACCGCAATAATATAAAAAACCGCAGCATCAAATTTGTTACCTATTTTATAGTACTTTACTTTCTCGGCTTCATTTTACTGCTCCTTCGCAATACAATCCCCGATTTTTTATCTATTTTACTGGCCAACAGCTTTTTTGTCACCGGGTCTATCAGTTTATATGTTGCAGTGAGGGCTATTTTAAAATTTGACGCTTCATGGCATTACAGATACTGGATTCCCGTTGTGGTTCTTTTTTTGGGGATGGGTTTTTTCACCTATCTTGATTACAACACCAATGCACGCATCATCATCTATTTTGGTTTCTGCATGCTTTTTGCATTTTTGCCCGGCTGGCTTTTTTGGAATCACGCCAGTAAGAGATTTTATTATTTTGACAAAATCAGTGCAATGATGTTTTTTGCAGATGTCGTATTATGTTTTTTAATCATTCTACGAGCAGGTTTTATCCAATTAGAAGTAAATTACTTAAGTATAACCGATACAATTATTATTTTGCCCAGCATTTTCATGAGCGTTTTAATCCTATGGCTTGTACTGCTGACAAACTACCGGCTCAATAACACAGATTAACTGCCTCATTTCCATATTCACGGAAATATTTGCGTAGATAAAAAAGCTTCATAGCTTTTTTCCCAGCCTTTTGTATGATCTGCTTTATATCTTTTTGATTGAATCTTTTTTGTATTTTTAAAATAACGTTTATAGGAGTTATAAACATCTTTTGGCATGATCTTATCATCACTGCCTATGAGGTGATACTGGGGTATTTTCTTTAATCGTTTTGTATAGTTTACAGGATTGAGTGATCCCGTTAGTGGAGAAATATGATGGTATGTTGTCCAAAAGTCATGATCCAGGTTTCCGGCTACTGTTATAACCTTTGCTATATCATCTCTTTTGGCTCCGCTCAAAAGTG
>CAYUAC010000077.1:0-315 GCA_964442515.1 uncultured Campylobacterales bacterium | reverse complement strand
GCAATCGCACCTCCCCCGCTGTATCCTACCAGAGAAAAAGAGTTATTTTTGTATGTAGTTTTTATCACGTTTAAAGCTTCGTTGAAACTATCGATTACTTTGGCGTTAAACCTGTGACTTGTCCAATACTTTTGTTTGCAGTTTTTTTCTCTCACGCTGTATTGGCAAGGTCTGGCTATATATACTTTGCATCCGCTTTTATCTACATTCATCAGCTTCAATGCAACGGGATTTATCGGCGTCGGGTCGGTTGATATAACACTTTTTGTCACCCATGCCAATCCGTCACCTTCAATATATACTTTTATATCTTTA
>CAYUAC010000076.1:0-9648 GCA_964442515.1 uncultured Campylobacterales bacterium | reverse complement strand
CAGAAAGTTTTTGATCGTTCTGGCTTTTGCCGGTGACTCGACGATAACTAAATTCATTCAATCCCTTGATTGCGGGCTTTGAGGCAATGCAGAAGCCCTCATACCCGCAAGTTTTTTTTAAATTGTAACATTTTTTGTGAAATTACCTAAACAAAAAATAGAGCCGACCGATCTAGTTAACAGAAGCAAGGATGCTTCACCCAATAAATACAGATGAGATAAAAAGGAGTTTATCATGGGTTTTAGAATTAATACTAACGTTTCTGCGATGAATGCACACACAAATTCACAGCAGACTAATAGAGCTCTTAGCAACTCGCTAGAGAAATTAAGTTCGGGTCTTCGGATCAACAAAGCGGCAGATGATGCTTCAGGTATGGCTATTGCCGACAGTCTTCGATCTCAAGCCAGTTCACTCGGTCAGGCGATCAACAACGCCAATGACGCGATCGGTATTACACAGATTGCGGATAAAGCGATGGATGAGCAGATCAAGATTCTTGATACCATTAAAACCAAAGCAACACAGGCGGCTCAGGACGGTCAGACAGGTGATTCCAGAAACGCGATTCAAAAAGATATCAGACGTCTTATGGAACAGCTTGACAGTATCGCCGAAGATACAACCTTTAACGGCCAGCAGCTGTTAAACGGCAGCTTTTCCAACAAAGAGTTCCAGGTCGGCGCGTATTCCAACCAAACCGTTAACGCCACAATCGGCGCAACCGAAAGCGGCAAAATCGGTAACATCAGAACCGAAACCACCACTATTACCGCTGCAGGCAGCGGGGTAATCAAGTTTGGCTCAGGTGATGAACAGGTTACGCTTGAAACAGGTGTGATCTCTACCAGCGCGGGTACCGGTATCGGACAAGTTGCAAGCGTTATCAATAAAAACAGCGCCGAAACCGGCGTAAGGGCGGCGTGGACCAATGAACACGCTATGGAAATCAGCAGCGGTTCGGTTACGGGCTTAAATATCAACGGCGTTAATATCGGTGATATCAACAATATTGAAAAAGATGACCGAAGCGGCGTCCTGGTGGATGCGATCAACTCGTATAAAGAGGAAACGGGTGTTGAAGCATCAACTGACAAAGAGGGTAACCTTGTCATGCGCAGTATGGACGGCAGAGGCTTTACCGTATCTGGCGGGAACACCGGCGGTATCGACCTGTCCAGCAAGGTTGAATCATACGGCAACTTAACGCTTACAAAGCTTGATTCAAGTGATATCGTAATCTCTGGCGGCGGAAGCGGCGGTCTGAACTTTGCGGGTTCATCCACGGCTGAAGCCAATGTCAACCTTGGAAGTGTTACCGGGGAATTTGACGCCGATGTCGCAAGTGCGGCGGGTGCAAACGCTACCAGCCTGCAACGGGCTGCGGGCAACGACCTGGGAACAGGCGTAAGCACACTTCAAGGTGCGATGCTTACGATGGATATCGCTGAAGCGGCGACGGGCAAACTGGATGAGATTCGTGCGGACCTCGGTTCGGTGCAAAACCAGCTGACAAGTACGATCAACAACATCTCCGTTACTCAGGTTAACGTCAAAGCGGCTGAATCAAACATCCGTGATGTTGACTTTGCGGCGGAAAGTTCTAACTTCCAGAAACAAAACATTCTTGCCCAGTCAGGCAGTTATGCCATGAGCCAGGCAAACGCCGTACAGCAAAATGTAATGAGACTGCTTCAGTAGTCTTGACTTTTCCACTTTGGAGGCTTTTGGCCTTCGGAGTGTTTTTTCTTCTCCCTACAAGGGGTCCGACCCTTAGTTATCAATGGAACACCCTTTGCTTTCTTCTTACAAATACTTTGCAAGGATTGCATCAATTTTAAGGAGAAAACATGGGCTTTAGAATTAATACGAACATTTCTGCGATGAATGCGCACACAAATTCACAGCAGACCAACAGATCTCTCAGTAACTCGCTGGAGAAGCTAAGTTCGGGTCTTCGGATCAACAAAGCTGCAGATGACGCTTCGGGCATGGCTATTGCCGACAGTCTTCGCTCACAGGCCAGTTCACTGGGTCAGGCGATCAATAACGCCAATGACGCCACGGGGATTGTCCAGATTGCGGATAAAGCGATGGATGAGCAGATCAAGATTCTTGATACCATTAAAACCAAAGCGACACAATCGGCACAGGACGGCCAGACGGCTGATTCCAGAAACGCGCTGCAAAAAGATATCAGACGGCTGATGGAACAGCTTGACAATATCGCCGGAGATACGACTTTCAACGGTCAGCAGCTGCTAAACGGCAGCTTTACCAACAAAGAGTTCCAGGTCGGCGCGTATTCCAACCAAACGGTCAACGCAACCATCGGCGCAACCGAAAGCAGCAAAATCGGCAATGTCCGTGCCGAAACGATCACGCTGACAGGTGCCGGGAGCGGTGTTATCAGTATGCAGGTGGGCGGAAAGATGATGGAGCTTGAAACAGGCGTCATCTCAACAAGTGCCGGTACCGGTATCGGACAAGTCGCCGGCGTTATCAATAAAAACAGCGCCGAAACGGGAGTCAGGGCCGCATGGACCAATCAGCACGCTTTTGATGTAAGCAGCGGTTCGGTTACGGGCTTAAATGTCAACGGTGTTGATATCGGCGCGATTTCCAACATCAAAGAAGACGACAGAAGCGGCGTTCTGGTTGATGCGATCAATTCGGTCAAGGAAGAAACCGGGGTTGAAGCCTCTACCGACAGAGAAGGCAACCTTGTCATGCGCAGTATGGACGGCAGGGGCTTTACCGTCTCCAGCGCCGGAGGAAGCGCTATTCCTGGCATCAGTACAGACCCGGTAGCATCCTACGGGAATCTGACGCTTACCAAGCTTGATGCAAGCGATGTGATCATCTCCGCCGGTACGCTTGGAACCAACTTCGGGGCTTCGGATGGCAACGTGGCAGAAACCAACGTGAATTTAAAAGATGTCGTCGGCGAATTTGACGCGGATGTAAGAAGCGCGATCGGGGGCAATGAGCACAATCTGCAGCGACTTGCCGGGGACAGCCTGGGCACTGGGGTAAGCACGCTCAAAGGCGCAATGATTACAATGGATATCGCAGAAGGCGCGACCAATAAACTCGATGAAATCCGTGCCGATCTTGGTTCGGTACAAAACCAGCTGACAAGTACGATAAATAATATCTCAGTCACGCAGGTTAACGTCAAAGCGGCTGAATCACAGATCAGAGACGTGGATTTTGCGGCGGAAAGTTCCAACTTCCAAAAGCACAATATCCTCGCCCAGTCAGGCAGTTATGCCATGAGTCAGGCAAACGCGGTACAGCAAAACGTAATGCAGCTGCTGCAGTAAGCAACCAAGGGCTTTGTGCCCTTAGTGCTTTTTGTTTTATAAAAGCTTTGCGAAGGTTTTATTAAACAAAGAGGTCCTCAATGGAAATTTTGCAAAAAAACATTGCCATGCTGGCAGCGTATAACCAGGGCTTGGCCGTAGCCCTCAACGATCTCAAAGAAAAACAGCTTGATTACGAAGTCAGTATCGGCGACGATCCGGCAAATATCAATATTATCGATACAAAGTCATTTACACCCCTGTATGAAGGTATCCCCCTTCAGCAGACCCAACAGATGCTGGATGAGCTCAAAGAATATGAAAAGTACCCCTACCTTTACTTTTTCGGTCTTGGCAACGGGATTTTATTCAAACTGCTGCTGGATAACAAAAACCACAAACGCATCGTCGTTTTTGAACCCGATGTGCAGATCGTTTATATTGTTCTCAGCCTTATCGACCTCAGTTTGGAACTCAAAGAGCAGCGCCTGGTTATTCTTACCACCGATCAGATGAATCTGGAACAATACTACGTGCTTCTTGACAACGATGCGAAGATTTTTGCCAAAACGTATAACCTGCAAATTACCAGCAACTTTTACGCGAAAAATTTTCATGATCAGATCATGCAGATCAATCAAAACGCAACCCGTGTTTTAGAACATGTCGTCGTTTCACACGGCAACGATATCAACGACAGCCTGATCGGCTTGGAAAATTTTCTGCAAAACGCTCCCCAGATTATGCAAACCCCGACACTGCAGGAGCTTATCGACAGCGTCAAAACGTCTCAAACCGTTGTTTTGGCCGCTACGGGGCCTTCACTGTATAAACAGCTGCCGCTGTTGCACGCTGTGCAAAACAGTGTGACCATCTTCAGTATCGACGCTTCTTTTCCGATTCTGCTGGAAGCGGGAATCAAACCCGATGTCGTCTTTTCTATCGAAAGGGTAGAACCCACGGCCACCTTTTACACAAAGGTCAAAGAGGTATTTGGTACCAAAGCGTTTGAAAACGTCACGATCGCGCTTTCGAGTCTGGTGCATGAACGCACCAAGGAGGTGACGGTACTGGATGAAAACCTGCCCCAAAGCTGCCACCCGATGCTGATAAACAGGCCGCTGAATTATACCAAGATGTTTGGCCTGCATGAGTGGGGATATATGGGCCGGGGGATGAGTGCTGCAAATATGGCATTTGAACTGACATATCACGGCGGTTTTGATAATGTGATCCTTATCGGGCAGGATCTGGCGTACGGCAAAGAGGGCACAAGCCACTCCAGAGGCAACGTCTGGGGGGAAGACCAGATCGCGCAAACCGATGAAAAAACTGTACAAACCCCCGCATACGGCGGCAGCGGCACCGTTGCAACCTCCCGGACATGGAAACTGTTTTTAAACTTTTATGAAAAAGATGTCGCCGACGTCAAATCTCTCAGCCCCGAAGTCAACCTCATCAACGCAACCCAGGGAGGCGCTCGTATTGCGGGTATGCAGGAGATAGATTTTGAAAAAGCTGTCATGGAATTTGTGGACCTGACGCACCGAAAAAATCCGCTTTCTTTAACACAGCCCTCTCTTGCACTGCAAAAAGAAGGCGCCAAGACACTGCAGGACAATGTCGCTGCTTTGATCAAAGCCGGGCGCAAAGTACTGAGAAAAAACAAAAAGGTTTTTATAGAAGTTGCAGATGAGTGTAAACACCTCGAAAAACTCAATAAAAAAAACCGTTTGCACGAGATCGATTTTGATTACCTGGCCCAACTGATCGCACAGATTGATACGGTCAAAGAGTTAACCGGACAGCAGCCTTTTAACCAGTTCTATATGGACCTTATCGCGCCTTTTATCATCTCTCAGGAGTTGGAAATGGCAAAGGTACAGGTTGCAAGTGCCGCGACCAGAGAGGATAAAAAAGCCAAGATGGTCGAGTGGATTTTTGCCCACCGCTACTGGCTTTTTGCCCTGGCCGGGGCAACGGAGTCCATCTTGTCGCTGCTGGAAGAAAACCACGGCCCCATCAAAGCGCTGAAGGTATAAACCATGTTTGATAATAAAAATATCCTCATTACCGGCGGAACGGGAAGTTTCGGGCGAAAATTCACCCGCAAACTGCTTAACCAGCATACGCCAAACAAGATCATCATCTACTCCAGAGACGAACTGAAGCAGTATGAAATGAGCCAGGAGTTTGCGCATAAATGTATGCGCTTTTTTATCGGCGACGTCCGGGATGCAGACCGGCTCAAAGAAGCGATGCGCGATGTGGATTACGTCATCCACGCCGCCGCTCTCAAACATGTCCCCGTGGCCGAATACAACCCCATGGAGTGTATCAAAACCAATATCAACGGCGCACAAAACGTTATCCAGGCGGCTATGGACAATGAGGTACAAAAAGTAATCGCGCTGTCCACGGACAAAGCCGCCAACCCCATCAATCTCTACGGTTCAACCAAACTGGCAAGCGATAAACTCTTTATCGCCGCAAACAATATGGTGGGCAAACGCAATATCCGTTTCAGCGTGGTCAGGTACGGCAACGTTATCGGCAGCCGGGGATCGGTGGTGCCTTTTTTCAAAAAACTCATCGCGCAGGGGAACCAAACCCTGCCTATAACGGATATGGAGATGACGCGCTTTTTTATTACGCTGGATGAGGGGGTAGAGTTTGTCCTGAAAAACTTCCGCCGTATGCACGGCGGGGAAATCTTTGTTCCCAAAATCCCTTCGATGAAAATCTGTGAAATGGCCAAAGCCCTGGCACCAAAGGCGAATCTGGAGATTGTCGGCATCAGGGCGGGCGAAAAACTGCATGAGGTGATGTGTCCCAAAGACGACAGCCATCTGACGCTGGAATTTGCCGATCATTTCGTGATCAAACCCACCATTCAGTTTGCCTATAAAGTGGATTTTACAAAAAACGCCCTCGGAGAAAAAGGGACCCCCGTCGCGCAGGGATTTGAGTACAACTCGGGCAATAATACGCAGTGGCTGACCCACAAAGACCTTCAAAGGCTCTTAAGCGATGCTGCCCTATAGCAGACAAAGCATCAGCGAAGAAGATATCGCCGCAGCCGCCGAGGCGATGCGCTCAAACCACCTGACTCAGGGCCAAAGGTGCGAAGCGTTTGAAAGCGATCTGGCAAGTTACTGCGGGGCAAAATACGCAGCCGTTGTCAACTCCGCCACCTCGGCGCTGTTTGCTCTTTACCGCTGTTTAGGGCTTTGTGAGGGCGATGAAGTTCTTACAACACCGATCAGTTTTGCCGCTACGTCCAATATGCTGCTGGAATGCGGCGTGACACCGGTATTTTGCGACGTCAAATACAACGGCAATATCGATGAAACCGCTTTGGAAGAAAAGATCACAAAAAAAACCAAAGCGCTGGTCAGCGTGGATTTTGGCGGCAACCCGGCCGAGGCAGACAGTATGCGGGCACTGTGCAAAAAGCACGGCCTTTTTTTCATCAGCGACAGTTCCCACGCCCTTGGCAGCAGCTACAACGGTAAAAAGATCGGCTCTCTTGCCGATGCCACGGTTTTTAGCTTCCACGCGATCAAACCGATCACCACCTTTGAAGGCGGCGCGGTGGTGACAGATGACAAGAACCTCTATGAAAAGATCAAACGTTTTGCAAGCCACGGCATCGTGAAAAAAAAGCTCTACAACAGCGATATGACAGAGCCCGGGTTTAATTTCAGGCTCAGCGACGTAGCCTGTGCGGTGGGCCAAAGCCAGCTGACCCGTCTTGATGATTTCATCCAAAAACGAGAACAGGTTGCGGCGTATTACGACAAAGCCTTTGCAGGCAACCCCTACTTCAGCCCTGTCCCAGTCAGCAGCGGCTGCATCAGTTCCAGGCATCTCTATCCCGTTTTGCTGCATCCGGGTATGCAGTGTGGCAAGGAGGAACTCTTTGCCGACCTGTTAGCGGCGGGAATCGGCGTGCAGGTACATTACAAGCCTATTTATCAGTTTAGCTATTACAAAAAGCGTTTGGGGCAGATGCGGCTGCAAAGAGCCGAAGAGTTTTACAAAAGCGAGCTTTCCATCCCCTGCCACCAGCTTATGGACAAAGATGACGCGGCTTTTGTCGCAGACAGCGTGCTGGCTTTGGCTGAAAAACACGGCGCGGGATGTGACAGATGAAAACCTTTATCATCATCCAGGCGCGGATGAATTCGACAAGGCTGCCGGGCAAAGTGATGCTGCCCCTGTGCGGTACCACGGTGCTTGAAATGATGCTAAAGCGTCTCAGCGCCTTTCATGAAAGAATCATCATCGCCACCACCGATGACGGCAGTGAAGCCCCGATTGTGGAGGTTTGTAACAGACACGGCGTCAAATACCACAGAGGCGATACCGACGACGTGCTGGGGCGCTACTATGAAGCCGCGGTCAAATACGCCGCCGATGACGGCGACGCGATCGTGCGCCTTACCAGCGACTGTCCGCTCATTGACGGGGGCATTGTCCGCAGATGCATTGAAACATTTGAGCAAAGTGGATGCGACTATCTCAGCAACACCGGGGGCAGCAGGCGCAGTTTCCCCCGGGGACTGGATTGTGAAGTATTGCGCTTTGAAGCGCTGCAAAGAGCGTTTTTTCGGGCCAAGAAACCGTTTGAACGCGAACATGTCACCCCCTACATCCACACCACGCACAAAGAGGAATTCACCCACACGTTTATACGGGATAATGAGGATAACAGCAAATACCGCCTGACCCTGGATGAGGGGGATGATTACCTGGCGATACAGGAGGTGTATAAGCATTTTGACTGCCGCGTTGATTTTGACTATGGGGCACTTTTGGCCACGCTAAAAAAGCATCCCTATATCTATCATCTCAACAGCCACGTTACACAGAAGAAACCGGGCTAAACCACCGGCGATTCCTCTTTTTTGACAAGCCGGATGAGATTGGGAATATGTTTGTAAAATACGATAAACGAGATCAGCCATATCGGCGCGTGCGAATCGATATGGGGCACTTGGGGATAAAAGATATAGCTTAGCGCGATAAAAGCCCCCACTCCCGTAAGCGAAGCAAGCGAAGAGATTTTGATCGTTTTGACCGCTACGGCGTAGACAACAAGCGTAGCCAGGGTCACCAAAGGCAGCATCACCATAAATACGCCCACGCCGGTAGCTACACCCTTGCCGCCTTCAAACTTCAGGTAGGGGCTAAAGCAGTGCCCGACCACCGCCAGCAAACCTATCATCCAAAGCTCGGCCGCACCAAGTCCCATCAGTTTGGCTGCCAGCATCACGCCAGCGCCTTTGAGCGCGTCCAGGGCCAGCGTCGCTACCGCAATCTTTTTGGCTAAAGCCGGATCTTTTTCTTTGAGTACGCGCAGGACGTTGGTAGCGCCGATACTTTTGCTGCCGCTTTGGCTGATGTCAACCTTTGCCGCTGCTTTTGCCAAAAGCAACCCAAAGGGAATAGCACCGATCAGATAGCCAAGCAGATAAAAAACGATATTGATATGAAACTCCAAAATGATTCCTTCTTGCGTATTTGGGGCTATTTTATCCTATTTTATGTTAATTTTGCGACAGCTTTACGCCCCAAGTACCAAAAGCCCCTCTATGTTTTTGTGCCAAATCTTTTCCTCCCATGGTTTCTCGCTGCTTCGATCAAAAACGATCAGCACTCCCTCGGTAGCGTCAACTTTGTCCATATACTCTTTGGTTTGGGTTATGCCCTGTTTTATTGTTTCTTCAAGGTTACTGTAGAGTATTTTGGTTTCTATGACGATATGCTGCATAGGGCCAAAGAAGCCTTGCTCAGTCGTGGGCCATTCGATAAACAAGTCTGTTCTGCCACGACCAAGCGCGTATTCTCTGTGGATTCTGCCGCCGCCGTTGATGATGCGTTGTAAGAAAGCTTGCAGCAGCAGCTGAGGGCCGGCTTCTTTGTACTGAAACTGTTCCAGCCAGCTGTCTGCGTTTTTTCTGAAAAAGGCTTGAAAGGCAAGCAGGAGTTTTGTTGTGCTTATGGTGTTATCTTGGTTGATATACCACTCTTGTTCCTGGTTGGTAATGGTGTACTGGGTAGCATACGTCAACTCTCTTGGTATCACTTCTTTATAAATATCATTGCTGATATGAATAGAGGGTTTTCTGGTAATAAGTCCCAGATCGATTACATATTCTAAGTCCCTGTCATCTAGTTTGTCCATATCTTTATTGGCAATGATTTTAGAAACGACGTTATATACTCTGCCTTCTCTGAGTTTATCTGCAAGCTGGTCCAAGTGCGTAGCCCTGCTTTGTATGAGCTCCTCTCTTGCGATCATGTAGTGTTCATAGGTGATATGGATCGTTCTGTCTT
>CAYUAC010000075.1:0-9692 GCA_964442515.1 uncultured Campylobacterales bacterium | reverse complement strand
CTCATAACCCAAAGGTCGCAGGTTCAAATCCTGCTCCCGCCACCAACTTCAAAATGAAATTTCTTAAACTGACAAACTAGAAAATATCCATCCTTTACTTTAAAGATATGTTTTTTTCATACCCTGCCATTGATACCGGTGCCACCGAACATCCCCATAGGTCTTTTCTCTGGCTTTTTGCGCTTTTGTACGGGGAGAAACCTTGCTTTTGCCCGAATGCATCGAAAGCATCGTAACGGTAACAAGAATCAGTCCCATTCCAAGATACTGCACACCGGACAAGCTTTCATCCAACAGTACAATCCCAAAAAGCGACGCCGTAACCGGTTCGACCATAGCCACGATAGAAGCAACCGCCGGCGGCGTATAGTGCAATCCCTTGATGTAAAGAAAAAATGAAACCCCGGCACCAAGCAATCCAAGAAGGATAAAAAGCGGCCACAACTGCGAACCAAGAGCCGCAATGACCTGCCCGCCCTGGCTTGGCAGCGCCAAAACAGCAACAAGAACGCCAAAAGCCACCGACAGAATAGCCTGCGGACTGCCGTAGGGCGCAGCATACTTGAGCCCGAAGATAAAAGCGGCATAACACAGCCCCGAAAGCAGTCCAGCACCTACCGCAAGGGGCGCGATGGCGCCTGCATCGATGCTGTAAACGCGCGTCAATAAAACAATGCCCACCATCACCAGCACAATCGCCGTCCACTTCATCGGGGTAGGTTTTTCAATTTTGAAGGCAAAAGAGACCAGGTAAACAAAAACGGGAGCGCAGTACATCAGTGTTGCGGCAACGGCGACGCTGCCCTGGTTGATACTTATGAAATAAAATGAGAAATTGCCCGCAACGCCAAGACCAGCGAAAACCGCCCAAAACCACAGCCGCGGGTTATTCAGGCCGCTGCAGCGAGGCCGCACCGCCAGCCACAGCAGTACAAACAACAGCCCGATGCCCCCGCGGTACAGCGACATCACATAAGGTTCCCAGCCCTGATCCATCAGTATTCCGGCAATACCACCGGCCAACCCCCAGAAAAAAGCAGCCAGAAGGACAAACAGCGTTGCAAATCGTGCCATGAATTTACCTTTTGTTTGCATCGTACTGTTTTGATTATACAGCAACAATCTTATGTATGAGTTACTTCTATATTCCAGCGCCTGGCCAGATTATGCACTGTAGGAGTAAAACACACTTTTTTGCCACAAGTTTTTTTTATAATTTTGAATGAAATCAGTTGAAAGGTGGTTCAATG
Organism: uncultured Campylobacterales bacterium; assembly: GCA_964442515.1. GTDB lineage: Bacteria > Campylobacterota > Campylobacteria > Campylobacterales > Sulfurovaceae > TCS-49. Next base: position 8,442 of record CAYUAC010000075.1, on the reverse strand, counting down.
GATACTTCTTTTGTATTAAACTTTCTTTTTTTATTTACATACGCAATGATAATGATCATTTCTATGTATTTAAATAAGATTGAATGGAAGGTATAGCTTTTCCAGCTATACCTTAATAGTTCTTTTGATACCCATGAGAAGTTTTTTGGGTTGAAACGGTTTTGTGATCCAGCCGGCAAGTCCGATCTCTTTCGCTTTGGCTTTAAGTTCAGGCTTGTTCTCCGTCGTCAAAGCCAAAATGGGTTTTAACTTCACCTCCTCTTTTGCCTTTAACTCCTTTGCCATATCAAGCCCGTTCATTTGGGGCATATTCACGTCTGTAATAATCAAATCATATACAAACCCCTCATGTACGTCATCAAGTAATTCCAACGGGTTTTCATATGTATGTACCAGTACTGATCCCTGATCGACTAACGGTTTAACAGCCATTTCGGCACTCATTAACACCGTTTTTGAATCATCTATAAAAACAACATTCTTTGCCATCTCTCTACCTTTTTTCAAATTTTTACGCTTTTATCAAGTTGTCGAAAAGTCGACTGTAATATTTGTCAGCTATTTCCACTTCCTTGGTTTTACTGCTGCACAACAGCACTTGCATTGACGCGGGGTCAATGGAATCGCTGTCTATTTTGATTTTTTCAAGATCATCTTGTGACAATACAGCGATCAATTCTTCCACTCCTTCATCTTTAATAGGATCACTTAAATATAATACACCTTCATTTATTTCCATCTTCACTCCTTTTCAAACTGTTTTTGGTATACGATAGATTCGCCTATTTTCAAAGTTGAAAACAGGGAAGTTGTTTTACTGATATTTTCGGCATGCCCCAAAAAAACGTAAGCTCCCGGCTTTAAAAGGTGATAAAAGTTTTCCAACACCTGTTTTTTGGACTGTTCATCAAAATATATAAGCATATTCCTTGAAAAAATAACATCAAAATGTCCCAGTTTTTCAAGAGAGTCCTGCTTCATCACATTAGAGACTTGAAAAATCACACTATCTTTTATGTGATTTTTCAATTCAAAGCGTTCCAGTCCGATAGGAGTAAAAAAACTCCGCAGCAAACGAAAAGGCAGATTTTGCACACTTCGCTTTTTGTAGATACCTTTTTTCGCATGCTCAATAGCTTCATTGTCTATATCAATTCCCATGATTTCATAATCTGTTTTATGCATAAGATCATTGTCTTCCAAAAGATGCAAAACGATAGAATACGGTTCTTCTCCCGTTGATGACGGAGCGCACAGAATTCGGATATTATCATCGCTTTGTTTCCTTTGTACTATTTTCGGCAGTACCCCGTTGAGAAGTGTTTGAAACTGATGTTTTTCTCTGTAAAAATATGTTTCATTAATCGTTACGGTATTAATCAACTTTTGCATGTTTTTGGTCTGTCTGTTAAAGCGCAAATCCCTAAAAAATGCCCGAAATGATGGGAAACCGCTTAGCATAATCAAATCCTCGATTCTGTTACGCAGCTTTTCATACCTGTTATCTGACAATAAGATGCCCGTTGTCGTGTAAATATATTGAACCAGTTTCAGATAATCGTCTCTACGAAGTGTGACATGGCTCATCGTATCACCCTTTGCCAAATTCTAAAACTTCTTGAAGTATCTGCTCAAAATCCATCTGTTTGGTCGCAGCATCTATCCTCACCGCCTCTTTGGGCATTCCATATACCGTCGCACTCGACTGACTTTGGGCAAGGGTATATGCTCCCTTCTTTTTCAGCTCCAAAAGCCCTTTGGCACCATCCGTACCTATTCCCGTAAGTTCTACGGCCATTACTTTACCGGCTTGAAAAGATTTATTGATAGAATCAAAAAGTTCATTTATACTTGGTACAAAAAAATGATTTTGAATATTTTCCTGAAGCTTTATAATATACCTTCCCGAAGCTTTTTGTCCCATTATGCTGTGCTGTCCACCTTTTGCCACCACAAACATTCCAGGCTCTAAGACCATATTATGGCTGGATTCCACAACAGTAAGATCACTTTTACGGTCAAGCCTTTTTGCAAACCCCTGCGTAAAAGAAGCGGGCATGTGCTGGGCTACGAGCACAGGATAGGGGTAATTGGCCGGCAAAAGAGTCGCTATCTGCTCAATCAGTTTGGGACCGCCGGTAGAAGCCCCTATGGCAACAAGTTTTGTAAATTCAGTACTGCTAATACCAACGTTTGCAGTCTTGATAGTATCTTTGGCCTGTTGCTTTAACCCTTCCAGGTCACGCAGCTTTTTTCTGGATTTTCGTTTCAAAAACAGCTTTTTGCGCGGAATACGAATAGCACTTTTAACCTTTTCCTGCAACTCTTTGCCGTCGTCATCAAGGTTGACGCTAAATGTGCCCGGTTTTGGAACAAAATCCACCGCACCTTCCTGGAGCGCTTCAAATGTTGTATCAGATTCTCCGTCTGTCAGAGAACTGACCATCAACACCGGCATCGGATCATTGCGCATAATCTCTTTCAATGCACTTAAACCGTCCATAACCGGCATATTGATGTCCAGTGTCACAAGAGCATACTTTGTATTCTGAGAAAAAAGCTTTGCCAAAGCTTCTTTTCCGTTTCTTGCAAAATCAGGCTCATATCCTAACTGTTCGATAAGACCGCCTACCTTTTTTCTCACCAAAGCAGAATCATCAACAATCAGGACTTTTTTCTTTAACTGCATCCGATGTCACTTTCTTCAATAACAAAATCGTCAATAACAGTCGCGATCTTGCCGTTGTCAAGTTCAACGGCCGAATCAAAGCGGACCACATCATTTCGGCTGACTTTATCAAGCTTTTGCAACTCTTTTTCTTCTATTTTTATAATATCCTCAACGGTATCTACCAGTATGTTCAATGTTTCCTCATCTGAATTTTTAACCGTAATAATACGTTGCAGCGTATTGGTCCATTGAATAATATTTGCCTCAAAAGCTTTGATCATTTCCTCAACGGTTGTATGGAATTGGCTGATTTGTGTTAACTCCTCATCGTAATCCTTCCCCTCTTTCTGTTTTTTCAAAGCGATTCCGGCTCCTTCGTGAAATGCTTTATGAGCTGGAACAAGTTTTGTTTTGAGTAGGTTCAAGCTTTCCTCATCACAACTAAGACAGGAGGACTTTTCTATGATCCACTTGCCCAGGGTACACTTTGTGTGATCCAGTGTTTTATTAAATTCCTTTCCCGTTTTTAAAGATTCGCGTAACGATGATTCGTAATCATTGTGTGCTTTTATAAAAGATTCCGTGTTTTCACGTTCCTCTTCACTAAGCTCATCATATCCCATAAGCTTACGAAAACTGACAACGGTTCCTATATTACCGCGAATATTCATAACACCCCAGATATATTCAGGTACTTCGGGAATAGACGTCACATCTTTTGGACGCAATATTTCCAATACTTTACCCGTATCAATCGCAAAGTTTTTATCTTTGATACTAAACAGTAGTAACTCCATCATAACTCCCTTATCCTTGTTGTAACTCATCTGCCAAAACAGCAACCTCTTCTATTACTTCCCCCATCTCGTCAACCGTCTTTAAGATCATATCAGCTGCCTGTTTTGCTTCGCTGGAATTGTTTTTTGACAGTTGTGCGGATTCTTTTACCTGTTTTGCCCCTTCTGCCCCTTCTTGCATAGCGGTGAGATTGGAGCTGTTTTTTTCAGATATTGTATGCATCATTTTGCTTACCTCATCGGTGTACTCCACCACTCCTTCAATGTCGATGACAAGATTGCCGAGGATGGTTGCTTCATCATTTTGCATCTCTTCATCTGTTTTCCAGTCAAATATCACTTCAGTTGTTTTTTGATTGATGTTATCAATGATATCTGCTATCTTTTCAAGATTATTACCCGCATCCTGTGCAAGATTTCTAATATCTCCGCTGACTACGGCAAAACCTTTACCGTACTCTCCGGCCCTGGCAGCTTCTATGGAACCGCTGACGGCCAACGAATTGGTCTGAATGACGGTATTTTCTATTTTTCGTAGAATCTTTTCGACAATCTTGGTATTTTTTTCTACCTTTCCCATCGTTTGTGTTGTAAAACCGCCCTCCTCAACACACGCAACCATCGTCGATTTCATACTGTTGAGAGCTTTTAAAATAGTATGCAAACTCTCAACGATATCTTTCATCAGTTTTTTCAGCTCTTCTGATTCTTCAGTATTCTTTTTAGCGATTTCAAGATTTTTCAAATACCTGTCCACGTTTACATCGGCTCTTTCCTCGGCGTCTTGGGCAGACTGGTTGATTTGTGTCAATGCGTTAACGACCTCTGACATTGATTTTTGGATCTGTTCGACGGCACTGCTGAGTTCTTCCGCGGTCGAGGCTGCCTCTTCCGCGTCTTTGTCAATATCCGTTGAATGCTTCAACTCTTCGGCCAACTCCAGCAATCCTTCTACGGACTGTTCTGTCTGATGAATAGCTGCAGCCTGCATCTCGATTGCGTTAGTAGCCTGCGCAACTGCGCTGGACTGCTGTTGTGCGGAAGCCGCTACCGCTTCACTGCCTTCTTGCACGGTAGCGATATCTTCTTTCAAACTATCCAGTTGTTTTATATAGTTTTTATAATAATCAAACAACTGCGTTATATTGGATGACATATCTTTTGCTACCTCAATAGCGTCAACGGATACATCATGCGCACTCTGGACGTTACCACCGACTTGATTGATATTTTTTTCTACTCCTTCGATATCATTTTGTACTTTATTGACAATATCTCTTGTTCGTTCGGCTTGTTCTGAAGACACCATCGCCAGCCCCCTTGTCTCCTCGGCCACTACCGCAAAACCTTTACCGTGTTCTTTTGCCCTGCTGGCCTCAATGGCGGCGTTTAACGCAAGTAGATTTGTCTGATCTGCCACCTTTGCAATGATTCCGACTGCCTGTTCAATCTTGTCACTGGCATCTTTTAAATCAATACTTTTTTCCCCCATCTTTTCTGCGTTTTGGGCTGATTTTTGCATTCTGTCTCCGGATTTGAGGGTATTATCCGTAGCGTTTTTTACACTTTTGGTTGCCAATTCGACCTTTGTTACAATATCTTTGGTATTGCCAAAAATATTTTCCGTAGAGTCATATATATTCGTTATTGACTTCAAACTTTGCTCAGCTGCTCCGGCGTTTTCTTCTGATGCTGAACTGATCTCCTCCATTGAGCTTTTTAACTCTTCAATGGCACTGACCGCGTCTTGTATTTTAGAAGACAGACCATCTGAGGTATTAAGCAGGCTTTCGGATATATGCTGCTGCCTTGCAAGCGTCTTTCTCCTTTTTTTTGCCGCTATGCTGTCTACTTTTGATCCGCTTTCCATATTGTCTCCTTCGCGACTGTTTTGTGATTGTACAAATGCCATTGTCTGCTCCTTTGATTGATTTGTGTTTTTCTGTTATACCCATGAGGGTATATTCGCCACTTTGTTGACATCTAAAATAAACAGGACATTTCCATTGCCAAGCAGAGAACTGCCCGAAATAATAGGATGCTTTTTTAATGCTCCCGTCAAGGGTTTTTGCACAACATCAAGCTGATTGACAAAAGCATCAACACCCAACGCAAACCTTTTGTCTCCCGTCTGCAAAACCACTACTTTTTGCAGCTGCCTGTCTTTGGCTTCTCTGGAGACAAGTGCCTGCGGATACAGTAAAGGCAGTAACTCTCCCCGGCGGTATAAAAACGGTTTTTTGTTCGATTCCTGAATATCACTTTTTTCTACATGGGAAGTTTCTATAAGATAATCCATCGCGATCGCATAATCAGTATTATTCATCTTTATATGAAAAACATTCGTCAATGCCACACTCACAGGCAGTTCAAGCCAAATTGTCGTACCTTTATTGAGTTCAGACTCAACCCCAATACGTCCGTTTAACCCCTCGATCGCATTTTTAACAGCGTCCATACCTACGCCTCTGCCGCTGAGGTCGCTGATCTGTTCTTTTGTCGTCAATCCTGAATGGAATATAAGTCCAATGATCTCTTCTTTACTCATCTCATCGACTTTTTGCCCAGTGACAAGTTGGTTTTCAACCGCTTTTTCAGCGATCTTGTCTGCATCAATACCGCCGCCGTCGTCACTGATTTCAATCATAACTTTGTCGCCTTGGGACATTGCTTTAATCGATATAGTCCCTTTTGGATCTTTTCCCTTTTCTTCTCTTGTCCGGGAATCCTCTATCCCGTGGTCAATTGAGTTTCGTATAAGATGAACCATCGGATCTGCTAAATGTTCTATCATTGTTTTATCAAGTTTCGTATCGCCGCCGTCTTCTTCATATTTGATCTTTTTATCAAGCTTTTTGCTTAAATCCCTGACCAGTTTGGGGTATCTGCTGAGTATGTAACTCAACGGCAGCAGCCGCATTGCCATGACCGTTTCCTGCAGCTGCGAAGTAATACGGCTGATCTGGTCGTATTTTGACAATATATCTCTTTTTGACTGTTCCAGCGTATCTTCATTGAGGTTTTTGACAATATAGGGCATGGAATTTTTCATGACCAGAAGTTCCCCGATATTATCCATCAGATTATCTATTTGGAACTGATCGATTTTTACTTTTTTTCCAAGCCCGGGAGTTTTTGTGCTTGGCTGTTTTTTGTTCGGATTATCGCCAGAACGGGTATCTTGCATCATTTCTTGACTTAACGGATAAATCGCGATCTCATCCAAAATATTTTCACACACCCCTTCGATGGTTTCTTCATCGCTGTGCACGATAGCAAATATGCGGCTTGCCCACTGCAAGGGATTTCTGTCCAGTTCTTCGCAGCTTTTTGGAATGTCGATCCTGATTGCTTTCAACGCATCTTCAAATAAAGACAGTAAATAAAAAGGATCATTACCTAACATGATCGTATCCACATCAAGATCAAAGTCCATAAAATAAAAATTCTCATGATGCAAAAATGCTTGATCGATTTTATTGATAGCCGGAGGCAGTTGCTCATACAGATCCTGCATTGTTTTTTTTGAAAACTGCTCCAACGCTTTGGGCTTATCCGGATATATCTGTAAAGGTGTGTCGACGGTTTGCTCTTTGGGATCTTCTTTATCTTTTGCTTTTAAAATCTCTCCGGCTTTATCCGAAAGCGCGTCAATGACTTGTTGATTTTTCGCAACGATATCGCCGGTTTCTTCACTCTGATCGATCAGTTCGACCACTTCATCAAAGATATCAAAGAGCACCTCAACCATCTTTTCAGAGTATTGAATCTCTCCGTGGCGCAGCTTGTCAAGTATATCTTCGGCTGTATGCGTTAATTCCTGCACACTTTCAAATCCGACCAGTCCCGCCCCTCCTTTTAATGTATGAGCAGCCCGGAACAAGGCATCGATATCCGCATTCTCCTCTTTGAGTGATTCCAGGTTCTCATCTATATACGCAAGGTTGTCTCTGGATTCGTTTAAAAATTGGTCTAACAGCTGATTCATTGTCTTCTCCTGCATTTATTGGTGAATTAAAAAAAATCGATATCCTCGGATTCTGCATCATTCTCATCTTCTTTAAGCATCATTTCAAGCTGTAGACAAGAACTAAACAGCGAACTGTCCAGGTAATGGATGTCTAAACTGTCCTGATTTATAAAGATAGAATCCACCCAGGCTTTCAAATCCCCGGCGATCGCATCTAAAAACAAAACGGCGTTGCGTTTGGCGGCGTCATCTTCATCCTGGGCCAGAGATTGTATTCTCGATACCAATTCATTAAGAGCCTGGATGAGATCATTAAATTCAAATAAAATAGATATGGTCCGTACAAACATGGTAACCCTCGCGGCAAATTCATTTAATCCCTCCTCCATACTGATTTCTTCTCGTTGCATTTCAATGATCAGTTCAGCCAGTTCTTTATTAAGTTCTTCTAATTCCTGAATTTGCTGCAGCGTATCCTCATCCAGTTCTTCCAAATATTCTGCGGCTGAAGTTTTATACGCGTGGGATTTTCGTAGTATTGACCGTTCATCAAAATCCAGGGATTCGTCAAAAGACGGTTTCTGCACAGGTTTGGGACCGGATTGTTCATTATCCGTCTGCGGGCAGGACGTCTTTTTGCTATTTTTTGTATAGTGGAAAATATAGTATCTGAAAATACTGTTATAGTTTTCCAGTTTGACGTTGATATATTCCTGCTTTGTAATATCATTAAAGGTCAAAATCTGATACGTTTGTTTATTCATCACAAAATAGCTTATAAACAGTTGGAAATATTTTGTGAAATGGCCGTATTGGATTGCTATTTTATTTTCATGGTCATCGGAAATTTTATACGCATCCAGCTTTTGAATACAATTATCAATCGGCAAAAACAGTTTTTGTATATCATCCAGGTTTTGATACATTTTACGGGTATTGAAATATTTGCAAAACGCGTCATTTAAGTAGACTATCTGTTCATCCAAACTGATCAAAGTCGGATT
>CAYUAC010000074.1:0-9747 GCA_964442515.1 uncultured Campylobacterales bacterium | reverse complement strand
TCTCGAGCGGTTGGGCATCGATGCGATCGATCTGTACCAGATGCACTGGCCCGATACGCTGATCCCCAAAGAGGAATCGCTAAGAGCGTTTGAAGAGTTGATCAAAGAGGGCAAAGTCCGCTATATCGGTACTTCAAACGACAGCGCGTACGGCTTGACCAAAGCCAACGAAGCGGCAAAATACCATAATCTGCCCCGCTTTGAATCGATCCAGAACAATTTTTCACTCAACAATCCGCGGTTTTTGGATGAACTGGCCCACGTGTGCCGCGAAGAGCAAATTTCACTGCTGCCCTATTCTCCGCTTGCCGGCGGGGTGCTTTCGGGCAAGTACAACGGCGCGTTTTATCCCGATGACGGACGCTTTTCCAAATACATCAAAAGCGACAACCCCAGAGTTAAAGCCCAGGCCGACCGTTTTGTCAATGAAAAAAGTTTAGAAAGCACGAAAGAGTATATGCAGCTGGCCAAAGATCTTGATATGCATCCGGTTACGCTGGCAACGGCATGGAGTAAAAACTTTGATTTTGTAGCCTCGACCATTATCGGAGCGCGCACGCCTCAGCAGCTGGATCCGTCGCTAAAAGCTGCGAACATTTCACTGGATGAGACAACAATGCAAAAAATCAAAGCGATTCAAAAGCGCATCATGTATCCGATGGGGTAGTCACCTCATCGATCCAGCCAAGATACCCCTTTGATCCCGCAGAGATATCCACGCAGATGATTTGGGAGTGGTCATAATAATGCAATAAGCCATTTTACTGCTCCATTGCCCGGTCGGAAGCGTACTGCTTGGACGCCGCCATGATTTCATCTCGGCGGGGGATTTTTCTGGCGGCGATATAGCCTTTGAGGCTGCCCTCTTTGTCATAGGAGGGCTTGATAAATGTTTTGACCCAGTAATATTTCCCGTCTTTGCGCAGGTTCTTGACAAACCCGTTCCACTCTTCTTCCTTTTTAATCGTATTCCACATATCTTTAAAGGCCGCTTTTGGCATATCGGGGTGGCGCAGGATACTGTGGGGCTGTCCTTTGAGTTCAGACTGGCTGTAGCCTGAAATCTGTGCAAATTTCCTGTTGGCGTAGGTGATAATGCCGTCCAAATCTGTTTCGCTGATAATAACACCGCTGTCAAACGTCACTTCTTCATCAATCGGCGCAGGTCGCTGCATACCATATCCTTTCACTTAGATATCAAATCTTATAATATCATATATGTCAAGTTTTAATCCAGCAAATCTTGTAGATTTTTTTATCAAAATGTAATATTATATATTTTTTTACACACCCCTTTATAGTCAATCCTCTGTTTTTTTGCTTTTGAAAAAGGTTTTTTTCCTGTTTTTTGTATCTTGATAAGCACGTTTGCAAACGGTGTAAACCTCTTTGCTGTCGCATTTGGCAAACATTTTTGCCAAGTTTGCGGCGGGCGTATTTTTTGCTTTACGCCTTGTTCTTTTCTGAAATAAAAAAAGAACAATTGCTGCCGCCGACGCACTGAGTACGCCCCAGATGAAACTGTGTATATCAAACGTATTCTCGGGGGCGGCCTGAGTATCCGTGGGGATCTTATCAGCCGGAATTTGCCTGCTGTTTTCAACAACCACTTCCACGGGTTTGCTTTGGATTGTCTTAATCTTTTCTGCCTCAAGATCAAAGTAGGTGACACTTTGGCTTGGGATTACGAAATCGCGCCGTGCTACGACCGAATAGCTTTGCTGGTACCGGTCTGCTTTTCTGATCTTATTTCCCTCATACACCGTGGCGTTTTCAATCTGCAGATCAAAGCCTGCAAAATCGTCATAATTGCCCGGTCCCTGCAAAACAAAATCCACATGCACCGGTTCATCGGCTTTGGGGTTTTTGGAACTGATATGCACCTGCAGGTTCATCTGTCCAACCAGGGTGGCATCTTCGGGCAGCCCTTTTGTCCGTATCTGTATATCATCAGCAAAGATGGTGGTGTGTTTGGGCACTATAGTCTGGCCGAACATATCCTCTTTGATCTGCGGGATGCCGATACGGGCTTTGGGACCCCGGATACTGAGCTTGCCCTTTTTTTGCGGATAATACATATAAGTAAGTTCGTGAAAGAGATATTTGCCGTCGGTATAGGTTTTTTCCTGTCCCTTTTGCTGCACCCAGAAACCTTCTTTGGAAGGGGGCGTATACGCGATATCGAGCAATCTTTTGTCTTTGAGTTCGGCGATTTTAACCCTTACTTCAACCCCCTGACGCACATATACGCTTTTGGGTTCTGCCTCCATGGTGATAAAATAGCTGTCTTTGAGCGTTTTATTCGGTTTTTCTACCGTAAACGCTCTTTGACGCGTCGTTTTTTTCTGCCCGTCCACCACCGCAGTAACGGGTTCAATCACAAAATCATCGGTCGGATAGAAGGTCACGGTGAGCTTTTTTTGGTGGACAATGTCGTTATTGACAAAAACGGAGTTGTCAATAACCTGTTTGGACTCTATCTCATAACCGCCGATTGTGTCGATTGCCTCAAACTCCACCTCTTTTCCCTCAGCCGTAATCACGGCTGTCGCTTCGCTGCCGGCTTGCAGGGAGTCCTGCGCTATCTGCAGGGTCAAAGACCAGACAGGCATACACAAAAGGGTGATGATATATAAAATTCGCATCTATGTCCTTACTTGAGCAAAATCAGCTGGGCGGGGGCCGTATCGATCATCTTTTCATATTTTTTATATTTCCGCCGTTTTCCTTTTTGGCTGCCGGGTTTTTGCGTTTGTGCCCGCGGGCTGCTTTTGGGCTTTTGTACCTTTTCAGGTTTTTTTTTCGTACCCGCAGAAGACCTGTCTGAGCGCTTTTGTTTTTTCTGTTCTTTCTGCAGCCGCTTTTGGGCCAGTTGCAGATTCTGTCGGGTATCCTCATCCCTGCTGATATCCAAAGCGTTTTGATAATGGTTGACCGCCAGATCGTATTTTTCTTGCTGAAAATAGGTATTGCCCAGATTGTGCTGCAGCTTTTGGTACAATCTGGCATCCCCGGTCTCAACGCTTTTGTAATACGCAAGCGCTTTTTCATACGCACCCAGCTTATAATAAGCGTTGGCTATATTATAATCTCTTTTAGCACTTTGCGCAACATCTTCATATGCCTGTATCGCTTTTTCAAACTCTCCGTTTTCATACGCGCTGCGGGCTTTTTGCAAATCAAAATAATCAAACGCCTGCACCGGCTTTGAAAAAGCGGTGAGCACCAGCACACTAACCACTGCGCTTTTGCGCGTCACCCGCGGATCGAAAAACGCCAGGAAAGCCAGTAGCAAAGCCCCCCAAAGCGGGTATACAAACAGTTCGGTGTGCGGATAGTTCTGATACCGGGCTTTGAGGCCGCCGTGTTCCTGCATGGCTGCGTAAAACGATTCGGCCAGGTTTGGCGAATGATCGGCGTAGGAAAATTCCCCAAGCTGCCGCAAAAAAGTTTCCCGGGGTTTGCTCCACGCCTTGCCCGCGGTCTGATTGTTCGCATCAAGCAGCGGTGCTCCGGCCCTGGAGGCACAGATTAACGCGTGCACATTCGTGCCCTTTTGTTCCAAAACCTTTTGCAGGGTTTGCTTTTCATAATCACCGCTTGTAAAAAGTACCACGTCCCTGCCCCGGCCCTGCAAAAGTTCTTCTGCCTGTGTAAGGGCTTTGCCGACATCGGCGTTTTGTCTTTCAATATCTTTTAATTCAAAGGTTCGCAGCTTTTGCAGCAATACGTCATAACTGGTAGTAAGCGGAGCTAAAAGATAGGTATTTTTGGCAAAAACGAGAATACCGATCTCGCGTCCGCCCCCTGCCTTGATGAAATCAGCCATCTTTTTTTTGGCAAAAGCCAGGCGGTTTGGATACAGATCGCGGCTTCGCATCGACGTGCTTACATCAAGAGCAAACACGACCGCCGGGGGCCTGTCGTGAGCCTTTTGTTCAGGAACCAGATACACCGGCCGGCTCAGGGCCAGGACAATAAGAATCATCGCCGCATACAAAAGCTTCCTGCGCGCCCTGTCTGAAAATCCGCGTCCGCGCACCAGCAGGCGCCTGAGCACTTTTTGGTCAAATACGCGGGCATACGCAGTTTTGTTCGTTGCCAGCAGATAGATAAAAAGCAAAACGACCGGACCCAGCAGATACAGCACCAAAGGATACGAAATATCAAACATCGCCGCCCCTTTTATTCTGTCCGTACAGATACAGTCCAAGAGTTATCAGCGCCCCAAAAAGCGGATACATATACAGATACCGGTAACTGCGCTGTATGCCCGCATCGACGCTGCTTGGCTGCAGGCGGTTGATTTGGGCAAACACCTCCTGCAGTGCCTGCTTATTCTCAGCCTGCCAAAAGCGTCCGCCCGCGCTCTTTGCCAAATCCTGCAGCCATGCATCGCTACTGACTTGAAAACCGACGATATACAGCGTCACCGGAGTGTTTTTCACCGTCTGGGTGATAATATCTTTACTGATGGCACTGGCGTTGTCAACCCCGTCTGTAAATACAATCGCCACCTTTGATTCACTCTCTGTGCCAAGCAGCATCGAATATGCCTGGTACAAGCCGTCCCGAAGTGCCGTTTTCTGGCCCAGAATCCCGATCTTCTGGCGTGCAAACAGATCCGAGGCTATTTTTTTATCATAGGTAACAGGACAGATCACGGCAACCCTGCTGGCAAAGCCCACCAGTCCCGTCCGGTCGCTGTTTCTGTTTTTCAGAAACGAAGCGGTAATCTCCTGCAGTGCATCAAAGCGGCTCTGTTTCGTCTCTTGCAGTTCATAACGCATGGAGGAGCTAAGATCAAGGGCCAATACGATATCGCGGCCGGGCTGCTGTGTTTTATACCCCGTATCCAGCACCGGCGACGCCGCCGAAACAATCAGCAGCGCCGCAAAAAGATGCTGCAGCCGGCGCAGAGATTTGCTTTTTGCCCCGATATACAATGCAAAGGCTGTAAGATGGGGCAGATAGAGGCTTTGGGGTTTTGCCCTGCAAAAATACAGACACAGCAGATACAGGCCCAAAAGAGTAAGTATCCAGGGATACTCAAAACTAAACCCGCGCACCGGCCAGCTCCAAAAACAGAGAAAATTCCCTGAGAACCTCTTTGTCAAAAGCGGGTACGCTTTTTTTATATTTGTAAGGTTCCAAACGCGTACGCAGCTGCTCGTACTTTTCTCTCATCTGCTCATCGACGATCAGCTTTCTGGCTTCTTTTGTTATGACGTAGGCTGCTTTTTTACTGTCGCTTACATCCAGCCTGCGCAACCGTTTGAGTGTCTGTTTTCGGGGATTTTTCAAACCCCGCAGGAAAAAGGCAAACGCCGCTGCCGCCGCTGCGGCCAGTACCAGGGCGGCTACAAACAGATAAAAGACAACATCATGCATCGGTTCCATCGGTTTAATATCAGCAAGCATCCGTTTCTTCTTTTTTATTGCATTATAGCACACCTGAGAAAAAGGCATATTAACAAATTTTGGGTATGATAAAAACAAAAAAGGATCTGTATGGCAAATGACTATATTTTTACGTCTGAATCCGTTACCGAAGGCCACCCGGACAAGATGTGTGATCAGATCAGTGACGCGATACTTGATTACATCATCGCAAAAGACGACAACGCCAAGGTCGCGTGTGAAACACTGCTTTCAAACGGCTTTTGCGTAATCGCGGGCGAAATCAAAACCACCACCTACGCCCCGATGCAGGAGATTGCCAGGGAAGTAATCCGCCAGATCGGTTACACCGACGCCGGGTTTGGCTTTGACTACCGCAGTGCCGGGGTCTTAAACGGCGTGGGCGAACAAAGCCCCGATATCAATCAGGGCGTGGACCAAAAAAGCGGGCAGCTGGGAGCCGGTGATCAGGGGTTGATGTTTGGCTACGCGTGCAAAGAAAGCAGCGAACTGATGCCGCTTCCCATCAGCCTGTCTCATACGCTGACCAAAGGATTAAGCGACAACCGAAAAAACGGCAACCTGCCCTTTTTGCGCCCTGACGGCAAAGCCCAGGTCAGCGTACGCTACGAAGAGGGCAAACCAAAAGCGATAGACACTATCGTCGTTTCCACCCAGCACGACCCCGACGTTACACAGGAGCGCATCAAAGACGCCGTTATAGAAGAGATCATTTACCCAAATATCGACAAATCGCTTTTAAGCGATGATATCACCTACCATATCAATCCCACCGGCCGCTTTGTCATCGGCGGCCCGCAGGGGGATGCGGGACTTACGGGACGAAAAATCATTGTTGACACCTACGGGGGCAGCTGCCCCCACGGCGGCGGGGCTTTTAGCGGCAAAGACCCCAGCAAGGTCGATCGAAGCGGGGCGTACGCGGCGCGTTATATCGCCAAAAACCTCGTCGCCGCCGGAGCGTGCGACAAAGTGACGGTGCAGCTGGCGTATGCCATCGGCGTGGTCAAACCCGTTTCAATCCATATCAACACCCACGGCACCGCGGCGGTGGATGAAAAAAACCTGCAGCGGTGCGTGCACGAACTGTTTGATTTGACGCCGAGGGGAATAATCGAAACACTGGACCTGATCCGCCCCATTTATCAAAAAACGGCCGCGTACGGGCATTTTGGCCGCAGTGAGGCGGAATTTAGCTGGGAAAAAACGGACAAGACTGAACAGATCAAAGATTTTTTAAAGATAAAATAGGTTATAGTACCGTGTAATTTAACCAAAGGAGAAAACTATGGCTGTAGTTATTAACGATACATGTATCAACTGTGGAGCCTGTATTGACGAGTGTCCCGTAGAGGCGATTGTCGATGAGGATGATAACCCCACGGGAGAAGAGATTTATTACGTATACGAAGACAAATGCGTTGAATGCGTAGGCCACCACGACGAGCCCGCGTGTGCCGAAGCATGTCCTACAGAAGGCTGTATCGTCTGGGGCGAAGCCAAAGACGGTTTAACCCTTTCAGAAAACAGAGGCGAACCCGGCGAGCCGGTCGTAGAGTAATCTTTTTTTGGCACGGTACCTGCCGTGCCAAGGGCCCTTACCCCTGTATTTGAGAAATCACCTTCTCACTTTCTTTTCATTTCAATAAATTTATGCTATAATTCGCTTCATTTTTTACAGACACGGAGCAATTATGGAGCAAACACTATCGATTATCAAACCAGACGCGGTCAAAAAAGGCGTGATCGGTAAAATAATAGACAGATTTGAAAGCAACGGATTACGAGTTGCTGCGATGAAGAAATTGCAGCTAAGCCAAGATGACGCCGAACAGTTTTACGCCGTTCACAAGCAAAGACCGTTTTTCGGTGAACTGACCTCTTTCATGACAAGCGGTCCGGTTGTTGTCATGGTTCTTGAAGGCGATAACGCCGTTACCAAAAACAGAGACCTGATGGGCGCAACCAACCCCAAAGAGGCCGAAGCCGGAACAATCAGAGCCGACTTTGCCGAAACGATCGACGCAAACGCGGTGCACGGCAGCGACAGCGCCGAAAACGCGAAAACCGAAATCGAATTTTTCTTCGCCCAAAGAGAGATCGTTTAACGCTCAATGATCACCACCTTTAAAAAAGTAGCGCCTGTTGCCAATGAAGTAACGTTTCAAGGCAGCAACACGGATTTTAAAGGGACGATAGAAAAAAAAGACAACCACGCCGTAGCCCTCAGGGGCGACTTGAAAGCTACGGCCCGGTGCGAATGCAACAGATGCGGCAAAACGTTTGCCAAAACACTGACGACGCGGCTTGATCTGCTGCTGATAGATCAAGTGCAAACTGTTGAGGATTTAGATACCATAGAGTGTCTGGACGGGCGCATCGATTTGGGAAAAATCGTACAAAGCGAAACGCAAAATCTGCTCTTTGATTATCACTACTGCGACAGCTGCGACAGTGACAAAGAGTTTGAAATTACATTATAAAAGGAGAATGCCATGGCAGTACCAAAAACCAGAGTCAGCAAGACACGAGGCAGAAAAAGAAGAACACACTATAAAGTCAACATTCCAAGACCCGTCAAAGATAAAGACGGAAGCTGGAAAATGCCCCACCGCATGAATATGACCACCGGCGAGTACAAATCGTAGATGGTTCGAGTCGCTATTGACGTAATGGGCGGGGACAACGGCCCCGCCGTTATTTTAGAAGGCGCCTTGCAGGCATACAACCGTAAAAAATACGAACCGGTCCTGGTCGGAGATGAAGACCAGATCATGCAGCATGGACCTAAAAAGCTATTGTCGGTTTCAAAGATAGTTGCCACGACCGATACCATCGGTATGCATGAAAGCGCCACCGATGCGATGCGGCGCAAAGAAACATCTATCTTTCAAGCTGTCAATCTCGTACGCAACGGCGATGCCGACGCGGTCGTCTCAGCCGGACACAGCGGGGCGAGCATGAGCCTTGCTACCGTAAAAATCGGCCGCCTCAAAGGCGTTACGCGCCCCGCGATTGCGACCTTGATGCCAACCCACGCGGATAAAAAAACGCTGGTACTTGATGTGGGGGCCAACGTAGATTCAAAGGCGGAACACCTGTATCAGTTTGCGGTGATGGGCCAGGCTTACGTCAAGGATATGTTTGGCACACAAAACCCAAGGGTCGGTCTGCTGGCAAACGGCGAAGAAAAATCCAAGGGTAACGAAGCGGTCAAAGCCGCCCATGAACTGCTCAAAGACAAAGAATGGTTCAGCGGCAACGTCGAAGGCAACAATATTTTTGACGGCAGCGTGGACGTCGTAGTTTGTGACGGCTTTGTAGGAAACGTCCTGTTAAAAACCAGCGAAGGCGTGGCCGACGCGATTTATCAGTTTATGAAAACGCAGATCAAAAAATCCCTGCTTGCAATCTTCGGGGCGGTGATGATGCGCAAAGTTTTTAAAAACCTCAAAAAACATATCGACTACGCCGAATACGGCGGAGCACCGCTGCTTGGCGTAAAAGGATGCACGATCATCAGCCACGGCAAAAGCAATGCCAAAGCGGTCAAAAACGCGGTATTTCAAGCCGTTGATTTTGTCGAATCAGGGGTCAACACCCATATTGAAAAGAGTTTAAACTAAAGGCCGGTTCTATGTATGCTGCTTTACAATCCATCGGGTCGTATGTCCCGCAAAATATCTTAACCAACAAAGATTTGGAACAGATGGTTGACACCAGTGACGCATGGATTTTAAAGCGTACCGGTATCGCGCAGCGGCGCATTGCGGACAAAGAGGATGCCACAAGCGACCTGGGAATGAAAGCGGCAGAACTTGCCATCAGCAGGGCCGGTATTGAAAAAAATCAGATCGACATGATCGTCTGCGCGACCATTTCCCCCGATTATCTCTGTATGCCTTCCACGGCGTGTCTTATCGCGGAAAAACTGGGTATCAGCAATATCACCGCCTTTGATATCAGTGCGGCGTGCAGCGGTTTTGTGTATCTGCTCTCCGTTGCCAAAGCCTACATCGAATCGGGAATGAAAAAAAACGTCCTTATCATAGGTGCGGAAAAGCTCAGTTCCCTGATTGATTACACCGACCGTTCAACCTGCATTCTCTTCGGTGACGGCGCGGGTGCGGCGATCATGAGCGCCAGTGAGGATAAAAGCGACGCGATGATCGATATCCACACCTCGGCTGACGGCAGCTACAGCGACTTTCTCATTACCCCCGGCGGCGGATCAAAACATCCGTGCAGCAACGAGGTGCTGCAAAACAATATGCAGTTTATGAAAATGCGGGGCAATGAAACCTTTAAACTGGCGGTCAAAACATT
>CAYUAC010000073.1:0-10103 GCA_964442515.1 uncultured Campylobacterales bacterium | reverse complement strand
ACGTTGGAATGGGCAACGACCCATACAAATTCACTGGTTCCCATCAGTTCAGGGTCGTCTTTGAGGCGGTTGACAAAGTTCACGTCCCAAAATTCGGTGATAATCCTATGCTGGATAAGCTGTTCGTAATCTTTATCACTAAGGGCCCACATCGGGTTGTCTTTACTCTTTTCATTATAGTGAAATTCGACTTTTACCTGGGCGTGTTCAAAAGCGGGATAACCTTTGAAAATCATATCCAGCAGGAAAAAGACCAAAAACAGTACCGAAAAAAGGATCGCCGCCAGTGACGTATACTTTAAAACGGCCGCTTTTCTGTGGCGTTTTTGCAGATTGGAAGGTGTCATCTATTGCTGTCCTTTACAGATTGTTAACTTCATATTTTTTCTTAAATTTTTTGATAATGATCGAAGAGTATGCATTGACGCCAAGCGTGATAATAAACAAAAACAAGCCAAGCGCAAACGCCGAAAGCGTCTCGGGGGTATCAAACGCCTGATCACCTGTCAGTGCGTCAACGATACGGACCGTTATCGTGGTCATATCCTCAAAGATATTGGCCGTCAGGTTTGGCCGAAGGCCCGCTGCCATAACCACAATCATCGTTTCGCCCACCGCTCTTGAGAAACCAAGCAGCACCGCTGAGATGATGCCCGGCAGTGCCGAGGGCAATACGATGGAGCGGATCACTTCGGCTTTGGTCAGTCCAAGTCCCAGCCCGCCTTCACGCATCGAATTTGGAATCGATTTGATCACGTCATCGCTAAGAGATGAGATAATGGGAATAATCATCACGCCCATAACCACCCCTGAAGCCAGCGCGCTGTTAAAAGAGGCTTCGATCCCGACTTTTTCAGCTGCCTGTACGATAAAAGGCGCAACCGTAATCGCGGCAAAAAAGCCGTAAACGACGGTTGGAATACCGGCCAGTATCTCTAAAAACGGCTTTATCTTGGCCCGAAGACCCGTTGAAGCGTATTCAGAGGTAAAGATGGCTGAAAGCAATCCAATTGGCACCGCAAGCGACAAAGCGATCGCGGTAATGATAAGCGTACCGGCAAAAAGCGGCACCGCCCCGAACTTGGGATCATTGGCATCAGAACTCCACTCCGTTCCGAAGATAAAATACCAGAAACTTTCCATCTGAAAAAAGCGGATCGCTTCAAACAAAACGGAAAATACGATCCCCATCGTCGTAATAACGGAAATGGTAGAGGCAAAAAGCAGCAGCTTTTTGATAAAACCCTCTTTGAAATAGCGTGCGTTGTAATTGGTTTCGATTTTTTTCACAGCTAAAATAAGCGCAATCATACCCGCAAGCACGGTTAAAAGCCAGATAGTTTGATTACTGAAATCAGTCAGTATCGCAAAGAGTGAAAAAACGGCAAGTGCGGAAATCTGGGTAATAATGAAGGTGCTCCATCCGTACTGATGGTCCTGTGAGACAAGGTGCATTCCCTTTTTTTCCAAAGAGAAAGCTCTTTTTTTAGCTGAGAAAAAGGCCAGCAGCGCCAAAAGCAAAAATATAAAAAATACAGTCAAGTAATGCTCCTTTTATGACATGTCCCCCAAGGGGGACCGATCTTGCGACGTGTTATTGCAAATCGTTGAGAGTGAGTTTTTCTCTGTTTTGAACTCTGTTGACGACTTCGTTATAAGTAGAAGAAGCCAAAGGGATCAAACCGACTGCTTTGAGTTTGCCTCTTTGACCGATCATGGATTCACTCATGAATTGATCAACATACTCTTTCATCGCCGGTACATCATCGTTGTGGCTGTTTTTGATGTAGAAAAACAGACTTCTGGATACCGGATAATCGCCGCTTGCGATCGTGTCTGGCGTAGGACTGACACCGTTGATTTTGGCACCCTGAACCTTGTCGCCGTTTTCAGCCAGGAAGCTGTAGCCAAATATACCGAACGCATTATCATTTTTTGTTAATTTCTGCACGATCAGGTTGTCGTTTTCCCCGCTTGGAACATATGCCTCGTCGCTTCTGATTGTGGAATATCCCTCTTTACCGTTTTGGGCATAAACCGGCATCGCTCCAGTCGCTTCCTCTACGATCATCTCTTCAAACGCGTCTCTTGTACCGCTGCTTGTGGGAGGTCCGTAAATAGTAATCTCTCGGTTAGGAAGACTGGAATCGATCTGGTTCCAGTTGGCATAACTGTTTTCTTTCAAACCGCCTTTACCGTCTGGGATAAGCTTTAAAACCGCCAGAGCCAACTGCTCTCTTGTAACGTTAAACGCTTGATTGCCCGCTTTTTGCGCAAGCGCGATCCCGTCGTTGCCGATGGTAACCTCGGTAATATCAGTTACACCGTTTTCTTGACACGTTTGAAACTCTTTGGGCTTCATCCGTCTTGACGCGTTTGTGATATCAGGGGTATCCAAATCATTGCCCGCGCAAAACAGTTTCATACCGCCGCCGGAACCTGTTGATTCGATTACGGGTGTGGGAAAGTTTGTGGTTTTACCGACATACTCGGCAACTTTACTCGCAAATGGGTACACCGTTGATGAACCCACGATCCGAAGCTGATCTCTGGCCTGTGAAGATACGACCAAAGCCGCAACCGCTAGTGAAGTGATTCCTATCTTTTTTAACATCTCATCTCCTAAATTTATAAGATGTGATAATTATAAAAAAGCTTGGTTACATTACGGTTACATTTGCAGGCAGATTTGTCTTATTGTTGCAATACTTTTGCCACGTTTTGGCTGCTTCCGTGACCCATGATCTCTCTTAAGCGCCTGCTTTTTTGTTCAAACGTTTCACTTTTGGTTTGTAAATAATCGTTATACAGGTTTTGGGCCGTAACGTCTTCTTGAAAAAACTCGCTGTGCATCAGCTGCCCGTCGATCTTTTCAAGGATGATATTGGCTAACCCCGTGTGCTCAATGTGAGCCAGCATACGACCCAGCTTGTAATCAAGCTTGTTGATGATAAAACAAAGGCTCAGCGGCGTACCGATCAGGGCAGCTTCAAAGGTGGCCGTGCCGCTGCAGATAAAGGCGTGTTTAGCCTCTCTTAGCGCGTCGTAGGTATCATGCGTGATATCAAAAGCGCTCAAATCGCCGTAGACTTCAGCCCCCCGCATCGATTCGGGAACCACAAGCAGACATTTATAATCAGTAAATTTCGCCTGTAGTTCCCTGAAAACAGGCATCAGGTTAGCGATCTCTTTTTGGCGGCTGCCTGGCATAAAAACAATCGTGTCAGTATCATAATCGCTTTTGTACTCTTGTATACTATCAAGCAGCGGATGGCCCACGTAGCGGCATTTATCCCTGTAATAGCCGCATTCAAAAGGCAGGATGGAAAGCAGCCTGTCGCAATATTTTTGGATCGCTTTGATGCGGTAGCGCCGCCACGCCCATGCCTGGGGGAGGATATAGTAGATGATTTCTTTGTCTGGATACTGTTTTTTAATTTTTTTAGCAAGCGGCAGATTAAAGCCTGAGCCGTCAATAAGCAGGACTTTATCGCAGTGCGCGGCAGATTCGACCATCTTTTTTTGCAGCTTCAGAAAAAAGCGCACCTGTTTGATCGCGTCCACAAAGCCCATCACGGCACTCTGGGTATTATCATATATCGGATTGCCCAGACGTTTGTCAAAAATACCCTCAATTTCTACGTCTTCGCAGTAATCAAGGACTTTTTTCAAATGATCGTTGGCCGATCCTTCCAGTGCCGAGACCAGCAGTTTCATATCGACTCGGCCTGTTTGATCCAGATAGAAAAATCCGCGTCACTTGGCATCTTCAAATCCCCCCGCTGACTAAGGCTGATAGAACCCACCTTGGGCCCGTCCGGCATGGCGCTTCGCTTAAACTGTGCGGTAAAGAAACGGCGCACAAACACAAGCAGCCACTTTTTGATCTGAGCGCTGTCGTAGTTTTCAAAGGCGTGTACGGCCAAAAAGTGCAGCTTCTTTGGTCCGGCGCCGTATTTCATGAAGTGATAGAGGAAAAAATCGTGCAGTTCGTAAGGGCCGATGAGTTCTTCGGTTTCCTGGGCGATCACGTCATCATCGTTTGGCAGCAGTTCAGGGCTTACCGGTGTATCTAAAATATCAAGCAGCACCTGCTCTAACTCCTCCTTGGCAAAATACCCTACCAGATAGCGGATCAGCGTTTTGGGGATGGAGGCATTGAGATTGTACATCGACATATGATCGCCGTTGTACGTACTCCAGCCAAGAGCGATCTCACTGAGATCCCCCGTGCCGATTACGATCCCGCCGGTTTTATTAGCCGTGTTCATCAAAATTTCGGTGCGCACTCTGGCCTGGACGTTTTCATATACCACGCTGTGGTCAGCTTCATCGTGGCCAAGGAGTGCAAAATACTCCCTGCTCATCGCGCTGATATCGATCTCTTGCAGGCTTACGCCAAGCTTTTGACAGAGTTTGTGCGCGTTGGTTTTGGTCCGGCCCGTCGTCCCCAGTCCCGGCATCGTCACGGCATGGATGTTGGATGCGGGCAGTCCCATCAGCTCAAAAGTATGCGCGCAAAACAGCAGCGCCAGCGTGGAATCAAGTCCGCCGGAGATTCCGATAACTACCTTTGTAGCACCGATGGTATTCAGGCGCTTTTGCAATCCGGCCGCAACGATCGCGGTGATCTCCCCGGCCCGATAACTTTTTTGCGCACTGCTTTTTGGCACGAAGGGATGGGGATTGATCCGGTGTTCCAGCTTTGTCACCGGGGGCAGTTCCTC
Organism: uncultured Campylobacterales bacterium; assembly: GCA_964442515.1. Classification (GTDB taxonomy): domain Bacteria; phylum Campylobacterota; class Campylobacteria; order Campylobacterales; family Sulfurovaceae; genus TCS-49. The sequence continues at coordinate 5,376 of CAYUAC010000073.1, read as the reverse complement.
CAGTTTTATAAATTGATATGTATTAATATCACCGTCTTCGTAGCTGCTTTCGTGCAGGCGGCTCATGCGCGCTCTTTGCAGATCCAGTTCATGCGTAATCAGCTGGTTTTGATCCAGAAAGCGCTTTGATCTTGCAAGCAGTTTGCCTCCCTGCGCGATCAAACAATCACCCCCAAAGACCAGGTCGGTACTGGATTCGCCCGGTCCCGATCCGGCGTACAGGTAGCCCCCCATCACCCTGGCGCTTTGGTGCTTGACCAACTCTTTTCGAAATTGAGCCTTGCTGATGAGTTCGTTTGAACTGCTCAGGTTGGCTATCAGCGTCGCTCCCGCGGCGCTTGCATGCAGGCTTGGGGGCACGGTGGCCCACAAATCCTCACAAATCTCTACGCCGAGAATAAACTCGTCTTTGCCAAAAAGCAGATCGGTGCCAAACGGGATCTTGTCGCCAAAAAGCGTGAGCTGTTGTGAACGCACCTCAATACCCGGGTGAAACCAGCGCTTTTCATAAAACTCTTTATGGTTGGCAAGATAGGATTTGGGAACGATACCTTTAATTTGGCCGTTTTGACAGATGCATGCGCAGTTATAAAGCCTGTTTTGATGCATCAGCGGCATTCCCGCGATAAAAACGGTGGAAAGATTGGCCGTAGCTTTGAGCAGCGAATGCAGCGCCTCCAGCGCTTCATTTTGCAAACTTTCGTTTAAAAACAGGTCCGCGCAGGTATAGCCGGTAATACACAGCTCGGGAAAAACCACAAGCGAGAGGTTTTGTTCCCCGGCAGTGTGCAGCACTTCCTGCATCTGCTGCGTATTATGAACCGGGTTGGCTACCTTTGTGTGCAGCGTTGCCGCACCGACGTTGTAAAAGCCGTGCATCAGCGCTCTTGGGTGATCTCGATCTTTTCGATGGTATCGTTTTGCTCGATTGAATCAAGAACCATCATACTCTCGCCGTCATCGACATCGCCAAAGATCGTATGGCCCCCATCAAGGTGCGGACAGGGGACAAAGCAGATAAAAAACTGGCTGCCGCCTGTGTCTTTGCCCGCATGAGCCATAGATAGCGTCCCCTTTTGGTGCTTGTGCGTATTTTTTTCCGTTTCACACTTAATCGCCCAGTCCGGACCGCCGGCGCCCGTACCGTCGGGGCAGCCGCCCTGGGCCATGAAACCGGGGATTACGCGGTGGAATTTCAACCCGTCGTAAAAGCCCTCTTTTGCCAGGTGCGCGAAGTTGGCCACGGTATTGGCCACTTCTTCGGGGTAAAGCTTGACCACGATAACGCCTTTGTTGGTCGTAATCCTGGCGTATTGGTTTTTCTCCACATCTTTTAAGTCAAATTCTCTGAGTTTTTTTCCAAACATGAGTCTGCCTTTTTTTATTGTATCTGTGCTATTATATCACAAATACAACATGCATTTATGATCAAAATGTATGCACGGCTTGAATCATCATCACCATTTTACAAAAGGAATATCCATGCAGTTATGTGTCGCCCTTGACCTGCCGGCTTACGAAGAAAACATCGCTTTGGCAAAACGTTTGCAAAACCACGACATTTGGCTCAAAGTCGGCTTTCGCAGCTTTATCAGAGATGGTAAAGCGCTCATAGACCAACTCAAACAGATCAATCCGGGCTTTAAAATCTTTTTGGATCTCAAACTCTATGACATCCCAAACACCATGGCAGATGCGGCCCAGGAGATCGCAAATCTGGATGTGGATATGTTCAATATCCACGCAAGCAGCGGCGAAAAGGCTATGCAAACGGTGATGCAGCGCCTGTCGTACCTGCAAAAGCGCCCGCTGGTACTGGCCGTTACGGTACTGACCTCTTTTGACAATGAATCCTTTGGCTATATCTATAATGAAAACATCGATCAAAAAGCCGACCGTTTTGCTAAAGACGCTTACAAAAGCGGTGTTGACGGCGTGGTTTGCAGCGCTTTTGAAAGTGCTTCGATCAAAGACGTCACCGATGAGGGGTTTTTAACCCTTACCCCCGGCATCCGTCCCTTTGGCGAAGACAGCGGCGACCAGAGCCGTGTGGCCGATATCGCGCTGGCGGGGGAACAAAGCGTGGATATTATCGTGGTGGGCAGACCCGTCTACAAAGCCGCCGACCCCGCCGCGGCAGTGGAGAAAATACTGCAAAACCTTTAGGCTGCCTCTAATGCGTCGTACACACCGAACAGACGTCAAAACTTTTAAAAATCTGTTTTGCCTGCCGCCGGTTACGGGCACCCTGCATCGCCTTTTGCGCGGTGCCGGGATAATGTTTGTCGCCGTTGCCCAGATTCCACTGCGTGGGCGTAATGATTTCATATTGTTGAATGATCCCCTCACGAAGCACCACTTTGTGCAGCAGCGATCCCCTGGCTGCTTCCACCGCGGCGATGCCCTCGCCGCTGAGGCGTTCTATAGGTGTGGGCGTGGCGATGAAAGAGGGCTGGGTTAAATCGATTTCATCCAGCCTTTGTCCGCATCGGTGCAGCAGCTGGGCGCTTTCACATACACGCGCGATGATACGGGTAAACAAGCTGTCGCCATACCGCCTGTGGGCGTCTTTGATCAAAGCGATCTTGCCCACCATCGCCCGGGCCAGCGGCCCTACTTCATAATAACGCCCCTTATACGTGACGTTTTTGGCTTGAGATCCTTCAATATCATGTTCGCGGATAAACTTATACTCCAGATTCTGCAGCCGCTTTGTTTTATGCGATTTGCCCCTGCGAAAATAATCATGCTGACCAAGGACAAAAAAGCGGTCATAACTCTTGCCGACGCTGCAAAAGCCCTCTTTTTGCAGCATCCGGGCAAAAGCGGGCAGATCACCCCCTGCCCCCAGCAGCGTATCGATAGAATCACACTGCCAAAACTGCTTTTTGGTACGCACAAGGTGGTCTTTGAAAAAAGTGCCGACCTCTTGCAAAAGCTGCTTTGCTTTGATGATATCACTGCGCAGTACCTGCGGAGTGATCCCGCCGGGCACGGCGTAACTGTTGTGGGGATACTGCCCGCCAAAAAGGGCTATGGCTTTTGAAAGCGTATAAGAGAGCTTATTGACCTTGGCAATATCCTGCTTGAGGCCAAAAAGGGGATACAATACCAGATAAAACCATTTGATATGATTTAATATCAACTCAAAATCAAGCGTCATCTGCCGCAGTTTTTGCGCCTTTGGCGAAGGTTCAAACACGCCGTAGCAGGCTTCAAGCGCTTTGGCCGTGGCGATCAGATGGGCGTGGCCGCAGATGCCGCAGATTCTTGGATTGATTACCAGTGCGTCTGGGGCGGCTTTGCCCTCAAGCATGGTTTCAATCCCCCGTGAATGCATAAACTCTATGCCGACATGGCCTACCCTGCCGCTTTGGTTGTGAAAATGCAGCTTGGCTTCGCCCTCTATCTTTTCAATCAGTTCAATCATCAAAAAAATCCTTGTGCAGCCGGTCGATCTTAAAGGATTTGGCTACCCCGGCAATACTCAGATAAGCCCGTTTTGGCACGCCAAAAGGCAGATGTTTTGGTACGCCCATACTCTTTTGGGTCACAAACAGATCATCTCTTGGGAAAGAGGGTTCGTTGCAGCCAAAACAGGGTGTACCCGCTCTTGTTTTGGAACTGACTGCGTTAAAAAGAATCCGGTTGCAGCTGCCTTTGGTAAAGGGTCCCTGGCAACCGTGTTCATAATACATACACCCTGCAATGTGTCCGAATTCGTGGCTTTCGACCTTGTATTCAAAATACTCGTTTTTAGTGCATCCGTTGTGGACGCTGAAGCCGTAAAATTCTTTTGGGCGCAGATAGCCATCCAAAGCCGGCGTGCTGCGACTTTGCAGTAATAACAGCGTATTGACCAGTATCTCAGGGTGCAGCGGACAGCCGGGCAGATTGATCGTTTTTTCGCTCAGGGTTTCATACTCTTTTCTGGGATCTTCTTTGTCAAAAAGCAGCCCGCCGCTGTCTGGCCCCTGCCCAAAAAGGCCGCCAAAGCCCGCACACGTACCCGCCGTGACGATATAGCGTGCTTTTGTGCCGTACTTATGGATCAAAAACCCCAGATCACAGCCCTCTTTTTGCAAATAGGTATCCACCGAACCTTCAAGAATCAAAATATCACAGGCTACATCTTTGTCACACAGATCACGCAAGTCATAAGCGCTTTCAATGATTGGATGGTACGTAAACTCAAACGTTTGAAAAAACGCGGGCAGATTTTCATAATTCAAAAACGAGTGGGCATTGCCGTGGCAGCCTGAACCGTTGAGCCAGAGCAGTTTGGTCGTACTCATGCTTTTAAAGCGTTGTAAATATTTTCGGCGATATCATCAACGTAAGAGTCCAGATCCCTAGGCAGAATATGTTCGCCGTTTAAAAAGACCATCCCGCCAAGATAGCCCATAAACAGACCAAACGCGCTAAAAAAATCCTGATTGCGCAGATCGCCCGCTTCCACGCCCTGTTCAAAAAAGATCATGATTTCGGTGACAAATTCGCTCACGCACGTCATCCCCTCGCAGCCGTCTTTGAACACTTCGCGGTTGGACAGATACACCCGCAGAAAATAATCGATCATCTCGGGCTTCTGGCCGGCCAGGGAAAAATACATCGCCACGATAGCGTGGGTCTTTTGACGCGTACTCATCTTTTTTTCATTGATATCTCTGATGCGGTTTGCGATATAGCCGGAGATATATTTGATCACCTCTTTGGCAAGCACGTCTTTGGAAGGAAAGTAGTTGTACATATTGCCCACGCTCATACGCATATCCCGCGCGATCTGGGGAATCGTAGTGGAGTAAAACCCGTTTTTGGAAAACAGATTCAATGCTGTTTGTATGATTTTATCCCGTTTTTTCTCTTTTGTCATTTTCTTCCTTTAAGGCAGCAGCAGATACCACAGCCCGGTCGTAATAAGCGCAAACATTGTGCCGTATCCCACGATCGCTACGCTGAGCCTGGGAGCCAGCCCGGCGTTGGTCGCCACCGCCGCAGCCGTGATCATGGGTCCCATCGCCGCTTCCATCACCGTCACCTTGGCCGCCAGTGAAAACTGCCCGAAACCAAGCATAAACAGATACGCCGCCATCGGGGCCAGCACCAGCTTGATCGCAAGGGCGGCGCTGAAAACGGGCAGATAGATGCGGGGCAGTTTAAAACGAAGCTGGATGCCCACCGCCACCAGCGCCAAAGGCACGATGGTCATGCTCAAATGCTGCAGCACCTGCATAAGCGGCGCCGGAAACTCCCTGCCGATACACAGCAGCGCTATAAGCAGCGAGAGAAAGGGCGGAAAGAGTAAAATCTTTCGTGCGATCTGTTTTATGCCCGTTTTGGGGGCTTTGGCATACACCGAAACAACAATACCGCCAT
>CAYUAC010000072.1:0-10287 GCA_964442515.1 uncultured Campylobacterales bacterium | reverse complement strand
AACGGTAGCTGCCCACCTGCAAAATAACGCTGATGGTTTCAATCACAAAGATAAAGCCGATAAGTATCAGCAAAATTTCACTCTTGCCAATCACGGCCATATAGCCTAAAAACGCGCCGATGGAGAGGCTTCCGGTATCGCCCATAAACAGTTCGGCAGGATGGCAGTTATACCACAAAAACGCCAGCAGACTGCCCGCCATCGCAGCGGCAAAGATGGAGACTTCGCCCACGCCGGTGATATTTGGCATCAGCAGGTAATTGCTCAAAATCGCGTGTCCGGTGATATAAACGATAATGCCAAGCGTGGCGATGGAAAGGATCGAAGGCACCGTGGCCAGTCCGTCCAGACCGTCGGTGAGATTGACCGCGTTGGATGCGGCCACAATCACCAGCATCCAAAACACCAGCGCGATAAGGCCCATATCCACTACGGCGTATTTATAAAAAGGAACGTACAGATCAGTCGAAAAGCCCGCGTAAAACAGCAGATACGCACTTGCTACAAAAGCCACCAGCAGCTGCAAGATCAGCTTGGATTTGGCGCTGAGGCCTGAGAGGTTGTTTTTGGAAACGACCTTGGCAAAATCATCTTTAAATCCCACAAGCGCCGTACCGCCTACGGTAATGAGCGCGCCGATGATAAAGTAGTTGTTAAGCTTTGCTGTCAGCACCACCGCGACCAAAGCCGCCCCGATAAAAACCGCACCGCCCATGGTCGGGGTGTCGCATTTGCCCTGATGGGCGGGGACGTATTTGTTGATAGGCTGGTTAGCCTTTTTTTTCTTCGCCCATTTTTTATACAGCGGGATAAGATACAGCGCCAGTACAAAAGCGATAAAAAACGCGATACCGGCTCTGATCGTAATGTATTGAAAAAGGTTGATATCTAAGTGTCTGTAAAACCAATAAAGCATATATTGTTCAATCCTAATGAAGTTAAAAGCTACATTTTACTACACTAATGATTAAAAAAAAGAATAGGTTTATGTATGGCAGAAAAAACAATTTTGATCATAACTGACGGTATCGGCTGCAAGCCCGGCAGCCCGTGCAACGCGTTTGAAAAAGCAAAAACGCCCACATATGACACTCTTTTTCAAACGACCCCCTATAGCATGATAAAAACCCACGGCAAGCACGTGGGACTGCCCGAGGGGCAGATGGGCAACAGCGAAGTGGGTCATATGAGTATCGGCAGCGGCCGGGTGCTATATCAGGATCTGGTCAAGATATCCATGGCCCTTGAGGACGGATCGCTTGCCAAAAATGAAGCCCTTGCTGCTGTAACAGGCAGCCGTGTGCATATTGTGGGTCTGCTCAGTGACGGCGGGGTGCATTCTCATATCGATCACCTTATAGGTTTTGGAAAGCTGTTTGGGGATAAAGAGGTGTTTATGCATCTGATCACCGACGGGCGCGACGTTGATCCCAAATCAGCGCCAGAGTATATAAAAGCCGTGCAGGAAGCGGGGCTGCATATCGCCACCATCGGCGGACGTTTTTACGCAATGGACCGTGATAACCGCTGGGAACGTATACAAAAGGGGTATGACCAGATCGCTGAAGCCAAAACGGTCACACAGTTAAGTCCGTTAGAATATATCCAAAGCCAGTATGATAAGGGCAATACGGATGAGTTTATCGAACCGGTCAGCTTTGAGGGCTATGGCGGAATGCAGGAGGGTGACGGCGTTGTTATGGCCAACTTCCGAACCGACCGGATGCGCCAAATCACGCAGGCGCTGGGTGAGAAAAACTTTGACAAATTCGCGCGCAGTTTCAAAGCCCCGCAGCTGGTGACGATGACGCGCTATGACGCGGGTTTTGACTACCCGGTGATGTTTGACAAAGAAGTACCCCAAAACACACTGGCCCAAACCATAAGCAAAGCGGGCTTGACGCAGCTGCACACCGCAGAAACGGAAAAATACGCGCACGTCACGTTTTTTCTCAACGGCGGGATCGAAGAACCATTTGAAAATGAAAGCCGCGTACTGATTCCAAGTCCCGATGTAAAAACCTATGATATGAAGCCTGAAATGAGCGCTCCCGAGGTGAGCCGGGCGGTGCAAGACGGCATGGATGGAGTATATGATTTTATCGTGGTGAATTTCGCAAACGGCGATATGGTCGGCCACACCGGAGACGTCGAAGCTGCGACCAAAGCCGTGGAAGCGGTGGACAAAGAACTGGGCGCTATCTTGAAAAAAGCAAAAGAACTTGGCTACAACGTAGTCCTTACCAGCGACCACGGCAACTGCGAACAGATGGAAGATGAAGATGGCAATATGCTTACCAACCACACCGTAGGCGATGTATGGTGCTTTGTACAAGCCCCGGGCGTCACCGAGGTCAAAGACGGCGCTTTGTGCAACATCGCTCCCACGGTGCTGAAACTGATGGGATTAGAGATTCCAAAAGAGATGGAAAAACCACTGATATAAAGGATAAATATGCAATTTAGCGGAAAAAACGTACTGGTAACGGGATCAAGCAGAGGAATCGGCGCTACGGTGGCCAAGGAACTGGCCGCGCACGGTTTGAAAGTGTGGGTCAATTACCGAAGCGGGGCCGACGCGGCAGACGCGGTCAAAGCCCGGATCGAAGAAGCAGGGGGCAAAGCTGCCGTGATCGGTTTTGACGCCAGTGACGAGCAGGCTTTTTCTGACGCGGTTAAGACGATTCTTGACAGTGACGGAGAGCTGAGTTATGTGGTCAATAACGCGGGTATTACCAAAGATAAACTCGCTCTTCGTATGAAGCTGGAGGATTTTGACGCGGTGCTGAAAGCCAACCTCAGTTCAGCGTTTCTTGGCAGCAAGGAAGCGCTTAAAGCGATGGGCAAAAAGCGTTTTGGCGCGGTTGTCAATGTCGCAAGTATCGTGGGTGAGACGGGCAATGCCGGGCAGGCAAACTACAGTGCCAGCAAAGGCGGCATGATTTCGATGACAAAAAGTTTTGCCAAAGAAGCCGCGGCCAGAGGGATCCGCTACAACAGCGTGACGCCCGGCTTTATCGCTACGGATATGACTGAGGAACTCAGCGACAAGGTCAAAGAGCAGTTTATTTCCAATATTCCCCTCAAGCGCTTTGGCGAGCCAAAAGAGGTCGCAGGCGCGATCGCGTTTTTACTCAGCGACCACGCAAGCTATATCACCGGCGAGACGCTGAAGGTTAACGGCGGGATGCTGATGTAGCCATGAGCCTGCACATTACCGAGATTATCGGTTTGCTTGCCTTTAGCCTCAGCGGTTTTCTGGTCGCACTGGATGCGAAGCTGGACCTGCTTGGAGTGCTGATCTGCGCGTTTTGTACCGCCCTGATCGGCGGGCTTATCAGAGACACCCTGGCAGGTGTTGATCCTTATGTGTTTATCCACGCATGGCCCGCGCTTTTGGTGGTTGTTGCCGTTGGTTTGATGATCGTTTTTAAAGAACCGATCAAAAATTTCCAACACAGCCGCCTTTTCATCGTCGCCGACTCGATCGGGCTGGTTTCCTTTGCCCACACCGGGGCGCTGGTGGCTATTGGCAGCGGGTTTAACCTCTTTGGCGTAATCGTGTGCGCGTTTATGACCGCTGTGGGAGGCGGATTGGTACGCGATGTGATCTTAAACAAGGTCCCCTTTTTTATGAAAAGCGATTTTTACGCGGTGATTCCTATCTTTATCGCCGTTACCCTTTTTGCCGCTAACAGCGGCGGGATCACGGGCGCGCCGTTTTTACTGCTCTCACTTGGCGCATTTTTAGCTCTGCGGCTGTGCGCGGTGCATTTTCGCTGGCGCCTGCCGGTACTGTAAAGGAAAAACTGAATGAAACTGATGTCATGGAATGTCAACGGAATACGGGCCATAGAGAAAAAAGGTTTCAACGAAATCCTGCGTGATCTGGACGCGGATGTGGTTGCGTTGCAAGAGACCAAAGCCCACCCCGACCAACTCAGTGAAAACCTGACGCAAATGGATGGCTATCACTGCTATTTTGACAGCGCCGAGAAAAAGGGTTACAGCGGCGTTGCGCTGTATTGCAGGCAAAAGCCGCGTGATGTGCATAATCTTGGTATAGAAGAGTTTGACAGGGAGGGGCGGGTACTGATCGCGCATTTTAGAGATTTCACGCTGATAAACTGCTACTTTCCAAACAGCCAGAAAGAGGGCATCAGGCTGGAATACAAGCTGCGCTTTTGCGACGCGGTTTTAAGCCGCTGCATCGAATACCGGGCGGCGGGCAAAAACGTAGTATTGTGCGGGGATTACAATATCGCCCATACTGAAATTGATCTGAAAAACCCAAAATCCAATGAAAAAAACGCGGGCTTTTTGCCTCAGGAACGTGACTGGATGAGTGAATTTTTAAACGCGGGGTACCGTGATCTGTTTCGTGACGCCCATCCGGGGGAGCCGGGGCATTATACCTGGTGGTCGTACCGCTTTAACGCGCGGGCTAAAAACGTGGGCTGGAGGATCGATTATTTCTGCGCGGATGAGAAGTTTGCGCCACAGACAAAAAACACTAAAATCCTTGCTGACGTGATGGGATCAGATCATTGTCCCGTGTGGCTGGAAGTGCAGCCATGATCGATTATACAAAGCGCATCACCACCCACCGGCAGTATTATCCCATCGATGATTTGGATATCTCTGTTGAAAGCGACCGGGGGCGTATTATCTCCTCGCCGGCCTTTCGCCGCCTGCAAAAGCGCACCCAGGTCTTTCCGCTGGAACTGGACGCGGCGGTGCGAAGCCGGCTGACCCACTCGCTGGAAGTAGCTCAGACCAGCCGCTTTATCGCCAAAAAGATCCTGCAGCGTATAGAAGATGCAGGCGAATATAAACTGCAGGGGCTGCAAGACGCGTTTGTCTCGATTGCGGAGATGACAAGCATGGTCCATGATATCGGCAATCCCCCCTTTGGGCACTTTGCCGAAGCCGTGATCAGCGACTGGAGCAAGAAAGAGGCGCTGCCGCTGTTTGAGCGCTACATGAAACAAAGAGGGGTACGCGAAAACAAACTCAAAGCCAAACTCAGGGCCGATCTGAGCGATTTTGACGGCAACGCCCAAAGTGTGCGTGTTATTACCAGGCTGCAGCGGCTCAATCTCTCCTTTTCCCAGATCGCTTCGGTACTAAAATACACCAGAGGCGCGTATGAGGACAAACCCGCCGCCGGTGAAAAGCTGGCGTATCTACGCAAAAAGCCCGGGTTTTACTACAGCGAGGAAGATATCGTCCATCAGGTGCAAAACGCCCTGGGACTGCGAAAATGGCACCGCTTTGCCATCACGTATATCATGGAAGCAGCCGATGATATCTCCTATCTCACTGCCGATCTGGAAGATGCGGTGGATAAGGGACTTTTGAATCTTGATCAAGTGGTGGGTCTTATCACAAAGCGCTGTGATGAGGTGAGTGCTGAATACGGGTTGGATCACAATGAACTGCGCCAGCTGGTTGAAAAATTTTACCAAAAGGCGCAAAAAGATGATGAACCTTACCGCTTTAATCTCTTTTTGACCCTGCTTCGGGCCAGGTTGATCAACTGGCTGGTCGAATATGTTGCTCAAAACTACATTGATAACCATGAAGCGGTGTTTGCAGGCAGTTACGACGGCCCGCTGCTTGGGGCAAAGCCAGATTCTCAGCAAGCATTGGCGGTGAAAGTGCTGCAGGATATATCGATAGATAATATTTACAACCATAAAAAGATCCAGAATATGGAGCTGCAAAGCTTTACCATCGTCAAAGGGCTGCTGGAGTGTTTTAAACCGCTTTTGGAGGTGGAGTATGAGGATATGCAAAAACTCACACGGGGAAAGAAAGTTGCACCGCTAATCGTACCGCGGCTTTTTCACCGCCTGCCAAGAAAGCAGCGCATCGTGTATCAAAGCAGTGTGGACGCGGCGCAAAAAGAGTGCGAAGATAAAGATGATATAATAATGCTTGAATGGTATTACCGCATGCGGCTGATACTGGATTTTATCAGCGGCATGACCGATGATTACGCACTCAGCGAATATAAAACACTTACAGTCAGTGACTAAAAGAAGGAGAATTATGATTTCAGAAAAAATGAGAGCAGCGTTAAACGGACAGCTTAATAAAGAATACACTTCAGCCTATATCTATCTGGGGCTTTCAGCCTTTGCCAGCAAAAAGGGATACAACGGCTGCGCCAGCTGGTTTATGGTCCAATACCAGGAGGAAGTGGCGCACGGTATGAAGCTTTTTAACTACCTGGATGATCAGGGCGCTGATATCGTACTTGAAGATATCAAAGCGTTTAACTATAGCGGTAACAGTATCAAAGAAGCGTTCAAGGTCGCGCTGGAACATGAACAAAAGATGACAAAGTGGCTCAATGAACTCAGCGACTTGGCCATGAGTGAAAAAGACCACGCCACCTACAACGTGCTGCAGTGGTACGTCACCGAACAGGTCGAGGAAGAAGCGCTTTTTGGCGAAATCATCGATAAGATCAATCTCATCGGCGAACACGGCAACGGAATGTATAACCTTGATAAAGAGCTGGGGCAGCGAACCTTTGTCGATCCCACGGCCCAGCAGTAGACAAAACCGGGGTTAATACCCCATTTTGTGCAGTTTATCAACAAATTCACAGCCCACCGTGTCCCCAAGATCGCACGCTTTTTGATAGTAGTGTTTGGCTTTGGTGCGGTCCTGGTCAAAATACTCCCCGTTATCATGCATCAGCGCTAAGATATTGCAGCTTTTGGCTTCCCCGGAGTTACACGACTCTTTCCATACACGCACGGCGTGTGCGAAATCTTTATTGTTATAAGCGTTAAAACCCTGTTGAAACCCTTTGGCACCAAAACAGAGACTTGCAGATATACTCAGCAGAAATAAAAGAGGTATGAAATATTTCACGGGCTGTTCCTTGTTAAAATATGATTTTATATATTATAGTTAAAAATATATTAAAAATCGATGATACATTTCAAACCGGTAGCAAAAATAAACCTTTGCGTAACTATTTTGTAATTGTTGCTTAAAATGTCTATTATTTTTTTTATTTTATGCTACAATAATTACGTTGTTGTGAAAACAGCAGCATAATACAAAGGGCAACGCCCAAACACGAAAAGGAAAGTTCAGATGCAAGATTTACTCTCTGGAACAGTAAAATGGTTCAATAACGAAAAAGGTTATGGATTCATTCAAAAAGAAGACGGCGGTGAAGATCTATTCGTTCATTTCAGTGCGATCAATGCAGAAGGTCACAAATCATTGGACGAAGGTCAAAACGTGACTTTTGAAGTCGGTGAAGGCAGAAAAGGTCCTCAGGCATTAAACGTAACTGTAGTATCGTAACCAAACTCTTGAGTAAAAAATCAATATTTATACTTCTGTTTCCAGAGTAAAATAGCAAGATTTTTATACGAAAGAAAGACGCAAGATACCTACACAGATTTCAAGCCTTTTGGCTTGAAAAGCTGCCGATGTGATACAATGGCATTTAAAAAGCGGTTGTATCCATGGCAGATATTATACTTACTACTCTCAACGCACGATTTTCTCATACCTCTTTAGCCCTTCGATATTTGTACGCCAATATGGGCCCTTTGCAAAAACGTACGCAGATCAAAGAATACGTTATCAATAAAAACAATGAACAGATCGTTGAATCGCTGCTGGAAGATTCTGCTAAGATCATAGGCTTTGGCGTTTATATCTGGAACGCGGCCGATACCGCCGCAATTATTGCTATGATCAAAGCCGTGCGTCCTGATATCTATATCGTTTTAGGCGGCCCCGAAGCAAGCCATCAACCCCTGCGTGTTGCGATGAAAGAAGCTGATTTTATCATCAGCGGCGAAGGGGAAGAGGTTTTTGCTTCGCTTTGCAAAGGGTTGTTGGCCGGGTATGAACCAGCACAGCGCCTGATTGAGGCCGCTGCCGTAGACGTGACACGAATCAAGCCGCCCTATGAACACTACAGCGATTTTGATCTGCAAAACCGTTACGTGTATGTGGAAAGTTCCAGAGGATGCCCGTATAAGTGCGAATTTTGTCTTTCTTCTATCGATAAAAAGGTGCGCTACTTTGATTTTGACCGATTGCTGCAGGATTTGCAGCGGTTGTGGGACAGAGGCGCCAGGGACTTTAAATTCATCGACCGCTCGTTTAATCTGGCTGCTAAAAAAGCCGCACCGATACTGGAATTTTTTCTCTCAAAGCAGCAGGATTATTTCGTGCATTTTGAATTTATTCCCGATCATTTCCCCCAGACGCTAAAAGACCTGCTCGCGCGCTTTCCCAAAGGATCGCTGCAGCTTGAGATCGGCATTCAGACGCTAAGTGATCAGGTGGCGCAAAATATCAGCCGCCCCATGAATAAAGACAAGATAGAACAAAACCTGCGCTTTTTGCAAGAAAACACGCATGCCCATCTGCATCTTGATCTCATCATCGGACTGCCCGGTCAAAGCCAGGCGGACTTTGCCGCCGATCTGGACGCGCTGATGGCAATGGCCGGCGGGGAGATACAGCTTGGGGTGCTCAAAAAGCTTTCGGGGACCTCGCTGCACCGCCATGACGGCCCCCACAAGATGGTGTACAATCCCCATCCGCCCTATGACGTGCTCCAAACTGCGGGTATTGACTTTTTTGCCATGCGAAGACTCAAACGTATGGCGCGCTTTTTTGATATCTTTTATAACAGCGGCAATTTCAAACAAACCTGCGGGCTGCTTTTTGAAGACGGAAACGTATATGACACCTTCAGCGATTTGTGCGAGCGCTTTTACGCGTCGATGCGCTCAACGTATCAGATCGGGCTGAATCAGAGCGCGCGGTTTTTATATGGCTACATGACCGATACAAAGGGATATGATAAAGACAAAGTGGCTAAGTTGATGGCAAGTGATCTGCAAAAGGTAGGCGGCCGCAAACTGCCCGGGTTTTTACGTCCGCAAGCTGCCCGTGACGGGCAAAGCGTAGATAAAGCCAGGCAGCGCCAGGCTAAGCACGGTTAAATATCCTGCCTTGGCCTGGTCTGGTTGCCAAGCATGATCGCCAGCCACACGGTGGAAGCGTTTTGTTCCAGCGCGATCTTGACGATCATGGTAAGCGGAATTGATAGAAACATACCCACCGGACCAAACAGCCAGCCCCACATGATCAGCGATAAAAACACTACAAGCGGAGACAGACCAAGTCCGCTGCCCATGAAGCGCGGTTCGATGAGATTACCCATGGTGACGTTGATAACGGCGTAGCCAAGCGCTACAAGGCCCGCATCTGCCAGTGAGAGCTGCACCGAGGCCAGCAAAACCGGCGGGATGGCCGCGATGAGTGAGCCGATATTTGGGATAAAATTCATCAGCATCGCGATCACCCCCCAAAGAATGGGAAAGTCCACGTCCAGTAAAAGCAGCAGCGACGTTGCCAGTACGCCGGTGATGAAACTGATGGTGGTTTTAATCAGCAGGTATTTGTTGACGCGTTTGACAAACCCCGTCAGCGCATCAAGCGTGCCGTTGGCATCAGGGAGCGCGGCTTCAAGCTTTTTGGGGAAGGTGCGCTCTTCCAGCAGTAAGAAAATGACGATAAACAGGACTAAAAACACATTGGTCAGCACCGTTTTCAGCGCTGAAAGCGTCTGGCCCATAAACGACATAAATGAAGAGGGGTTGAGCGAATTGATGATCATATTCTCATCGACTGAAAAGCTAAAGCGTTCCAGCAGAGGTGCGATACCCGCGACAAGTCCCTCCAGACGCTGCTGGTACTCGGGCAGTTTGATCAAAAAGTTGTTCACTGAAGCGGTAACGATTAGTCCCAGCGTGGTTCCTACGATCAAGATCATAATCAGTACGACGATAATGGCGGCAAAAGAGGGAATGCCGCGGTTTGTCATGAGGCGGATAAAGGGAGTGGAGATGATGGCGATGAAAAAGGCCAGCATGATCGGAATGACAATATTTTCGGCGGCTTTGAGGCCTGCTAAGATAATAATAATACTGGCAAAACCGATCAGCTGGGGCAATCCTTTTGTTTCCACGGGTATCCTCTTTTTTATTTTTATGGTATCACGAAATAATAAAAGGTTGGCTTAAGGCCACCACTAAGAACCCTGTGCGGTCATAGCTTTTAAAGCTTTTTCGTAGACAAGGCGCGGTGACGCAGGCTATGCCGTAGCATAGTCAAGGAGCCGCAACGCCGTATACGGGAAAGCTCTAAAAGCCCGAAGGGAAGGCAAATTCGGGGCCATCTTTTGCAAGATATTTCTTTGACTTACCTACGGGTAGGCCTGCAGAAATCTCT
>CAYUAC010000071.1:0-10538 GCA_964442515.1 uncultured Campylobacterales bacterium | reverse complement strand
TTATAAAATTGATATTGGTTTGAATCTCTTTTTGTTTTATAGGGTCATTTGTGTTTTTTAAACCATACTCAGCTTCATAAATACTAAGGACCGAAACACTTACGCTGTCATCGTCTGTTAAGGTTGCTAGTTTTTGGGCTAATTTTTTATTTTCACCAATGGCCGAAACAATATTTGTATCTAGTATATAATTCATATTTGGATTTTACTTATATTCTCTTAGTTCAAAACCTTCTCTAAATTCTTTAGAGCATTCTTGCATATATCTGGCTGTATCTGAACTCATCGTACCACTCATCTCATTTGCTACATTTGCCCACTTACTTTTTTGTTTTTTATTTGAAGCTATACTGTCATCAATGATTTTAAAGTTAAAATGTAGCTTCTTTGCCAAATCCAAAAATTCTTGAACTCTGTTTTTATCTTCATTGAGCTGTATTGTAGTCATAATCTACCTCTTAAAGTATAACATTGCTTAAGTATAACGAAATTTACGATAAATTCAACTTTAGCACAAGTTGTATATGTCATTATACCTGTGTAAGAAAGCATCAGCAGGGAAGCCCCTGCTGCGTTGCCATATAACGGCAGTCGTTCATGAAGTCATTATCTGACGCTGTCGAAGAAGTAGTCTGTTTTGGCGATATCTTTGGTCTCTTCATCAAGCTGATCAAGAACACCGTTTGCAATCCATGTAAGAAGGTTCAACGCCCCCTCATATCCGCTCATAGAGTATCTGTGCAGATGGTGGCGGTCAAAGATAGGAAAACCGATTCTGATCAACGGAATACCCGTATCTCTGTACAACTCTTTGCCGTATACGTTACCGATCATGAAATCAACCGGCTCGGTAAAAAGCAGACTTCGCAGGTGCCACAGATCTTTGCTTGGCCAGATTTGGCACTCATCTTTTGCAGGCGATTTTTCCAGTATAGCCTGCATATCATCTTTCCAGCCTTTTCTGGGCGCGTTGTTGCACACGATATGGGCGGGGACTGAACCCATCTCCACTAAGAAAGAGACAAGCCCCAGCAGAAAGTCGGGATCACCCCACACGGCAAATTTCTTCCCGTGCATATACGGATAAGAATCCTGCATCGCATCCACGAGTCTGGCTCTTTGCATTTTAAGCTCTTCAGGGACCTCTTTGCCGCTTAGTTCGCTTAGCATCATGACAAACTCATCGGTGCCGCTTAAGCCGATAGGATTGGTTGTTTTATACTCCTGTTTCCACTTGTTTTTGATCAGTTTGGACGTGGCGACGGTGCTGTATTTTTGCAGACTGATCGTCGCTTTTGCGTTGATAGCTGTTTTGGTATCTACCAGAGTCGTACCGCCTGCGTACAGTTGGTAATTACCCGCACCGGTATCCCACTGCTCCTGATGGTCTCCGATCATGACGATCTTGTCACCAAACATCTTTGAAATCTCTTTGATCTCTTTGAGCGATCCAAGATAGGGTTCAAATCCGGGAATGATATTGATTCGTTCCTCATCAACCTGTTTTTCTTCCCTTGTGGGGTTGGTTTGTTCCAGGATGGCTCTGATCATATTGTCATAGCCGGTGATATGGCTTCCCTTAAATGAGGGCGTATGCGCGCTTGGAATAAGCGTGTTGTCAAGTTCGCCCTCGGCTTCTTCTTTGGCACTTGAGACAAAGGCTTTGAGATCATCCCCGATAACTTCGGCCATACAGGTGGTACTCACCGCAATCATGTCAGGTTTATACAGCGCGTTGGCATTTCTCAGACCGTCTTTCATATTCGCAAGACCGCCAAATACCGCAGCACTTTCACTCATGGAATCACTCACACACGGAGTGGGTTCTTTAAAGTGTCTTGTAAAGTAACTTCGAAAGTACGCCACACACCCGTGCGAACCGTGCACATACGGCATCGTGTTTTCAAACCCGAGCCCGGCCATAACCGCACCCAAAGGCTGGCACGCTTTTGAGGGGTTGACCGTGATCGCTTCACGTGCGAGGTTTTTTTCTCTGTATTCCCACGTCTTGGTCCAATCGTTAATCTGCTTTACCTTTTCGGGATCAACAGCGCCGGCGTGGCCCTCAAACTCCTGCTTGTTTTTCAAAACTTCCTGATACTCGGGTTTTTGAAACAGCTTCTGTCCGTTTACGATTTCTTCTACATTTTGCATAACTCTCTCCCTTACTTTTCATCCCACGGAGCTTTGTTATGCGCCCACACAGGTGAGTTCATAGCCAAGTCCATATCTTTTGCAAAGATCGCAAAAGCGTCGTATCCGTGGTACGGCCCGCTGTAATCCCATGAGTGCATCTGTCTAAAGGGCAGACCCATTTTCTGGAATACGTACTTTTCTTTGACCCCCGCCGCGACCAGATCCGGCCGAAGCTTTTCGACAAATTTTTCCAACTCGTATTCGTTGGCATCATCATAGATAAGCGTACTTCTCTCCAGGTCCTCTTTGGTCCGTTTGTAATCATCGCCGTGGGCAAACTCATACCCGGTACCGATGATCTCCATACCCAGGTCTTCATACGCTCCGATAACGTGGCGTGGTCTGAGACCGCCGACATAGAGCATTACTTTTTTGCCCTCAAGCCGCGGCTTGTATTTGGCAATGACATCTTCTGTCATCTTGGTGTATTTAGCGATCACTTCCTCGGCTTTTTTCTGGATCGTTTCATCAAAAAACGATGCGATCTTTCTGATACTCTCGGTGGTTTTGCTGGGACCGAAGAAGTTATACTCCATCCAGGGAATTCCAAACTCCTGCTCCATATGCCGGCTGATATAGTTCATCGACCGGTAGCAGTGCAGCAGGTTCAGCTTCGCTTTTGGGGCGATTGCCATCTCTTTATAGGTAGCATCCCCGGACCACTGAGCGATCACTCTCAGCCCCATCTCCTCAAGCAGGATTCTGCTGCTCCATGCATCGCCGCCGATGTTGTAATCACCGATGATAGCCACGTCATAGGGCGTTGATTCAAAATCTTTCTTATGGGAAGTGTCAGGCATGATCTCATCACGGATCATATCGTTGGCGATGTGGTGGCCAAGCGATTGCGAAACCCCGCGAAAGCCTTCACACGATACGGCCACGGTGGGTTTGCCGCTTTCTTTTTTGTGCGTTTTTGATACCGCCTGGATATCATCCCCGATCAAACCGATAGGGCACTCAGACTGCACCGAGATACCGTTGTTAAGCGGAAACAGATCGTCAATCTCTTCAAGCGCTTTTTTCAGCTTCTTATCCCCGCCGAATACGATATCGCTTTCTTGAAAATCGGTACTGAAATTCATCGTAACAAAGGTATCAACACCCGTGGTACCGATATAGTAGTTTCTTCTGCCCCCGCGGCTGTACTGCCCGCATCCGATAGGTCCGTGGGAAATGTGGATCATATCTTTGATCGGTCCCCACACAACACCCTTGGAACCGGCATACGCACACCCTCTCTGGCTCATCACGCCCGGAACGGTCTGTTTGTTGCTTTTTGTTTTATCACAAGCACCTTTGACCCCTTCGGGGGTGTCAACGCCCAGGTGCTTTTGCCTTTTTTTCTTTGCTTTTTCGGGATACGCCTCAAGGACTTCCTCAATGGCGCTGTTTTGCAAACTTTCTAAGTTTTCCTGTCCCATTATCATTCCTTTAAATTTTCTTTATGACAGCGGCCCGTAGCCGCCGGTCAAACAGTTACGCGACTTTGACGCGCTGCAAATTCATATCATCAAGTTTTTTACAAAGATCTTTTGTCTTGTCTCCGTCAACTTTTTTAGAAATTTCACTGATCTGATACTTGTTTGTGTAATAGATCATTTTAAAATCACCCTCAATATCAGAGCTTTCATAGTAATCTACCAGCGCTTTATGGACAAAAGTGCCCGGTTCGATAGTAATCTCATCAAGAATCTTTTCATCTTTGTCCTCAATGGTGAGTGTGACGCTTTTACCCGAAACATCTCCGACTGACGCGTCGATCTTTTCAACTACCTTGTCAAAAGCTACGTCGTTTCCTTCCTCTGCGGGAAAGTGATATCCACATATAAACATTGTTATCTCCTTGTTTTTAATTCTTTTTTTATTTTGTAATTACGCTTCTTCGGCTTTTTTACCGATCATGTCTTTATCCAGTGTCGCATCTTCATCAAGTCCGAATTCCATCAGCAATGTTTCAAGATCATCCATCTCCAGCGGTTGGGGAATAACCTTCATATCATTTGCGATGATCTTTCTGGCAAGTTCTTTATACTCAAGTGCCTGCTCGGATTTGTCCAGATACTCAACAACGGTCATTCTTCGAAGCTCGGCTCTTTGGACGTGGTTACTTCTTGGAACAAAGTGGATCATCTGCGTGCCAAGCTGTTTTGCAAGCGCGTTTGCAAGATCGTACTCACGGTCTGTCATTCTGGCGTTACAGATAAGACCCGCAAGTCTTACACCGCCGGTATTGGCGTATTTCAAAATACCTTTTGAAATGTTGTTGGCCGCATACATCGCCATCATTTCACCGGACATTACGATATAAATCTCCTGGGCTTTGCCTTCACGAATAGGCATGGCAAAACCGCCGCAGACAACGTCCCCAAGTACGTCATAAGAAACAAAATCCAAATCCTCGTCATACGCGCCCTCTTCTTCCAGGAAGTTAATAGCCGTAATAACACCACGACCGGCACAACCGACACCGGGTTCCGGACCGCCTGATTCGGTGCACATAATGTGACCTTCGATCGTGTCATCTTCGGGATCAAATTCCGCCGCGCCGGGTTTGAGGATGTCTTCAAGTTCCAAATCCTCTACGGTTCCGGCTTCACTTGCTAGCTGCATAATTGTAGACTGCGCTTTTTCGTGAAGGATCAAACGAGTTGAATCCGCTTTCGGGTCACACCCGACGATCATAATTTTCTGGCCGTAATAATGAGCCATAGCCGCCAACGTATTCTGAGAAGTGGTAGATTTACCGATACCACCTTTACCGTAAAATGCAATTTGTCTTAATTCTGACATCTTTCTCTCCTTTTTTTGCGATTCACAAACAGATAATACATTTAGCGTTCCGCAAAGAAAAAAAGAGCAATAAAAAATTTTAAATTTGTTGCAAGTGACTTGTTTATGGGGTTTTCAGAGGATAAAAAATTTATTTATGTTTCGTTAGATAAGAAGCACGCACGTTTTTGCAGTGTAACATTTACGAAAAACGGTGCGCAAAAGTGTGGAAAATAATACATTTGATTGATTACTGGAGGTTTTTTTATACCAGTCCGATACATTAAAAAAATCCATGAAGGTCTTCAGTTATCTCCCAATATCCCGAACTGTCACTTCCTACCCTTTGTAAAACTCCGTTATCTTTTAAATATCGTATATTGTTTTCGATTGCGGTAGTGCTTATACCAACTGTTTTTGCGAGCTTTTCTATGGTTATATAACTGTTTTTGGCAACAGCATCCAAGAGAAGTTTTCTATTTTTCGTTAGCTTGATATTTTTTTCTCCCAACTTGTCTCCCAACTTATCACCCAACTTTTTAGATTGTTTGATATAGTCGATTAATGACTCTTGTATCATTTCAAGCATATATTCTATAAAAGGGGTACTCTCCCCCACGCTTCCTGAGTCTTCAAGGGCTTTATAATATCTTGACTGATTTTGCCGTACGATGCTTTCAATGGGCATATAGATAAAAAACTCTTTAAACTCTTTTAGGATCACACTTTGCCAAAGCCTGCCGATACGTCCGTTACCGTCGCTAAATGGGTGGATAAACTCAAACTCATAATGAAAGACACAGCTGACAATAAGCAGGTGTTCATCTGTTTGTTTGAGCCATTCAAAAAGTTCATGCATCAGTTCTGGAACTCTATCAGGCGGCGGTGCTACATGCGTTACCCCGTCTTTACCGCCTACTCCGACATTAGATGTTCTATACCCTCCGGCACTGTCTAAAAGGGTTTTCATCAAATATTTATGCGCAAGCAGCAAGTCTTTTTCATTTTTGTAATCATACCTGCTGATATTGTCATACGCTTTGACAGCTCCTTTGACCTCTTCTATTTCACGCATCGTTCCAAGGACTGTTTTTGAGTTTATGACACTTGTGACTTTTTCCTCATCCAGGGTATTTCCCTCTATCTGCAAAGTTCCCGTGATTGAGCGAACTCTGTTTTCTTTGCGGAGTTTGAAAGTATTGTAGTTTTTATTGATGTGTTTAATATCAGAAACAAGCTCAGATATTGCACTGATTTGTTTGATGATTTTTGTTGTAATGCTGTATGGCGGTTTATACATTTTTCATCTCACAACTTCCGTTTATGCTGTATACGCTGGGTACTCTATTTTTCAAGCTTTCACCAGGGGTTTATAGACAACTTCTGCCCTATTTTCAAAACCATCTCTATTTTATATTGCATCAATTATAGCAAAACAAAGTACTCTGTCCAATCCAACGGTTACAGTTTTAAAACGATAGCGCTAAGAAACTTTACACGCAAAGCAATTCACGCTGTCACCGCAAAAGGCGCACGCGGGAGCCACTTCGCCGACCAGATCGTAGATATATTTTTTCCAAAGCTTGTCATTTGGCTTGTTGCTAGCAAGTCTTGGAAAATGAAGCTGCATAAACCGCGCCATCTGCACCCGGTTTTTAAATCCCAGATCCTCATACAGGTGGTTTTCCAGCAGCGATTTTTCGGCCACCATTGGAGCGATGTACTTTCTGGCATAGTCGTTGGTACAATACGCCTGCAACAAATTTGTCACCTTTTTTCGCATCCGTTCTCTGTCTGTGGCATCTGCTTTTGGCATTAACAACATTCTAATTCCGCCTTTTCCAAAAGCTCTATGCCTTTTTCATATTCATACTCTTCAAACAGTTCATCGATATAAAACACATTTGAACACACCTGGTACAAAATATCACTGCCCTCTTTTGTGAACTCATTTTTATAATCAGCCGGAATCAGCGTGTCAAAACGCTGCCAGAACGCATTTTTGGACTCAGGGTATTTTTCAAAAACCTCATAGATACAATCCAATACCTCTATTGCGTTTTTGTAACAGTCGATATTTTCAAAGCTGACGTATCTGTCTTTAATCTCTGCCATTATGGCTCCTTTGTCATGATTTGGCGCAGCCAAAGCGGGGGCGTTTCACTTCGCATCAAAGCCTGCAGTTTTTGCAGTATTTCTTCGATACCCTGCCCCTCAAAGCTTGCTTTCATGGGAAATATCCCCGCGCTTTTAACCAGCGTCGAAGCCTTGGGGCCGATCCGGGTCATACACACCAGATCAGCCCCCTGCAGGCACTTGATCTTGTAGTGGAGTTTGTCACTTTCGGTGGCCTTTTCTTCGGGGGCTTCACTGACGGTGATAAAACTGTATCCTCGCTTTGTACACTCATACAGATAAAACGTTTCACACCGTCCGAAATGTTCATTGACGCTTTTGGCGTCCGTGGAAGCAAACGCGATTTTCATATCACATACACTTTCAGCGCGGGATCGATCTTTTCATGTACCAGCTGCTGTATCATCGCGTAGGTACTGGTCGCGCCAAAGTGACACCCTTCACAGTTGCCGCTGTAGCAAAGCCGAAGCTGGCCGCATCTGTCACTGTCTACAATCAATTCAGCCACCACGACATTACCGCCGTCATTGGCCAAAACAGGGCGGATATAGGTATCCAAAACCGTCTCTACTTTTTGCATCCGCTTTTTATGTGGTTTGTCCGCCAGCGGTTTTGACAGGGGTTTTAGGGTATTTTCATCTTCCCCGTCGTACCCGCCAAGCTGCGCCCTTGCGCCAAGGTGCCCCAGCTTCGCTGCCTCCATCATGTAGCCAAAGCCTTTTTTCAGTGCCTCTGCGTCGCTTTTATCCTGCAGATACAGCAGCGCCAGCTTGTAATTGGCTCCTTCGTGCGCATGTTTTGCAGCCGCGTGCAGCAACGTATTCGCCTTGAAGCTATCTTGGGTGAGGCCGATTGCGTTTTCATACATCAAAGAAAGATTGTACAGCGCCGAAGCGTTGTCAAAAGAAGCGGCTTTTTCAAACCACTGCCTGGCTTGTCCAAGATCTTTTATGACCCCTTCGCCCCGAAGATACATCATCCCGATATTGGCCATGGCCTGGGCATTGTCCTTTTTTGATTCTTCTAAAAACAGAGAAAACGCTTTGTCATATTCTCCATTTTTGTGCAGCAAAAGCGCACTTTGGTGCCCTTGTTTATCCATAACGCACCCCTGTCTCGCAGCCGCACTTACAGCTGCCGCTCTCACCGGGATCAAGCAGGCTGTCCCCGTTTTGAGCGGTTACTTGATCAAACATGCCTTTTTGAAAACCGACATAGATATCATCCAAACTCTTGCACTCTTTTCCAACGCAATGCACCTGCATATTTTCACTCTCAAACGCGTCAAATACGCCCTGTCCCATATGCAGATAGATCGTATCGGTCACACCCAGAGGCTTGAGATAGGAAGCGATCTTGGGCCCTTTGCCGAGTTCTTCGTTTTTGACGACCCTGAAATCACCGCTGTCCATATCCATCAGCGCAAAAAACGGCGCTTTGCCGTACAGCTTTGAAATTTGTGTAGTGTTTTCACCGTCTATTGGTATAGCAAGCATGGAAGCTCCTTTAATTTTGTAATTACATACGCTCTATACATTTTGCATTCCCCACAAAGGAATAAAAGATGCAAGCAAGTACAGAAAATATACAACTTTTATACAAGAACGGATCTATCATGGTAAATAAAAAACTCATTCGTGAACTGCTCACCGAAAACAACTGCTCCCATTCGGACAAGAAAAAAAGCAGCTGCGACAAACCAAAGCCCGGAGCCACGAGCGGAGGCTGCGCCTTTGAGGGCGCGCAGATCGCGCTGTTCCCCTACGCCGACGCCCTGCATCTGGTCCACGCTCCTGCTACCTGCATCGGAGCATCCTGGGAAACAAGAGAAACCCCCACCTCCTATGAGGGGTTTAACAACACTAAAACGGGCTACTGCACCCAGATAAGCGCAAACGACATCATCTTTGGCGGCGCGCAAAAGCTTGAAGACGCCATAGCGTACCTGCTTGAACACAAAGACCCCCGGGCGGTTTTTGTGTATGAAACCTGCGTAACGGCCATGATCGGCGATGATATGGATAACGTATGCGCCAGGATGCAAGAGCGTAGCGGCGTCCCCGTCATCCCGGTCCACGCTCCGGGCTTTGTGGGCGGCAAGAATCTTGGCTCGCGCCTTGCGGGGGAGACGGTGCTGGAGTACCTCATCGGTACCAAAGAACCCAAGCAGATCCACCCCTACGGGATCAACCTCATCGGCGAGTACAACGTCACCGGAGATATGTGGCAATACACCCCGCTGCTTGAAGAGATAGGCATCAAAGTAGTTTCCACGCTTGCGGGTGATGGCCGCATCGAAGAGATACAACAGGCCCACCGCGCCAAGCTTAACGTCATCGTCTGCGCCAAATCTTTGGAATCGCTGACAAGAAAGATGCAACAGCGCTACGACATCCCCTATATCAGCATCTCCTTTTACGGAATGCGCGATACCACAAACGCGATCATGAGCATCGTCAACGCTTTTGGGGATGCAAAGCTCATCGCAAAGGCCAAAGAGGTCACGGCAAGAGAGGAGAAGCGACTGCAAAAGCGGCTTGAACCCTACCGCAAAGTGCTGCAGGGCAAAAAAGCGATCCTAAACACCGGCGGCAACAAATCCTGGTCCATCGCTTCGGCGCTGCAGGATATCGGCATGGAGGTTGTGGCCACCTCCATCCGTAAAGCCACCCTTGAAGATATCGAGATCGCCAAACAGTATGTACCGGTTTTGATGAAGGTTCCCGCAAACGAACAGGCAAAGCTCATCGATGAACACGGGGTGGATATCCTCCTTGCCGGAGGGCGGAGCCTTTATACCGCGATCAAGAAAAAGATCGCTTTTGTGGATGTGAACCAGGAAAAACAGATCAGCTACGGCGCCTATGACGGACTGCTAAATCTGGCCAAAGACGTCAGCGACGCGGTCAATAACCCGGTATTTCAAATCCTCAGAAAGGATGCCCCATGGAGCAAGTAGATAAACCCCTTACGTTAAATCCCCTGAAACTTTCCCAGCCTATGGGAGCGATGCTGGCGTTTTTGGGAGTGAAAAACTGTATGCCGCTGATGCACGGGGCGCAGGGGTGCGCTTCCTTTTTCAAAGTGTTTTTTACCAGACACTTTTGCGACCCCATCGCCGTACAAACCACCGCGGTCAATGATATCACCGCCGTGATCGACGGCGGGGAGCGATCCATCAGTGAAGCGGTGGAAAATATCACCAAAAAGGTTACGCCCGATCTGGTAGGACTTTTTACCACGGGCATGACTGAAACTAAAGGCGATGATATCAAGGGGGCTGCCTATCTGCTGAGGGATAAACAAAAGATAGCGTACGTGCACACCCCCGATTTTGAAGGCGGTTTTGAAAGCGGCTGGGCGGCGGTGCAGCAAGCCTTGATCAAACAGTTGGTAAAGCCAAGTGAATTCAGCGATAAAAGCAAGGTAGCCTT
>CAYUAC010000070.1:0-10604 GCA_964442515.1 uncultured Campylobacterales bacterium | reverse complement strand
GGCGGCGTTGGAAAAGTGGGCGATAAAATTTTTCAACCCCAGCATCACCATCTCGTCTTGGCCTATGGGGGTATAAGCGCTTTGTTTTTCGTTGCCCACGACAATAACCGAAAAGGGAATATCCACATCCCCGCCGGCGAGTTCAAAATACGCCTCTTGCAAAAAAAGCGATTTGCACAGAGCCGATACCTTCGTATCTGGCTGTTGCGTAGTGTGTACGATGGGCTTGTTTTGCGTGCGGAGGTACTCGATCACTTCGCCTGAAAGCAGCAGATTGATAATTTGCAAAACGCCTTGCTGTTTTGGATCACCGTACCCGGCGTGGGCTTTGATCTTAAACCAGCCGTTTGCATCGTCATGTTCAAAGATCAGGCATTTTTCAAAGCCAAGTTCCTTTGTCGCAAAATCCGTGGCCGTATCGTACAGATCGGGCAATCCCATGGTTTCATTGATGTTTTGCCCGATTTCAAGCAGCTTGGAATAGATACGGTACTGTTTTTTCTCCGCCGGGGTCATATTATTTGTATACCTCCACTTCCAGATAATCATCGCCGCACGCGATCGATTTGGTCATTCTGGTTTTATACCCCACCGTGGACCGGCGCATTCTGCGAAAGCCCTCTTCGGTTTCAATGCGGTGCCCGTTGACCAGATCGGTATTGTATACCAACTCCATCAATCCCGTAAAACCGCCGCTGTTGGCCCAGTTGACCGGATACTCGCTTTTGCCGTACATCCGCATAAAGCTTAAATCCTCAAAATCGTTGTAGTTTCGAAACACCGCCTTTTGCTCCCCAAGCTGCGCGGCGGTATGATATCCCCAGCCCATGGTGTTGATAACAGAGGCCAAACCCTTGATCCAGTCTTCTTTGGTTTTCAGATATGGTTGTACACCCTGTTCCCACTCTTTGGAGGTCATAATCCCGCCGTAGGTGAAAAAGCCGCAGGCGTGGCCTGCTTCAAGCAGCAGTTCGCCGCCAAGCGTTACCCCGTAATCGCCTGCGACCTCCTTCATCGCTTTGATAAACTCAAACTGCAACCGGTTGACAAAATCGCTCTGGTTTCTGGTGATATAAACGCCAAAAGCGGGGATAAACCCCTCCTCATTGCCCACCATCGTTGCGTGGGCTCCCAAAAACGCGTCCGTGATCGTTTTTTCATGTTCCCATCCAAGATCAAGCTTGGGCACGTCGTGAAAGCCAAGCGGCGCTTTTTTGGGATACGTGTCAAAATTGCACTCTCCGGGTTTTATCTCATGCACGTTTGCCTCATCCCCGCACGCCATGCAGCGCAGCTGCGTGGCATTGACCTCTTGCAGGTTTTTACCGTAAATCACGGCATAGGCAGCGGCTAAAAACCCGGTCGTATAAAAATCCACGGGCGAATTGTTGCGGTCAAACTTCATCAGCCACGTTTTGGAAAAAAACGACTTCTTGGTCGTTAGCGTCATACCGTTTTCATCCATATCGCCAAGGTCGATCAATCCGTACCCAAAGGTTTTATACATCTGCTGCGCCATCTGTTTGCTTTGCTGCGTATCCAGTCCCTCGCACAGGTGGCTTAACTGATTATACACCGAATCCGCCGCGCTGCCGATCAGAAAACGTCTGCTGTCGATGTAGGTCGCGTCCAGAATAGTCCGCAGCAGATTGATCAGATAGTGGTGGCAGTGAAAGATCATCGCTTCATCCCCGATGATTAAACAGTTATGTTTTTGATCGAATTCGTATTTATTGATATCAAACATCGCTTATCCTTTCTCAACAAGGTCTTTTGTGACCTCTTCAAAGCGCTCATAAAGATCAGCGTCCACCGTAAAACGCTCACTGTTTTCAATACGCTCCTGCGTAATCTCCTGCCCGCGCGCAACGAGCTGGGGCATCAGTTTGACCAAAGCCCGCTGGATTATCTTTGTATCTCCGTTTTGTTTTGCCCACTCCATCAGGGGCTTGATATCTTTTTGTGTATGCATACTGCTCCTTTATCGGTATCTGTTTGTTATTTCAATAAATGCATCCTGGCTGGCTAAAAACGCTTCGACCACATCCGGATCAAAATGCCTGCCGCTTTCTTCTAGTATGATGCTAAGAGCTTTGTCGTGGCTGAAAGCTGCTTTATACACCCGCTTTGAAACCAGGGCGTCATATACGTCTGCCAAGGCCATAATGCGCGCGCTTAGGGGAATGTCCCGCCCGCTTTTGCCGGTGGGATAGCCGCCGCCCGCAAATTTTTCATGATGGTACAGCGCTATCTCTTTGGAGTAAGACAGAAAGGTCGATTCACTCTTTACGACGCTTTTTTCGGCGTTGGCCAGGGCTTCATACCCGATGCTGCTGTGGCGCCTCATCTGCGCAAACTCCTCATCGCTGAGTTTGCCGGGTTTGAGCAGAATACTGTCTTTGATACCAATCTTGCCGATATCATGCAGCGCGGCGGATTTGGAAATGATCTCTATGGTCTCTGGGGTAAGGGTATCGGCGTATTCCTGCTTTGCGGCCAGTTTTTGGCACAAAACCTTGACGTATTGGGTCGTGCGCACGATATGGTTGCCCGTATCGGTATCGCGGGTTTCAGCCAGTGAAGTCATGGCGTTTATGGTAATGTTTTGGACATCTTCGATCTCTTTGGTGCGCTTTTTCACCTCTTCTTGCAGGTGGTCTTTCTGGTTTTTGAGCACATCTTTAGCTTCTTTGAGCAGCAGGTGGTTTTGCACTCTTTGGCGCACCAGCGTGGGATTGAAAGGTTTGGAGATATAATCCACCGCCCCCAGCCGAAGCCCTTTGATCTCATCTTCAATATCAACCTTAGCCGTCAGGAAGATGACGGGGATATCTTTGGTGGTTTCATCTGCTTTCAGCTTTGCGCACACTTCGTACCCGTCCATTTCCGGCATCATCACATCAAGCAGTATCAGATCGATTGTTTCTTCACGGACGATTTCAAGCGCGCTTTTGCCGTCTTTGGCAACGGCGATATCGTAATCATCCAGACTTTCGACCAGGATATGGATGTTTTCTTTTGTATCATCAACGACAAGTATGGTTAACTCTTCCATGAAATCACGGCCCCCTCGCTTTTGGCTGCTGGTTCCATGATAAAATATTTTTGTTAGAAAACCGTTAGAAAACTGCGCTAGAGGTCAAAAGAGATAACATACTGTAATACCCTGCCCCGTTCTATCGCAACCGAGGCGTTTGGGAGTTTTGTGGCAAACTCTTCCACCAGCTCCGTCCCCGTTCCCTCACCGGCGGCGTCTGCATCGTAACACGCCGCGTTGTCACGGTAGCAAAGCACCGCGCGCGGGCCTTTTGTATACAACTTGAGAAAAATATGGCAGCTGCTTTTGAGGCAGCTGTGCTTAAAAGAGTTGGCAAACAACTCATTGAGGATCAATCCCAGATTCTGCGCGTCCGCGCCGTTGATGGCAAAAGATTCCAGCTGCGTATCCAGAGTGATCCAGTCGGTGCGCAGGTGATCGCACAGCTTTGTCACAAAATACTTCGCGTCGATTGTTTGATCAGAATGGATATTAAAAAGCATCGCATGAATTTGGGCCATGGCTTGCAGCTTTTGGATGAGAAACTCCATCTTTGCCCGCAGGGTTTTGGAAGCCTCCTCCTGCTGCTGCAGCGAAAGAATGGCAATAAGCACCTGAAAATTGTTTTTGACCCTGTGAAACATCTCTTTCAGCAGCCGCTCTTTTTGCGCGACCGCTTCGCGCAGCTTTTTGTTTTTATCCTCGATATCTTTGGTCTGCCGCGCTATCTCTTTATGCAGGGTTTGCTGATACTGCTTTTGGGTATTACTGATACGGAAGGCAAGCAGAAAGGAAAATACTACGATTTCGATAAAAGAACCCACTAAAAAGCTGTAGCGCGTAAAAACCGTGTTTGGCAGCAGGCCCATCGCAAGCAGTGCCGCCATACTCATTGTCAGCAAAAATATCCCGATAGCCAGCAGGTAATACAAAGCCACCCTGTCGCCTCTGTAGGCAAGCACCGAGGCAATCCCGAAATACAGTAAAAACAGATACGACGCAACGGCGTTTAACAATCCAAAACCCGTTCCCAGATCAAACAGCATGACAGCCACCAATACAAGCAGCAACACCATATTGGCTTTTGAAAGCGCAAAAAGCCTGGGGAAGTTTTTATCGACTTTGAGGATATAATTGGAAAAAAGAATAAAAAAGACAAAGGTCAGCGGAGTGTATACGTGGTACGCGTGGATATGTTCTACGGGAATATACAGATACGCCACCCCGCTGTACAGCGCTACCCATCCACCAAAACCCAAAGAGTAACCGGCATAATAAAGGTGCGATCTGTTTTTCAAACCGACATATAAAAATATATTGTACAAACTGATAGCGATCACGGCTCCAAGGTATAAAAAGTACAGAAAATATGAGCGCTGGGCGCCGCTTCGGTAATATCCGCTTTCATACACAAAAAGTTCCCCGAAGGTCGCAAACTCGGTTTCTAGTTTCATGTAATAGGTTTGCTGGGATTTTGGCTTCAGGCTCAGGGGAAAGTGGGCGTTTGTATGAGACAGCTTTCTTTTGGCAAGCGGTATATTCGTACCGTTTTGCTGCACGTAGGTACGTCCGTGCTTTTGATAATACAGGTCAACCGTCTGCAAAAACGGTTCTTCAAAAGCCAGTACAAACGATTGGGTACTGTCCGTGGTATTGCGCAGCGTAACCTTCAGCCAGATGGGATGGCTGCGGTATCCAAAGCTCAAACGGTTGGATACGGGCTTAAATTCCTGCCCCACCACCCGGTCAAAACCGAGCCTGTCCCCACTGTCTTCAAAATAGCCGATGGAAAAACCGTCTATTTTTCCTTTCTCCCCATTAACCAAAACCGCGTCATCGGCAAAGGCAGACAGAACAAGCATCAAAACAAACCAGAACAGACGCATATGATACCTTTTGTTTCGCCGCGCGTTTTTGGCTAAAATTCTAACCAAAAAACGCCAAATTCCATATCAGGATCACGTAATGCAGATTTTAATCGTCGAAGACGACTTTCTTACCGCCAAGTTTTTGCAGCAGTCTCTGACGCTGCAGGGGTATAACAAACCCCTTATCGCCGACAACGCCCAAGACGTGTTGCAAACAGTGGCAAATACGCGTATTGATCTGGTTTTTATGGATATCAATATCAAAGGAGCCGTAGACGGTTTACAGTTGGCCAGGCAGCTGTGGGTCACGCACCAAAGCGGTATTATCTTTTTAACCTCTTACCATGATTCTGAAACGATCAGCGAAGCTTCCCTGTCCAAACCGCTGGGATTTTTGATCAAACCCGTCAGTGCCGCCGACCTTGAAGCGATGATGATGGTAGCGGGGCAAAAGCTTTCGGCATCCAAGCCCGCAAGCAGCGACACCGTTACGCTGGGACCCTACTCATATGAGAAAAAAACACGCACCATCTGTTATCAAGGTAAAACGATCGCACTTTCAAAACTCGAAAGCTCCGCCCTTGCCGCGCTGATAGAAAACCACGGTACAAGTATCAGCAGCCAAACCCTGATACAGCGTATCTGGGGCGCGGACAAAAACCCCTCCGCCCTCAGAGAACTCATCTCAAGGCTTCGAAAAAAGCTGCCGCACATCAAAATCGTGCGCCACTCCAACATAGGCTACTGCCTTTATTCCTGAATACAGATCTCTTTTGCTTTCATATGCTGCAGGGTTTTGATGCTCACAAGCAGCACAACAAACAGCGTTACCCCGATAAACAGAAAACTCAGTATTTGAAAAAACAGCGCTCCCGTGATCTTATAAGCCAGCATCACAGCGATACTCACCGCAGCCAGGGGAAAGGTAAACGCCCACCAGGAGATGAAAAATTTCAAATTTGTAAAGTTTTTGTACATAAAAAAGAGTAAAAAGGTAAAAAACAGCGCCAGATCAAGCAGTATCTTGGCAAACACGTCATAACTGCCAAACAGCTGCATATACGCGATAAAACTGATCGCGGGCGGCGCAATAAAAATAAACAGCGTGGGAATAAATTTCACCGCCAGCTGATGGTGGAAAATAATACGGTTAATCAAAATCGAAGTCAGAACGATCCAGAAAAACACGCCCACGGCAAAATAATACAGCAAGAAATCCGCACTAACCATACCGGCCCCGGCTACGGGAACCAGCACGTTGCCCACGATGGGAATAAACCACGCGGGGTTGGAATGTTTGATCTCAAGGTTTTTATTGATCCAGAAACTGATGGTATAAAAGGTAAAAAAGGTTTGCATCACCGTTCCCACAATAAAAAGATAAAAGGCTACATCGTGGTTGATACTGTGAAAAATAATCGCCATCAGTAAAAACGAAATCGCCGTTGCGGCAAAAAAGTTGATCCGGACCGGGTGGGAAAACTCCTGCTTGACTTCACCAAAATACGTAACCAGTTTAAGCAGGTAAAACCCGACAATAACGGCGAAAATGATCATATCAATCACTGCCAGCACCGTTCCCACACTGCCGCCAAAACCAAGGATCTGCCCCGCTTTTTGAAAAACGATGGTCAGTCCCGATAATCCCATTACGACCGCAAACATCATAATGGGGAAAAATTGAAGCCTGTTACTAGGCACGCTTTCACACTTGCTGTCACTCATTATTCCTCCTTTGTTCCAAAACTCTTATAAACTCATAACCGATGCAACCGCGCAGTCGATACGGTCAGCCACGTCCTTGCCCTGCATATCCAAAAAGTCAATCTGGATTTTGTACACAAGAGTACCCTCTACTGTAAAATCCAAAGTCAGATACCCCGCGTAAAGCTTGGCTTTTTCGGTTTTTTTCTTGGGATCTTTTTTATCGTTTTCATAAATCAAAAGATCGATCACGGCGTTTTTGTCCGTTTGTACACTGCCTGCTTCACGCCCAAGCCTGCTTTTTAGCAGATCGACCACCTCTTCTTTGCTGATGTGGGTAAAAAGCTGGCTGTCCATATACTCAGCCTTTTGTACCCTGGGGGTGACCTCAAAGTTTTGAGCTCTCAGCGCTTCTTGCAAGGCTGGAATTTTCTCCTGCTTGTAAATGCGTTCAAATACGACGACCTTGTCGGCTCTGTGGCAGGCCAGCCTGTCTGATTTGGCCGATTTTTTCGGTCCCAGCTGCTTGTATACTTCTATTCCCATTACAGCAATGACAACCACTACTATAAATGAGTAAATAATCGTTGACAGTTTCATCATTTCTCCCTGTGCTTTCTTTCGTGCAAGACTCACACAAGCCCTGCAGGAAAAAAAGCGCGCCCGAAGGCGCGGCTTTTACTCGTTTGTCTTTTGCTGATACACATCATATCTTGGATAAATAAACGTGGTGTCTCTGTTGACAAAGACCCGCTTGGGTTCATCCACCGCGTATGCTTTTACCTTCAGAGGCAACGGTGTATCTTTACGCTCATCTTTGACCAATACTTCATCTGTTTTGATAATAACGATCTCTTTTTTCTTGCCGCCCGCTTCAATCGTGACCGGTTCTGTAGGCCGTACGATCTCAAGCTTGTCATTGTTTAGTTCAAAGGCATAGCTGTGCTTTTTATCATCGGTATTTTGGATCAAGAAAAGGTACGCGTTTTGTACGCTGCCTTCTTCATTGATCTTATAAAGACGCGTAGTCTTATTGATATTTAACAGCATATGCTCTTTGGTACTGCCCATGGCAAACAGGGCTATGGTGATAATACCAAGCACGACCAGGTACGCTATCACGCTGCCTCTGAAAATCTTGGTCTTGCCCTCTTGGGCTACGACCTCTTTTTCAGAAGACCAGTGAATCAAGCTTTCCTTGCCCAGTTTGCCCATGACCTTGGTACACGCATCGGCACATTCTAGGCAGTTGATACATTCAAGCTGCAAACCTTTGCGGATATCGATATGGGTCGGGCACACTTTCACGCAGCTTTCACAGGCGGTACACTCAGCACCCGGTTGATCGGCCTGGATATCTTTTTGTTTGGAATAAAGCTTTTTTTCTCCCTCATATATCTTGCCGCCCCTGTTTGGATCATACACCGTCATCAGGGTGTCTTTGTCAAACAGCACGCTTTGTACGCGGCTGTAGGGACAGATATACACACAGAAGTTTTCTTTGATAAAAACCACATCAAAGATCAAAAAGCCCGCGATCCCAAGTACAAACCCAAGCAGGACCATATGCTCACCCGGATTGGCCAGGTAGGCAAAGAAATCCTCAGGCGGTACGAAATACCACATAAAGTTAGACGCCGCCAGCAGCGAAAGCGCGGACCACAGCAAGATGGCAACAAGCTTTTTGATCTTGTTGCCTGCCTTGCTCATATCCGGTTCCTGCTGCTTGTTGGCGATGCGTTTGCGCAGACCAAGCAGCTTGGTTTCTAAAAAGTCACGGTAAATGACTCTAAAAATCGTCTGCGGGCAAGCCCAGCCGCACCATACGCGGCCCCCGAGTGTGGTGATAAAAAAGATGCCGATAAACAGAAGCATCAGCAAAAACGGCATCAGATACAACTCTTGCATATCAAAAGCGACAAAAGCCAAATGCAGCTGTTTCTGATCAAAACTGAGCAAAAACAGATGATTGCCGTCAACCGTGATCCACGGCAATACCAGCGCCACCACCGTCACGAATAAAAAGAACCAGTATCTTTTTATCCGGTAGGGGGTGGGAATAGATTTTTCCTGTGACATAATAACCCTCCAAGTTCATGAACAAAGATAAAAAACATTTATAATAGTTATTATCTTTTTATATCATGGTATAGTAAAATATTAGCATTTATGTGCACATATGTCAAGTATAAACAGTGGTTATGGTATAATTTGACAAAAGAATTATACGAAAGGTCACCGATGCCGCGATCAAAAAACAAAAGAGAGTACGGTTTTAAACCCGTATACAAAGAGTTCGGTCCTACCGATCACAAAGATACCGGCAGCGTTACACTGGATCACGACGAGATGGAAGCGGTATTTTTAATGGACAGCCGGGGACTGTATCAGGACGAGGCGGCCAAAAAGATGAACGTGTCGCGCCCGACGTTTTCACGCATCATCAAAAGCGCGCGCTTTAAAATCGCAACCGCTCTTGTCAGCGGCAAGCAGCTGCATATTAACGATGAAAAAACATCCTTGACGGTGATGATTTGTACCGCGGAAAAAAACAGTTTTCACGCCATCACTCCGGTTGAGCGCTACATCGCTTTTGTTCATATCAACAGCCGGGATGATTACAGTGTGGAGTTTACCGACAATCCCGTGGTGACAAAGGGCACGAAACCGGCACTGGAACTGCCAAAGATCGCCGCTAAGCAAAACGTCAACTTTTATATCAGCGATAAAGCCGGAGCCGGGTTAGTCAACTCCCTGCTTGCTACGGGTGTTTTTTACGAAAAACAACCCCCGGGTTTTTCGCTGCAAACCCTTGTCAAAGCGTTTGCTCAAACTTATCTATCAGATAATTAAAGCTCTCTTTTTCCATTACCCGCACCACATTGGTCGAAAAGCGGCTTTCAAGCGGGTAGCTAAACGCAAAAATATAGCGCTTGTCCATATCGATCATGCCGCACTCAAGTCCCTTTTTGATAAAGCGGTACTGCAGTTCGTTACTGTCGTTAAACTCCCGGGACAGATAGATGGGCTGTACGCCCCACACCACTTTGAGACGGCGCAGCGTATCCATGTTGTAACAGGACGCCAGAATGGGTTTGTCGGTACGAAACTGCGAAAGTTTCCTGGCCGTTTTGCCCGCTCTGGTAAAAACCACCAGCGCTTCGGGGTTCATATTTTGAGCCATCATCGCCGCTGAAGCGACCACGCTGTCTTGTTCACTGATATTATCCAGCTTGTAATAGGGATAAATCCCCTCAGCTTCCACAATCGCATCATGTAACACTTTTATCACTTCAAAGGGGTACCTGCCCACGGTGGTTTCATCTGACAGCATCAATGCGTCGGCTCCGTCCAAAACCGCGTTAGCCACATCCGACATCTCCGCTCTGGTGGGATAAGGCGAATCGATCATGGAAGTCAGCATTTGGGTAGCGATGATGACGGGTTTGTTTTTTTCATTGCATTTTCGCACGATCATCTTTTGAATGGGCGGTACTTTATGAACGCCAAGTTCAACGCCCATATCACCCCTGGCGACCATGACGCCGTCGGTTTCTTCGATGATATTATCAATATCTTCTACCGCCGCGGGTGTTTCGATCTTGGCAAAGATATCGGGGTTTTGGCCCTGAGCTTGCAAGATTTCTCTGGCCTGCCTGATATCTCTGGCGCTTCGTACAAAGCTGATAGCGACCAGATCGACCTTGTCACAGCCAAAGATGAGATCTTTTTTATCCTTTGGGGTGATACTGTCGATACTGATTTCGCTGTTTGGGAAATTGACGCCCTTTTTTGAATGCAGCGTATTGGCCACCACCACTTCACACTCCAAAGCATCCTGCTTTTTATGAATGACCTTGACCCGGATGTTGCCGTCGGATATATAGATCATTTCGCCCTCTTTGACGCTGTCGATGATCGCGGGGTAGCTTAATGAGACGATTTTTTTCTCCATATCGACGGTGTCTTTGCTCAGTGTGAGGATGTCACCCTTT
>CAYUAC010000069.1:0-10742 GCA_964442515.1 uncultured Campylobacterales bacterium | reverse complement strand
TTTTATTGCTTAAAACTTTATGACTGTCGCACCGGACCCGCCCTGATTGGGTGCGGCGTCTTCGCAGGAGGCAATTCGTGGATGATTTTTGCAAAATTCGCGCACCATCCGCGCAAGCGCTCCGCTGCCCACGCCGTGGTAGACAAAGACTTCATCAAAGCTGTGCAGAAGGGCGTTTGAGACAAAACGGTCCAGTTCGTCCCTTGCCTCTTCCCAGCGCATTCCGTGCAGATCCAGCTTGACAAAACCCGCTTCTTTTTGCACCGCCACATCCACGCTTGCCTCTTTTTTGGGTTTGGCAGCGGGGGTGAGTTTTTCTTTTTTCACCTGCAGGGTCATCCCGTTGATTTCCACAAACGCCTTTTTATTGGAAAGCTTGGTAATCACGCCTTTGGAATTGTTGTAGCGCACCCACTGCCCTACTTTCAGGCCGGCTGCTTTTGGCGCGGCTTTGTTTTTGGTTTCGGCACTGTTTTGCCGGAGGTTTTTTTGTGTTTTATCGGCACTGTTAAGGGCTCTGTGTTTTGTTTTGGTATCTTTGTTGATCGCTTGTTTGAGCTCTTTTCTTGCTGCTTCATACCCTCTGGTAAGCTGCGCAACCATGGCGTCATAATCTGCGGCCAGCTTTTGCTTGTACGCATCCAGCTCCTGCTGCTGCTTTTGCAGATGCGCAAGATTTTTATCGGCTTGGGAAATCTTTTTGCGAAGCTGGCTTTCAAGGGTGGTAGACTTTTCGATCAGTTCGTTAAGTTTTTCCTTATCCTCGCCAAAAACCTCTTTGGCCTCGGCTACGACGTTTTTAGCAATACCGTAGCGCTGGGCGGTTTCAAAGGCATAACTCTTGCCGATGGCACCTTGTAAAAAGGTATAGGTAGGCAGCTGCTTTTTTTTGTCATACACCGCCGCGACAAGCTCCACATCTTCGCTGCTTGCCATCAATGAAGCCAGGCGTTTGTGGTGGGTGGTGACAATCAGGGTAATATCGCGTTTGATCAGCCGGGAAAGGATCACTTTAAAAAGCGAAGCCGCCTCGTCGCTGTCGGTACCCAGTTCGATCTCATCCACGCCCGCGATCGCTTTGGTTTTGTTAAACATTTTGCTAAATTCCAGCATCCGTCCGGCAAAGGTGGAGATATCGTTTTTCACGTTTTGGGGATCATCGATGATGGCTTCGATACTTTTAAAACTGCCGATTTGGGTATGAGAGGGGTTGCAATGCATAGGCAGCAGATATTTAGCCATAAACACCGCACTCAAAAGCGATTTGAGCAGCATCGTTTTGCCCCCGGCGTTGACACCGGTAATAATCATCACCTTTTTTTCCAGCGAAATATCACAGCTGACACCCTCTTTGAGTGCGGGGTGTAAAAACCCTCCAAGCCGTACCTTTTGGCTTTTGTTTGGCAGGATAAAACTGTAATCTTTGGCTTTGGCAAAAAATATCCTGGCCTGGTAATGGTCAAACTGATCAAAGGTTTTATTGATAAATCGCAAAAAGGGCAGATGGGTATGAAAGACCGCGCTAAACTCCCTGGCATAGCGCGTTTTGATCTGTTCGATCTTGTCAAGGATGCCGCTTTGGTGCTGGCGCAGCTGCGATACGCTCTGGGGCAGTACGTAAAAAAATCCGCCGCTGCTTCTGCCCACCACACTTGCTTTCATCACCGCGTGGAAACCGCCTCTGACCAGCAGACACTCCTGCTGATCATGGAAGTGAACCTGCCTGTCAACCAGAAAGTTTTGCAGATCGCGGTTGTTGGTCATACCGTACAGTTTCTGCCTGATCTCTTTTTTGCTGCGTTCATATGCCCTGTGCAGGCCGTAGAGGGTTTCATCCTTGTTGATATCAATGCCGCCGTGATCGTCAAAAAAAGAACTGATCTCACTGATCTGCTCGGGGATTTTGATATTGTCGATCCACTCTTTGATCTTGCCTTCAAACGCAAGCGTTTTGAGATAGGCAAAATAATCTATAATTTTGATGAATTCATAAATCTCTTCAAGGGGTAAAACCCCCTGCTTGCTAAGGTGCATCAACGCTTGATCCAGATTTTTTACAGGCGGAGGCGGTGTAAATTCATAGGTTTGCAGCTTTGCAATATAGCGGTAGTGGGTATTGATATCGCCCTGAAGGATAAAGGGTTTGGGCCGTGCTAAAAACGATTCAAACGCGCTGACGTACTCACCTAAATCAAGTTTGTCCGGATCTATCATTGCACCTCACATGTATCAATAGAGATCACTTTGCCCTTAAACTCACCCCTGCCCACAAAACTCTGGGTCGCGTAATCGTAACTGAACTCTTGCTTATTTACCTGCATCTCATCGCATTGCAGGGTTTTATTGTGTTCGTATGCGTATACGATTTTTTGCATTGTATCAGTCCCGATGCCGACAAAATAGTTATACGCCACCGCCAGGAGTACAAAGCCAAGCACGCTGCCGGTGATCACTTCTTTTTCATATTTTTCTTTTACCACGGCAAGAACCGAGATAATAAACAGCGCAACGGCTACAATCAATAATGCCAGTTTCAAATTTGCCCCCGTAGTTGATAGGTGATATCACCGGCGCCTAACCCTAAGATCAACCCCTGCTTAATATCTGCGATCATTGTATCATCTTGAAACAGCTGGTTGGTATGCACACTGTCGGCAAAGATCACTTCATAATCGCTGAATTCTTTTTCAAAGTCAATGTGACACGGCTCTTCTCCCACGCTGTATACGGGTAAGATAACCAATCTATCACACCCTTTAAAGCACTCTTTGAACCCCTGCAGATTATCAATAGTGCGGCTGTATTTATGCGGCTGCCAGATAGCGGTGACGGGCTTTTTACCGCTGAGCCTGGCAAATTCGATGGCAGAAGCCATCGTCGCTTTGATCTCTGTGGGGTGATGGGCGTAATCATCGATAATAGTAAGGTTCTCATCGCTGTGGATAATATCAAAGCGCTTCTTAATCCCCTTGTAGTTTTTGATATTTTTTTTGATCGTGCCAAGGGGCAGCTGCTCAAGTGCGGCCAGGATCGCCAAAGAGGCATCAATAGCGATATGTTCGCCAAAACCGTAAACTTCAAATTCACCCAGGTCTTTAAGCCTGAAACGGGTATAGGGCAGCTTGTCTTTGAGCACAAAGCTTATATCTTTGATATCGTCTTTACAAAGCCAGGTGGCATCCACATCCAGGCTTTTTAAAAACGCATCGTCTCTGTACAGTACCCGTTTTGTAGCCTTTTTGATAAAGTCGGTATAGGCTTCGTAAAAGCGTTTTTCATCGTAGCCGTAAAACTCCATATGCTCGGGTTCGGCATTGGTAACAACGGCGCAGTAGGGGTTGGAATTGAGAAAACTCGCGTCACTTTCATCGGCTTCAAACACCAGTGTTTTTTTGTTTTTGATGCGTACGTTGGAACCAAAATCTTTGCTAATAGCCCCGATGATGGCACTGCTGTGTTCAAGCAGAGATGCCAAAATCGCCGAAGTCGTACTTTTGCCGTGGGCCCCGGCGACGGAATAGACCTGTTTATCCTGCAAAATAAATTTCAACGCTTCGCTTCTTGGCATCGATTTGATACCCGCTTCTTTTGCCTGTCGCAGTTCGACGTTGTTTGGCTTGATTGCTGCAGAGTGGATCACCAGCTCCTGTCCCGAAATCGCGTTGCAGCTGTGGGGAATGGTCAGCTTGGCCCCTGCTTTTACAAGCGCGTCGGTGATGGGGGTACTTTTCATATCAGAACCGCTGATACTGTAGCCGTCATGCTGCAAAAACTTCGCCAATCCCGACAGCCCTATTCCTCCGATTCCGATAAAATGCACCCGCACCGCTTAACTCCTCAAACCTTCCAGCTCCACAAGTGCTGCTTTGAGTGCTTCGCTGTTTTCTTCCAGAAAGCTTTCGGCATCGATTTTAAAATCTTTTATAAAATACGCGTACGCGCTGGTATCTTCGGCGATCTTCCGGGCATCGGCAAAGTCTTGAAAAAAATCTTCAAAATCCACTTCCTTGGAGGCTGCAGTGACATGCACCAGCAGCGGCAGTTTCATATGCTCGGCGTCAAAAACGTGGTAAAGCACCAAAAAAATCTCTTTGGCGCCGGTAAAATCGCCGCTGCTGTATTTTTC
Source organism: uncultured Campylobacterales bacterium (assembly GCA_964442515.1). Taxonomy (GTDB): domain Bacteria; phylum Campylobacterota; class Campylobacteria; order Campylobacterales; family Sulfurovaceae; genus TCS-49. The sequence continues at coordinate 6,616 of CAYUAC010000069.1, read as the reverse complement.
GATCCCGTGTTCGTAGATTGCCCGAAGCTTCGCAAGATGCTCCTCATCCTCATGGTCAAACTTTTTTTCCTCGGCCAAATGTTTGGCCAGATCATCAAATGAAGTTTGCAAAATCAGCGTATAAATCTCATCGATCGCCTCATCCTGCTGGCTTTCATCCTGAACTAGAAGCGTCGCGTCCAAAACCTGGTACATTTTGGCTACGCTGTTTTCTTCTTTGGCTTCTTTTGCCAGCGTCTGCAGATTCTGCTGAAACTGCTCATCGTTTTTTAAATTTTCTATCTGCTCCATTGCGTCTAATTGCTCTTGCTGCATCTATCCTCTTTGTTTGTTGTAAGTTTTGTTTTGCTCAAGCAAAAACTATACCTTCATATTCAAAAGCGTGCCAAGCACATGGTCCTGAGAGTGGATCGCTTTTGCCTGGGCGTCAAACCCGGCGGTAACGTTTACCTGTTCTGGCATCTCTTTGCTTAAGTTCGTCGGCATCTTCGTTTCAGTCGTATTGACCTGAAGTTCATTGCCGATGCTGCTTTGTTTTGCATTGTAATCCTGTGTATTGACATTTGCCACGTTGTGGGCGCTTGTGTTCATCATACTTTGATGAGCCATCATGGAAGCTGCATTGATTTCCATCTGTTACTCCTTTTACCAAATACTTTTGTATCTATTGATATATCGGCCGTTTTTATAAAGCATCAACCACCCTTTGCAACGCCTGTTTCATCTGCGCGGGTTCCAGTACCAGCGCAAGACGCACGTAGCCTTTCCCCGCACCGTTTCTGCCCAGGTAACTGCCGGGCAATACTTTGACATTATACTCTTTATACACTCTCTTTGCAAACGCCAGTTCATCGCCCACGTGCAGCCAGATATAAAAAGTCGCCTCAGGCAGCGACGTGCCAAGCATCTCCTTAGCGATTGCGAAATTTTGGCTGTAGCTTTGGCGAAACTCCCTGACATGGTCTTCATCACTCCACGCCGCGATTGCGGCTTTTTGCAGCGGCAGCGGGCTGGCCGCGCCGACGTAGGTGCGGTATTTGCCATAAGCTTGCAAAAGCGCGGCATCGCCTGCGATAAAACCGCTTCGCAGCCCCGGCGCGCTGGAGCGCTTGGAAGCGGAGTTGATCACAAGAATATTATGAAAGCTTTCATTGCCCGCAGCTACACTGGCTTCAAGCAGCGATACCGGAGGCGTGTCAAAGTAGATTTCACTGTAGCACTCATCATTAAGCAGTACAAAATCATACTTTAGTGCATACTCGACCCACTGTTTGAGATGATCCATATCCGCGCACATAGCTGTGGGGTTGTTGGGGTAATTTAAGATCACAAAATCAACTTCTTGCATCTGTGAAGCATCCAGGAATGTACCCGGATCGATATAAACGCTTTTGGCCCGGCTGGCAACAGCGGCGCCTTCATATATCTGATAAAAGGGATTGGTATAAGCCATCACCGGATCTTGCACGTCAAAAAGCAGAAACTGGGGGAAATTAAACAGCACTTCCCTGGTCCCAAACGTCGGTATCAACTGCCGGGTCTGCAGCGTTACACCAAAACGTCTTTGGACAAAATCACGCTGGGCAGATTTAAGCTCCTCCAGTCCGCCGGTTTTAGGATACTTTTTGAGCAGCCCGCTGCTGTTTTTTAGCGCGTCTTGAATGAACGCGGGCGTGTCAAACTGCGGTTCGCCGATGGTAAGATTAAAGGGTTCATACGCTTCATTTGGACACACATCTTGTAAAAGCGTGCTTAGTTTTTCAAACGGATAGGGTTCAAACTGCATAGATACTTTCTTTTTTAATCGCAATTTTACCACATTTTTTTTAACAGCTCATTTTTAGCACTTAACCTGCCTGTCTGATAAAGTATACATGTCAATACATAACAACCTTTATAGTGTTCTTATTAACTTTTAAGCAGCTATCTGTTATAATTTGGCAATAGTGATTTTTTTGTGATACAACCATGTACAAAGGAGGCACTAGAATATGCATAATTCTATCGATAAATACCCCACCAGGCAATCTTCAAAAGAAAAGATCATAGACAGAGTCGATCCCGTAATTTTTGGAGAAAAAAAAAGCGGGCAGTACGCACTCAGTAAGCAGCAACTGCGCCAGTTTGAAGATGAGGGCTTTGTGCTTATCGAAGATTTGTTCAGCAAGGAAGAAGTAAACAAACTGCGCGAAGAATGCGACAGCCTTGTACAAAACAGAGATTACCACGGTGATGAAGCCTTTGTCACAGAAGAAAACTCCGATATCGTGCGTTCAATCTTTGATCTGCCAAAATACAGCAAAACCTTTGACGCGCTTTCCAAAGATCCCCGCTTAACAACCATCGCAAAACAGCTCATCGGCGAGGATATCTATCTGCACCAGTCCCGAATTAATATCAAACCCGCACTGGATGGTAAATCTTTTCCCTGGCACAGCGATTTTGAAACGTGGCACAGCGAAGACGGACTGCCCGCACCTAAGGTTGTAACAGGCTGGATCATGCTGACTGAAAACACCGCATACAACGGGCCGCTGTTTGTAATCCCCAAAAGCCACAAAAAGTACGTCTCCTGCCCGGGTGAGACGCCCAAGGACAACCACAAACAGTCGCTGAAAAACCAGATGCTTGGTACACCTTCACTGGAAGCGATCAACGAATTTACCAAAGACAGCGGCGGGCAGATCGTAGGGGTGTACGGCAAACCGGGCACGGTAGTCTTTCATGAATGCAACATTATGCACGGCAGCCCCGACAATATCTCCCCCTGGCCCCGGACCAACTGCTTTTTTGTGTATAACAGCAGCGACAACAAACCCCAAAATCCGCCCTTTGGCGCCAAGAAGCTGCGGCCGCAGTTTCTTTGCAATACAGACACCACACCGATAGCTTAACCCTTCCCCGTTTTTTTACGGGGATACTTTCAATTTTTATTAAACTTTTTTCGCTATAATCACCTGCTTTGTATTAAAAGCAAATACTCATGCGGTAATTCCTTTTACGGTTGTGATTTTAGACCACCTCTAAAATCATTAAGGACCGCAGAGGCCAAACCCAATTTCACAAAGAAGGATAGTACATATGGTAACTATGAAAGACCTCTTAGAGTGCGGCGTGCACTTTGGACACCAGACAAGAAGATGGAACCCGAAAATGAAAAAATATATTTTCGGCGTGAGAAAGAACATTTATATTATCGATCTGCAAAAAACACTTCGATACTTCAGATACACGTATAACGTTGTCAGAGACGCGGCCGAACAAGGCGAGCAGGTATTGTTTGTAGGCACCAAAAAGCAGGCAAGCGAAGCGGTCAAAGAACACGCGACCAGATGCGGTATGCCTTTTGTATCCACCAGATGGCTCGGCGGTATGATGACAAACTTTAACACAATGAGAAAATCGATCAAGAAACTGGAAGTGATCGAACAGATGGAAGAAAAAGGCCAGCTTGATCTGCTTACAAAAAAAGAAGCGTTGATGCTGACAAGAAAAAAAGATAAACTTATCAACTATTTAGGCGGTATTCGAAACCTGAAGGATATTCCAAACTATTTATTCGTAATCGATGCGGTCAAAGAAAACATTGCCGTACACGAAGCAAGGAAGCTTGGCATGAAAATCATCGCCCCGCTTGATACCAACTGTGATCCCGATCTTATCGATTATCCGATTCCGGGCAACGACGATGCGATCAGATCGATCAACCTGTACTGCAAAGAGATCGCTGATGCCATTATCGAGGGCAGAGCTGCCGCTGAAGAAGAGGTGGAAGATCCCGAAGCCGCACAGCCGGAAGCGGAAACGGAAACTGCCCAGGAAAATGACGCGGTTGAGGAAAAAGCGGCTGAACAGAAGCAAGAACAAGGAGAATAATCATGGCAATCAAAGCAAGTGACGTAAAAGCATTAAGAGAGATGACGGGTGCGGGTATGATGGCTTGTAAAAAAGCTCTTACCGAAGCCCAGGGCGATCAAGACAAAGCGGTGGAACTGCTTCGCAAAAAAGGGCTCAGCGCTGCGGCGAAAAAAGCCGACAGAGTTGCTGCTGAAGGCACTATAACCGTTACAATCAGTAAAGACAACCATAAAGCGACAATCACAGAGATCAATGCCGAAACGGATTTTGTCGCAAAAAACGACAACTTCAAAGATTTTGCGAAGGATACGTCTGAACACATCCATGATCAAGACGCATCAACGGTGGATGAACTGCATGAAACGACAATCAACGGCGAGAAATTTTCCGATTATCTCAGTACGCAGATTGCTAAAATCGGCGAAAACATCGTTGTTCAGCGTTTTCATACGCTTGAAACCGGTGAAAAGGGGTGCGTGGGCGGTTACCTGCACCAAAACGGCAGAGTCGGCGTTATCGTCGCGGCAGAGTGCGACAGCGGCGAAACATCAAAAGCCGTGGCAGAAGCGCTCAAAGACGTGGCTATGCACGCAGCGGCTATGAATCCACAGTATATCAACCCCGAAGCGGTTCCTGAAGATGTGATCGCAAAAGAGGAAGAGATCGCAAAAGAACAGCTCAAAAAAGAGGGCAAACCGGAAAAAATCTGGGATAAGATTCTACCCGGTAAAATAAACAAATATTACAAAGACAATACTCTTGAAAAACAACCCTTTGTCAAAGATGACAAGGTCAGTGTCGGAGAGTTTTTGGATTCTGTTGCCAAGCAAGCCGGCGGCAGCGCGAAACTTGTACATTTTGTACGCTACGAACTGGGTGAAAACGTTGAGAAAAAACAGGACGATTTCGCCGCTGAAGTAGCTGCCGAGCTAGGACAGTAAGGCAGGCGGTGGCTAAGCCTCTGCTTGAAGCTAGAGGGCTCTCCTTTAGCTTTGATTACGAACTCTTTAACGATATCGACCTGACGCTGCACGAAGCGGAAAGCATCGCTATAGTCGGCGTCAGCGGCAGCGGAAAATCCACCCTTTTACATAACCTCTCTTCTTTTCTGCCTCCCAAAAGCGGAGAAGTTTTTATCCGCAATCAAAATATTTACACTACAGACTGTACGGAACTTCGACGAAAAGAGTTGGGTATTATCTTTCAGTTTCATTATCTGTTTAAATCGATGAGTGCGATGCAAAATATCGAGATAGCTTCGCTGATAGCGGATAATAAAGTTGAAAGTGCTTTGCTGGAGAAATTAGGCATCAGTAGCGTTATCAACCAACACGTTACCGAGCTTTCCGGAGGCCAGCAGCAAAGGGTTTCCATTGCGAGGGTTTTAAGCAAACAGCCTAAGCTTATCTTTGCCGACGAACCAACCGGCAATCTTGACAAACAAACTGCCGCTTCGGTTATGCAGACGCTGCATGAATACATCAAAAACTATCGTGGCGGACTTTTTATCGTAACCCATGATCGTGAGTTGGCAATGCAGTGTGACAGGGTTTACGAGTTAAATGATAAACAGCTGCAGCGGTTATAATGAGCTGGTTTGAACTGATCAGTGAAGAGTATGTCTTTTCCTTCTTTCTGCTGTTTGCACGCATTACCGCACTTTTTGCGACCATGCCTATTTTTAACCACCAAAGCCTTTCGGTACAGGTCAAAGCAGCGTTTGCGTTTTATTTAACCGTTATCCTTTTCCCTTTTGCGGAAATCACTCAGGTAGAACCCACCCTGCACTCTATTCTTACGGGGCTGTTTTTTGAAATCGTTTTTGCCGTTATCGCTGGCCTGGCCCTTACCATCGTCATGCTGATGCTGATGTATGCGGCTGAAATCATGTCTTTTATCATGGGCTTCTCAATGGCCAGCGCGATGGATCCCGTCTCAGGTGTGAATTCTCCTATACTGGGAATATTTATCACCCTCGTAGCGATTTTAACGCTCCTGCAGATCAATGCCCACCATTATATGATCATGTTTATGGCCGATTCAATCAATCAGGTTCCACTTGGCAGCTTTCTGCTAACCGATGATATCGTACAGTATTTTATCAATGCGATGAGCAACTTTTTTGTTATGGGCTTTACCATAGCATTTCCCATTGTTGCGTTAGCATATATCTCCGATGTTATCTTTGGTATGTTGATGAAAACGATGCCGCAGTTCAACCTGCTTGTCGTAGGCTTTCCCATTAAGATTACCGTTTCACTTATAATCATTATTGCAACCCTTGGATCAATGATAACCGTCTTTAAAAGAGAATTTTATGAAGCTTTTGAATTTTTATACGCGATAATGTAATTCATTGTCAGTGTAAAACGAGTGTGAAATCAAGTCAGTAAGAGAAAAATAATATATGTGAGGAAAAATCTCAACGCGGCGTCGACCTACTTTTCCGGCCCCGGAGGGGCGAGTATCATCGGCGATGGGGAGCTTGACTTCCGGGTTCGGGATGGGACCGGGTATGACCTCCTCTCTACAGACACCGCGTAGAGAGCAAAGGGTTATTGTTTTTAACGCTTTGCTCTCTGCTGCGAACAGCAATGGCTAGAGTATTATGTGTTATGTGCTATGTATTATGCACGTATATATTGTTTGAGTAAAGATCGGTTATTCCTGCATAGCACTTAGCGCGTAACGCTTAGCACTATTATATGCTTAATAAGGTAGTGGTTGTCTTAAAAAGATAACAAACAGTCTATTAGTA
>CAYUAC010000068.1:0-10832 GCA_964442515.1 uncultured Campylobacterales bacterium | reverse complement strand
AACTGGTCTTTGCAGATGATCAAAAGTCCCTTTTTGACGCGGGAATTGATGCGATCGTGATCGGGGATTATCTTACGGCCAAGGGCGCGCAAACCAAAAAAGACCGCGCGATGGTTCAAGAGTTTGGATATGGTATTGCCAGAAATTGCAGATGAAATCACGCTGATTTTAACCATCTCTTTGCTGCTTTGGATCTCTCCTTTTGTAGCAAAGTATTTCAAGGTCGCAACCGCTCCGGTGGAGATTATTCTGGGTTCTGTTGCCGGGTATTACGGTTTTTTATACGAGCATGACATTTTGCATCTCATGGCCGAGGTGGGGTTTTTATACCTGATGTTTTTAGCCGGCCTTGAGGTCAACCTTAAAAACCTGCTTGAAGACAAACCCATTGCCAAACTCTCCTTTCGCTATCTGGCGTGGCTCTATTTTTTCTCCATTCTTTTTGGTTATATGGCGGGCTTTTCGCTGTTTATGATCACGATCATTCCGCTGATTTCAGTGGGGATGATCACCGCCCTTAGCAAAGAGTACGGCGGGCACGGCTGGGTCAAGCTTTCGCTGAAAGTAGGCATCTTTGCCGAGGTAATCAGTATCGCGATGCTGACCTTTGTGGATGCCGCCAGCGAGTCTGGCATCGGAGGCGAACTGGCAGAAAAGCTGACGATTTTAACGCTGTTTTTGTTTGCGATGTTTGGGCTGTACCGCCTGCTGCACTGGCTGTTTTGGTGGTATCCCGAACTCAAAAACCACCTCATGCCAAAAATTGACAATAAAGAAAAAGATATCCGCTTAGCCATCGCAACCTTTTTTGTCCTGATCGCCCTGATGCTGGCCCTGAAGCTGGAAGTAGCCTTTGGCAGCTTTATCGCCGGTATTTTGATTGCCAGCTTTTTTAACCACAAAAAAGAACTTGAAGACAAACTCTCCTCCTTTGGTTTTGGCTTTTTGGTGCCGCTGTTTTTTATCCACGTGGGCTTTAGCTTTGATCCGGCTGCTTTGAAGATGCCAGGACTCATCAGCCAGGCATTTTTGATCACGGCAATCATGATGGGCGCGCGTATTCTGGCGTTTTTGCTGATCAAGCAAAAGGACGCGATGCTGCTTGGCTTTGCCCACTCCATGCCCCTGACGCTGGTGATAGCCATGGCTACCATAGGCTACAATACTCAAAGTATCGACAAGCTTCATTACTACTCTCTCATTCTTGCCAGTTTGCTTGAAATCGTGATATCAACAAGCGCGATCAAATTCCTCACGGCAAGAAAACAAAAAGGTATGAAACTGGAATAAAATTTGCTTAGCATCCTGTAATAAACAGAAGAAGAATTTACCTCTTTAAAGGATGCAGCCATGATGAGATCACTTTGGTCCGGTGTGTCAGGCCTTCAGGCCCACCAGATCGCAATGGATACAGAATCAAACAATATCGCAAACGTCAATACCAACGGGTTTAAATACGGCAGGGCCAGTTTTGCCGATATGCTCAGCCAGACTAGAAACGTCGCCACGGCCCCGCAGGGAGAGATGGGCGGTAAAAACCCCATGCAGGTGGGTCTTGGTACTTCGATCAACTCCATAGACAATATCTTTTCACAGGGTTCGGTTGAAACCACCGATAAAAACACAGACGTCGCCATCCAGGGGGACGGTTTTTTCATGGTCAGCCCCGACGGCGGCGATACGTATAAATATACCCGCGCCGGGGATTTCAAATTTGACGGGGACGGCAATTTTGTGGATAACAACGGCTATATCGTGCAGGGGTGGACGCGCAACGAAGATACCAAAGAGATTGAGACAACTGCTGCGATTGAAGATCTTCAAATAAAGCCGGGGATGACTACTCCCGCGCAAAAATCTTCAGAGATTTCACTCAAGGCCAATCTGAATTCGGGGGACCAGGTGGAGACAAAATCCCCCGTGTATTCATTGAAATACGATGCCAACGGCACCGGAGAGTTTGACGTAGTGGATGAAGAGGGTGATTATATCGATGATCCCAATATTCAAGACAGGATTAATGACGTGGGCGTCCTGTTTAACCAAAACGGTGAAGCGCTGAATGTCAAAGACGGCGAGGGTGTCTGGATGAGCTATGACCAGGCTGAAAATGAGCAGACATTAGCCGCAGCAAATACAGGCGGCGGCGACGCTGATATGGATTTGGATATCAACGGTGTCAATGTGACGTATACCGTCTCTGACGGTGAAGCGCCCGTGGATTACGGCAACGGTTTAGCCGCGGCGATCAATGCCAAAACAAGTGAGCATGGTGTTCAGGCAACTTATGACGGCGGTGATTTGAAACTTATCAATACCAATGAAAACGGGACGACTGCGGAGAAAAAGAATATTGATCTGGTTGTAAACGACGACCAGGGCACGGGTCTTGGTGACGCCAATGTTATAACGGCACACCGTTATACTTACGATTCTACCGGGGCTTCAGGTTTGGGGGTGTATGACAATACAGAGCGCAGTTTTCGTACGACTGCCGATCTTTTGGAGCATATGCAAAACGACGCCAGAAATAATGTCGATTATGACGGTGACGCGGCGGCAGAGGCAAATCCCGATGTTGAGTTTGGTTTAAACAGTGAAGGTTCGTTGACGCTGCGAAACCCCGATAGTGGAGGGGAGGATATGAATATGACTGTTACGGGCTTAAGCTCGGGTTCCGTGACTGAAAATGAAAAACTCTCTTCGATTTTTAATTCGATCTCGGGCAACCTGGCCGCAGGCAGTACCGGTTCCAAGATATCGCAATCCATGTATGCTGCCACCCACAGCGCCAGTACGGAAGTATATGACAGCCTGGGGACCAAACATACGGTAAAAATTGATTTTATGAAAGCAAGCAGCACCTCGGGAGGAGGGAGCCAGTGGGATATGGAGATCAGTATTCCCAAACCCGCTTCCATAGCCGGCGAAAACGCTCCTTTCACCAATAAAATCACCAACGGTTCTATAAGTTTTGACAACAGCGGTTCTATTGCGTCTATGACCCCGTCTAGTTTTACCTTTTCGCCAAACAACGGCGCTGAACCCGATCAGTCGGTACAGCTTGATTTCGGCGGCGGGGGTTATGACGGATTGACCAGTTTCAACAAAGAATCCTCCACAGGCGGTATCAGTCAGGACGGGTATGCCGGCGGGGATCTGCTTGATATCCGGATCGATCAAAGCGGTACGCTGATCGGCAGTTTCAGCAACGGCCGAAGTTTCGGCTTAGCCCAGCTGGCTATGGCGAAATTTTCCAACAACCAGGGTCTTAGCAACGACGGGGACAATATGTACGTCCAGTCTGCCAACTCCGGCGATCCCATCGTGGGTACAGCCGCGACGGGGGGCAAGGGCTTTATCCAATCCAGCGCGCTTGAGATGAGTAACGTGGATTTAAGCCGAAGCCTTACCAAGCTGATCACGGTACAAAGAGGTTTCCAGGCCAACTCCAAAACGATCACGACCAGTGACCAGATGCTTAATACCCTGCTTGGGCTTAAACAGTAAGGGGGTGAACTATGATGAATTATTATCTTGAAGAGATCGCTAAAAAGTTAGAACAGATCGCTGATAAACTGTTTTAAACCCTCTGTTATGAAATGTTTTGTACAATAAAGGCAAAACATTTCAGGAGAGCCACTTGGACGTTACACTGCTGCATTACACGCCTTTAAATATCTGTTCAAACGCCATCCGTACCTGCTGGCAAAGCTTTGATAAAAGCGACGGCGGCGGAGTAAAAGACCGTGAACTCATCGAGCGGGTCGGCAACAAATACAAGCACGCTTCAACGCTGGAGCATCTGCATTACAATTTCTACATCAAAGGCATCAGCCGCGCGCTTTTGCAGGAGTTGGCCCGCCACCGTATCGCCAGCCTCAGCGTCAAGTCCACCCGTTATACCCTGAAAGAACTCAAAGAATCCGGGCAGGTTGATCCCGCCAAATACCTTGTGATGACGGGCAATGAAGCCGTGGACGCAGCCAGCAAAGCCGCCCTTGAAAACCTGCAAAAGCTGCTGCAAAGCGGTGTGAGTAACGATGTGGCCAAGTATGCGCTGCCTGAAAGCTACAAAACCGAACTGACATGGAGCATAAACGCCAGAAGTTTGCAAAACTTTCTGATCCTGCGCAGCAACAAAGCCGCTTTGTGGGAGATACGTGATTTGGCACGCGCCGTATACGCGGCGCTGCCAGGCGATCACGCCTACCTGTTTGAAGAATCCATGGGAGATGCCACATGATACTCATTAGCGGACCGTGCGTCATTGAAAGCCGCGAACAGGTGATGGGCATCGCCGAGCATTTGCAGCGATACAGCAGAGATCATCAATTTTATTTCAAAGCCAGTTTTGACAAAGCCAACCGCACTTCGCTTGAAAGTTACCGGGGCCCGGGTATGGATGAGGGATTGAAGATTTTGCAGGAGGTCAAAGAGGCGTTTGACTGCAAAATTTTGACCGATATTCACGAGCCAAATCAGGCCGCGCCCGTAGCAGAAGTAGCAGACGTACTGCAAATCCCGGCGTTTTTATGCCGCCAAACCGATCTGATTGTCAGTGCCGCCAAGACAAAAGCCGGTGTCAATATCAAAAAGGGGCAATTCCTGCATCCAAAGGATATGCGCCACTCCGTGCTCAAGGCGCTGAAAACCAGAGGGTGCGATGAGGTTAATTACGCAAACGCCAAAGCTTATGACATCTGGCTGACCGAGCGGGGTAGCACCTTTGGCTACGGCAACCTGGTCGTGGATATGCGAAGCTTGGTGATTATGCGCGACTTTGCGCCGGTGATTTTTGACGCGACCCACAGCGTCCAGATGCCCGGAGCCGCAGGCGGCAAAAGCGGCGGAGACAGCAGCTTTGTCCCTCCGCTTGCCAGGGCTGCCGCGGCCGTGGGTGTAGACGGGTTTTTCTTTGAAACCCATCCCGATCCCAAAAACGCGCTCAGCGACGGACCCAATATGCTGACATTAGAACAGTTCGATCAGCTTATTGTTCAACTGGAAACAATTCAAAAATGTATATAGATTAGGAGAAACAGATGAATATTATTGAAGGCAAACTGCATTTACAAGGGGATGAGAAAGTCGCCGTGATCAACGGACGCTTTAACCACATTATCACCGACCGGCTCGTGGAAGGGGCTAAAGATTCTTTTTTGCGCCACGGCGGCAGTGAAGAGAACCTTGACCTTATCCTCGTACCCGGGGCGTTTGAAATCCCCTTTGCGCTTAAGCGCGCACTGCAAAGCGGAAAATACGATGCTGTGTGTTGTGTCGGCGCTATCATCAGGGGTTCGACGCCGCATTTTGACTACGTAGCGGCTGAGGCTACCAAAGGTATCGCTACCGTGACCCTGGAACATGGCAAACCCGTTTCAAACGGCGTGCTTACAACCGATACCATCGAACAGGCTATCGAGCGGGCGGGCAGCAAAGCGGGCAACAAGGGTGCCGAGGCGATGCTGACGATTGTGGAGATGCTGAGTTTGTACAGGGAAATGAGCTAATGGCTACCAGAGCTCAGGCAAGAGAAGCGGTTGTGGGCCTTTTGTACGCGTATGATCTTGGCAATACGGGTATCGCAAAATACAGTGACGAGATACTGGAAGATAACAAGATCAGAAATAAGCAAAGAGAGTTTGCGCTTCAACTTTTTGACGGGGTGATGGAACACCTTGAAGCCATTGATGAGCGTATTATCAAACACCTCAAAGGTTGGGAGTTTGACAAACTCGGCAAGGTTGAGCGCGCGATATTGCGCCTGGAGTGCTACGAGATCGATTATGAAGATCTTGATGATGCGGTCGTGATCAATGAAGGGGTGGAACTGTCCAAAAAACTGGGCAGCGAGCATACGCCCAAATTCATCAACGGCGTGCTGGATGCTATTGCCAAGGATAAAAAAGCTTGATGCGACTGAGCGAACAACAAGCGCTTGAACTGCTTGAGCAAACGCCCTTTTTACAACTGGGTCAGATGGCGTATGAGAAAAAAAGGCAGCTGCATCCCAAAGGTGTAACCACGTTTGTGGTGGATCGAAACATCAACTATACCAATATCTGCTGGGTCAACTGCGACTTTTGCGCCTTTTACCGCCACGGCAGGGACGAAGACGCGTATATACTCAGCTTTGAACAGATCGGCGAAAAGATCGATGAACTGCTTGCAATCGGCGGCACGCAGATTCTGTTTCAAGGCGGCGTGCATCCAAAGCTTACAATCGATTACTACGAAGAACTGGTCGAGTGGATTCACACCAATTATCCCACCATCACCATCCACGGTTTTTCCGCCGTAGAAATCGAGTATATCGCGCGTATTTCCAAGCTTAGCTACAAAGAGGTGCTGAAACGCTTGCAGGCAAAGGGACTTGGCTCTATCCCGGGTGCCGGCGGCGAGATTTTGGTAGACCGGGTGCGAAAGCTGATCGCGCCAAACAAGTTGACGACACAGCAGTGGCTGGATATCCACAAAGCCGCCCACGAGATCGGGATGAAAACCACGGCGACGATGATGTTTGGCACCCTGGAGACAGACGCTGAAATCATTGAACATTTTGAGCGTATCCGGGCGCTGCAGGAGGAAACGGGCGGGTTTCGCGCCTTTATCATGTGGAGCTTTCAACCCGAACATACCAAGCTTAAGCAAGACCACCCCCATATCCAAAAGCAGTCTTCCAACCGCTACCTGCGCCTGCTGGCGTTAAGCCGGTTGTATCTGGACAATTTTCAAAACATCCAGAGTTCGTGGGTCACCCAGGGCAGCTATATCGGGCAGCTGGCGCTGAAATTCGGTGCCAATGATCTGGGATCGACGATGATGGAAGAAAACGTCGTTGCCGCCGCGGGGGCTAAAAACTCGATGAATCAGCAGCAGATGGTGGAGCTGATCAAAGACGTGGGTGAAAAACCGGCCAAACGCAACACCGCGTATGAAATACTGCAGCGTTTTTAAAGGAGCTTTGAATGGGGCTGTTTTTACGCATTGGAGTGATACTTTTTATCTTAGAAGGGATGTTGATGAGTGCACAGCTTGAATACATACAATTGCAGGGGGTCAAAGTCCCTCATATCCATGAAGAGGACCCGACCCTTCCTATCGGTTCGATGCAGCTGGTCTTTAAAGGCGGCGGGCAGCTTTTTGAAGACAAAGAGGGTTTAAGCCGCTTTAGCGCCAAGATGCTGGGCGAGGGGACAAAAAAACACGGCGCAAGCGAATTTGCCGCCAAATTGGAGCGTTACGCGATTGAGTTAAACGCCAACCGCGGCAATGAAACCTTTGTGGTTGAACTCACAGCGCTCAAAGAGCATTTTGACCGCGGGCTGCAACTTGCCGGAGAACTTTTCAGTGATCCAAACATCACGGCTGAAAGCGTCGCCAAGGTCGCGACCATGTACAAAGGCGAGTTGGCGGCCAAGGAAAACGATTATGACCATGTGGCAAACAGAGAACTCAACGGCTTGCTCTATGACGCGCCCCTTGCGGGCTATACGACGCCAAAAGATGTGGATGCTATAAGCGCAAACGATGTGCAGAATTTTTTAAAACAGAAGCTGACGCTGCAAAATATCATCGTCTTAACCGGCGGGGATATGGATCAAAAAGAAGCGGCAGAGAAGATGCGGGAATTTTTAACTGTCTTTAGAGCCGGGCAAGAGGTAGAAATGCCGTATTTCAAGCCCCAAAAAGAAGATGACGAGATTATCATCCAAAAACCGACCCAGCAGGCGTATATCTACTTTATCGCCCCGCTTGAACAGGTTGAGCCACAGCAGCAGTATTTGGCCAAGATTGCTTCTTTTATCCTTGGCAGCAGCGGGTTTGGCAGCCGGCTGATGGAAGAGGTCAGGGTTAAAAGAGGTTTAGCGTATTCGGTGCATTCACGGTATGTGACCAATAAAACCCACAGTTATTTTACCGGCCATCTGCAAACCAAGCTGGATTCACAGCAGGAGGCGAAGAAGGTCGTAGCAAAGCTGGTGAAGGATTTTGTTCAAAACGGAGCGGGTAAAGAGGAACTTGAAGATGCCAAGAAGTTTTTACAGGGCAGCTACCCGCTTCGCAAAGAAACACTGATGCAGCGTATATCGATCGCTTTTAACGAACATTACAAAGGTTTGGAGCTTGGACACAGCGACAAAGAACTGGAAAAGATTGCGCAGGTTACTTTGGATGAGCTTAATGATTTTATCAAAAACCACGCAAGTATCGCCGATCTGCGCTTTTCGATTCTAACCGATACCGACTGATGTTATGGCCGCGCTCAAAGATGAACCCGTATTTGCCAAGCTTGGGTGCACCACGCTGCTGGACTTGGCGCTTTGCGTGCCAAAAACATACGAAAACAGAAAACTAGCCGCCTCTTTTAAAAACGGCGCGCAGCAATGCTTTGACGTGAGCGTAAAAGGGGTGCGACGCCAAAACAATCTGCTTTTGCTGCAGCTTTTTGTCCATGACCTGGATACGGGGGTGACAGCAACGATCTTTCATCCCAAACCCTTTCACTTTAAAATCTTTGCAATCAATGAACGTCTTTATATCAGTGCCAAGACAGGGATGTTTAACGGCACGTTTCAACTGACCCAGCCCAAAAAACTTAGCAGTGTAGGCTTTATAGAACCGCTGTACAAGCGCCACAAAATCCGGCAGGATTCCATGAGGGCCTTGATGCGAAAGTACGTAACAAAAGATGCGCTGGCTGCTGCGGGTTTAAACGAAAAAGAGATCGCTACACTTGAAGCGATCCATTTCCCCCAGGCGCCGGTGGATTTTGAAGAGGAAAGCGTGCTGGGCGCGCTTAAAAGTATCGAAGCACTCAACCATATGCAAAAGACGGCTGCAAAAAAGCATGATTACCCCGCCTACAGGCCGCTTACCGCAAGTATAGAGCGCTTTTTGACAAGCTTGCCCTTTACCCTGACCAGGGAGCAAAAAGAAGCCATAGAAGCGATCAGAAACGATTTGGCGCGCGAGAAAGCGGCCAAACGCATGATCGTGGGTGATGTGGGCAGCGGCAAGACGATGGCGATCTTAGCAGCCGCTGCGACTGCGTATCCGCACAAAGCGCTTTTGATGGCGCCTACCTCTATCCTTGCTATGCAGCTGTATGGGGAGGCAAAAAAGTACCTGGATTTTGACGTGGCGCTGGTGAGCGCAAACAAAAGTGAGGGGGATTACAAGCGTGCCCCCTTTGTGATCGGAACGCACGCGCTTTTATACAAAGACGATCTGCCCCGTCCCGATCTGGTGATGGTTGATGAACAGCACCGATTCGGGGTCAAACAGCGCCAGGGGCTTGCCATGCTGATGGGCTCCAGGGACAGGCGTCCCCATTTTTTGCAATTTAGCGCCACACCCATACCCCGCACGCAGGCGATGATGGAATCAAAAATGATTGACGTGAGTTTGATTACGACCACTCCTTTTGAAAAAGATATTACTTCCCGCGTGATCGGTCCCGCTGATTTTGGTGAATTAAAAGCGCACATAGAATCTGAAATACAAAAGGGACACCAGAGCCTTATTATCTATCCGCTGGTCAGTGAAAGTGAAAATTTCCAGTACCAATCACTTGAGGAGGGCCAAAGCTACTGGTTTAATCATTTTAGCAAGGTGTATGTAACGCACGGCAAGGATAAAAACAAAGACGCGGTATTAGAAGAGTTTGCCGCCAGCGGCAATATCCTGCTTGCGACCACGGTGGTGGAAGTGGGGATTTCGCTGCCAAAGCTTAGCACCATCGTCATCGTAGGTGCAGAAAACATGGGGCTTGCCACGCTGCACCAACTTCGGGGCAGAGTCAGCCGAAACGGATTGAAGGGATACTGCTATCTTTTTACCAAGTCCAAAAAAACAGATCGTTTGCAAAAGTTTTGCCAAACTTCCAGCGGGTTTGATATTGCCAAGCTGGATTTGGCGTATAGAAAAAGCGGAGACGTGCTTGATGGCAAGGTCCAAAGCGGCGCGCAGTTTGAGTGGCTTGATATGAGCCGTGATGATGCTATAATAGAGGCAGTAAGCAAACGAGTAAAGGGATGATATGAGAGGAGAAATTCTTGGCTATGACGCCAACAACGACACGGGCGTGATCGTCAGTGAGGGCAAACGCTATAAATTCGGCAAGGAAAACTGGAGAGAAAATACGCTGCCCGTGAAGGGTGCGAAGGTGGATTTTATCAATCAGGGTGAGCGGGCCGAAGATATCTACCTGATAAACGGCTATGCCGCCGGAGACAGCAGCCTGACGATCCTGGCGCTGATCTCGCTTGGCATTACGTTTTTATTCGGTTTTGCCGGGACGCTGATCAGCCGCATGGCCATATCCAAGCACAGTTTCAGCCAAGCCCTTCCGGCAACGGCGGTGCACCTGGTCATCACCGTTTTAGCCGTAATCCCGGTGATTGGCTGGATTATCTACGTTATCGGCACGGCATACTTTATGGTCAAAAACTACCGCTACGTAATCAATCCCGAAGGCGAAAATCCGTATGCTTAAAAAGCTGCTTTTGTCGCTGAATGATTTTGTCTCAAAAGAGATTATAAAGATTTCACTTTATTGTTTGGCGGCAACGGTGGTGATCTACGGCGTGCTGTTTTTTGCCGGTACCCAGCTGTTGCAGTATCTGTTCAGCCAGTATCTCGTGCGCTCGCTGGAGGGCGGTCAGGTGGAAGTACTGGCTTCGATCAAGGAGTATCTGAGTTCTTTTGCGATCACTGAGTTTTTGCTGCAGGTGGAGTTTTTTGAAGTGCTGCTGGATATTATCATCTTTATCAACCTGCTGTTGTTTTTGTATCTGAGCTTTTTATTTATCTATTCCATCGTGATC
>CAYUAC010000067.1:7619-10863 GCA_964442515.1 uncultured Campylobacterales bacterium | reverse complement strand
TTGATAAAATACCACTTTACAACCAAAGGCAGCAGATGGAACACAAACTTCGCCACGAGAACTACAACGTTCACTCTTTTTTGGATCCGGATACGACAAAAGCCTATATCGACACGCTACTGGGCGAGAACTACGAGACGGTACAAGTCTATAAAGACAATAAAAACTCTTTTACCGCCCGCATCAAAATCCAAAACGATGATACAATCGTTATCAAAGTCCCCAGAGGCAGAAACAAAAGACCGTGGCAGAAAGTATTAAACATTGTTAGAAACAGCGATGCTTTTCGTATCCAAAACAGTCTGGTACTGCTGCAAAGCCTTGGCCTCCACGGGCTTGAGCCCATACTGGCTGCTCAGCAGAAAAACTTTACGGTCAAAGACAGTTTTTTTCTTTACCGCTACCAGGAGGGAAGAGAAGCCGCCGAAAGTGACCACAGCATTGTTGCTCCCGAGCTTTTGAAACTGCACGCACAGGGGTTTTTGCGTGGAGACTGCAAACCAAGCAACTTTGTGATCTTTGAAAACAAAGCGTATTTTATAGATTTCAGACTCAAAAAACCGCTGCTTTTTAAAAAAACCAAACTTTTAATGGAGTATCTGTATCTTTGCAAAAGTATGCCCCGGGCGCTGGAGCATCTGCCACAGGCGCAGAAAAAGTCTGTGCATTTTACCCTGGCGCGTTTTTTGCTGGGTGCAAAGATCGGCTTGCGCCGGTTGAAAAAATCGATCCGCAATTAGCTGTAATCGTTTTCCACCTTCTGTATCACGCTTTTGAGCCGTTTGAGCCTCTTGCCGCTGAAACCGCTGCGTGTTTTTTGCAAAAACAGCGGGTGAATATTGTCTATTTCCAGAGGAATCTGCTTGGCCCCGGTAACGGCGGCGGCGCTGAACCGGTGCCTTCCCCTGCGGGTTTTTACCAGTCTGCCCTCCCTGTCGATCGCGGCTCTTGGGATTTCACTGTCTAAGCTTTCATCGTATCCGTTGCGATACATACTCCAAAGCATAGCCAGAAGATAATTTTCAAAAAACGCATCCAGCCCCGCCCGGTCGCGGAATGTTTTCTTTTTGTATTTGGTCTGTCCTGAGTGCTGAAGCTGTTTATACATATCCCGGTACATACCGCTGTTGTAAAAATCTTTATTATGCGCCCACAGATCCTTCATATTTTGGTATTTTTCAAGTTCTGTTATTGCTGTGGTGTTTGTATCCCAGGGGCCGCCGGGGTTAAAAAGCGAGCGCCACAGCATCAAATCTCCCAAAAACCTGCCAGCGGGTTTGCCAAACCTGTGCTTGAGCGATTCTCTGGTGTCGTAAAAGGGCGCTTCACAATAATGCTGCAGCTTTTGGGGGTTGATTCTGATGATGACTGTCTCAGACAGCAGTTTTTTTGCCATAGATCGAAATATATACACTTTTCACGCTCACTTGAGGAAGTGTGTCGATTATACCAAATACTTCATTAGCCCCCGCAAAATCTCCTCTCTGGCTACTTTGTCAAAGTTATAAAAAAACTGCGCCTCTTTGAGGTAATAGATAAAGTTTTCATCATCCACGCCTCTGTACCGTCGCAGATGCGTTTCTAAAAAACGCACAAACGCGGAGATGTTGTTTTCATAACTTTGCAGTCTGGCGATGCGGTGGTTGCGTATAAAGTTTTTCAAAGTCACCGCGTCATACATCCAGCGCGGATATTTGTGCTCAAAAGGCAGCAGCTGCGTATCGATGCCCCCGTCTCTTTCAAAAATGAGGATATTTTTGGCCCCGTAGATGCAGTCATCTTGTTTTTGCAGGTTTTTAGGCAGGTAAAAGTGTTCGTCATACTGCATCACACCGCCAAGTGCACAAACTTCCTGCTGCCAAAAAAGCAGGGCTTTGCGAAACGCGGCAAAACGTTTGAGCACTCCCGGATACCCGAACCCGCTTTGTCTGGCCGCCTGACTTGCGCTTTTGCCCTCATTGTACAGCTTCAGCAGCAGCAGGGTCCGCCCGTACCTGCGGTAGCTGAGTTTTTTTCTGCAGCTGGCGCATTTATAGTGGCCGTTGTGCAACGTATAGAGTTTGACACCCCCGCAAAAGATACATTTTTTCATTTTGGTTCCAAAACGTTATAAGATTTATGTATTATAATATTTTTTTTATTACAAACAGCTACAATACTGAATAATCATTCATTATAAGGAGTTTTTATGAGACTTGTTCTGTTTATCGCGGTTTTGAGTTCCGCGCTTTTTGCGCACACATCCGGAAGCCACGGCGGGTTTATGCCCGGTCTGCTGCATCCGCTGGGCGGACTGGATCACATCCTGGCCATGATCGGCGTGGGGCTTGTTGCCGGACTTGGCGTGCAAAAGCCCGCTTTTGCGATCGGTTCTTTCATGGGCGCGATGATTGTGGCGGCACTGGCCGGCTTTGGCGGCCTGGCCGTTGCGGGTGTTGAAGCGGGGATTCTGCTTTCGGTTGCGGGCGTGTTTGCCATGATAGGCTTTGCCAAAAAGTTGCCGGCGTATTTCATCCTCGCGGCGGTTGCGTTTTTTGGCCTTTTTCACGGCTTTGCCCACGGTGCCGAGTTTGTGGGCGGTTCGTTTGCGGCATATATCGCCGGTTTCAGCCTTTCTACGCTTGGCCTGCACCTGCTTGGATACGCGGTTTCTTTTGTGCTTGCCAAAAAGCTTTCCGCCCCGGCGGCGGCGTAAAACGCTCTCGGCGGTCCATCCCGGGCCGCAAGATACCACCCCCAATAAGGGGTCGCCAACAAGGGGTCGGACCCCTAACGTGTTTTCCTGTTTTAAGCTTGAAGCTGTTATAATCTTCTGACAACTTAACTTTGGGAGATGTGACATGAAAAAAAGTGTAGTATTATCACTTGCGGCGGCTTCCGTGCTCAGTGCCGCGGAATTTGGCGTAGAACTTGGCTATCAGGACAACGGTTTTGATACGGACTTTTCTTACGGTAACGAAAATACGCGTACAGAGATCACAGAAGACGACATCGGCCTGGATGATTCAGACGCTACGGTAAAACCCAAAATTTTCGTGCGCGGGGGCAACCATACGCTGTCTTTTGAATATGAGAGCCTTGATTACAGCGGCGGCAAAACGATCACAAAAGATATCACTTTTGACGGAAAAACCTATACACAAAATACAAAAGTCGACAGTACGTTCACAATGGATTGGTACAAGCTTGGATATCTGTACAACCTCGTACAAACAGACAACGCCCGTTTTGATCTGGGGCTGGA
>CAYUAC010000067.1:1328-7519 GCA_964442515.1 uncultured Campylobacterales bacterium | reverse complement strand
TGGAGACTTGGCTATCAGTCAAAAACATTTGAAGCCGATACCGATGATTTTGACGGTGACATGGAGATGAGCGGAGCGTATCTGGGCTTTCGATACAATTTCTAAACAGATGCTTGTGTAACAAACCACACTGCTCCAAAGTGACAAATTTGTAAAAATTGCGGGTATTTAGCCAAAACCTGCTAAAATATGACAAATTTGTCACAAGGAGAGTAAATGCCATACGTAAAAGACGTATTTGACTACCTAAAAAGAACCAGTCCGGCACAGGCGGAGTTCTACCAGGCCGCAGAAGAAGTGCTGGTATCGCTTCGTCCCCTCATCAATAAGTATCCGCAGTACAGAGACCACCGTATTATCGAGCGTATCGTAGAACCCGAGCGCCAAATCCTGTTTCGTATCAACTGGGTTGATGACAAAGGGCAGATCAGGGTCAACAAAGGCTTTCGCATCGAGTTTAACTCCGCTCTTGGCCCGTACAAAGGCGGTCTTCGTTTCCACCCCACGGTCAACGCGGGCGTAATCAAGTTTTTAGGCTTTGAACAGATCTTTAAAAATGCCCTGACCGGCTTGCAGATCGGCGGGGGCAAAGGCGGCAGCGACTTTGATCCAAAAGGCAAATCAGACAATGAGATTATGCGCTTTTGCCAAGCGTTCATGAGTGAACTCTACCGCCATATCGGCCCAAACACCGACGTCCCCGCCGGCGATATCGGCGTAGGCGGCAGAGAGATCGGCTACCTGTTTGGTATGTACAAAAAACTGACAAATCGCTATGAAGGCGTGCTGACCGGCAAGTCGCTGAAATGGGGCGGCTCCCTTGTCCGTACCGAAGCCACGGGCTACGGTGCGGTTTATTTTGCCAAATATATGCTCCAAAGCAGAGGCGAAAGTCTGGAGGGGAAAAAGTGCGTTGTTTCCGGTTCGGGCAACGTGGCAATCTATACGATCGAAAAGCTGCATCAGCTGGGTGCCAAAGCGATCGCGTGCAGCGATTCACGGGGTATGATCCACGATGAAGACGGTATCGATCTGGAACTGCTCAAAGACCTCAAAGAGGTTAAGCGCGTAAGCCTGACCGAGTATGCCAAACAGCGTCCAAACGCCAAGTACACTCCCGTCAGCGACTACCCGGAAGGCCGCAACCACGTATGGTCTATCCCCTGTGACGCGGCATTTCCAAGCGCGACGCAAAACGAGCTTAATGAAGCAGACGCCAAAGAGTTGCTCAAAAACGGCTGCTACTGCGTCAGCGAGGGGGCCAATATGCCCTCTACCCCCGAAGCGGTGGACGCTTTTGTGGACGCCAAGATCGCGTTTGGTCCCGGCAAAGCGGCAAACGCGGGCGGCGTAGCGACCAGCCAGCTTGAAATGGCCCAAAACGCTTCGATGAATACATGGACGTTTGAAGAGGTCGATGAAAAGCTTGAATGTATTATGAAAAACATTCACAAACGGGCTTCACGTACCGCCGAAGAGTTCGGCGAGCCGCACAACCTCGTGCTTGGTTCCAATATCGCGGGCTTCAGACGCGTAGCCGATGCGATGATCGAACAGGGTCTTGTTTAAGACTTAAACACTCTGCGCCTCGATACGGCGCAGTGTCGCTATCTTTTGACGAAACAGCGGCTCATGCTTTGCCACTTCCTTCCAAAACCGTTTTGAATGGTTTTTGTGAACGATGTGGCACAGTTCATGGATAATGACGTAATCAATCACCTCTTTTGGCAGTTTCATCAGGTAGCAGCTGAGATTGATATTGTTTTTGCCGCTGCAGCTTCCCCATCTTGTTTTTGCTTTTGTAACCTTCACCGCTTTTGGCAGCAGCCCCGTTGTCTGTGCCAACTCCTGCGTGCGTGCGGGCAGGTATTCGCGGCCTGCTTGTCTGTAAAATTCCGTGTCAAGCGCTTCTGAACACTCCCGGCCCAGGTAAAAATATTTTTTCTCCTGTTGGAGGCGGGTCATGATTTGCGCGGCATTTTTGTGCAGCAGTTTTTCGATCATTTGCTGCGTCGTCCATGCGTTTGCTTTTATTTCGACCATGTTATCCCTGATGCGCAGGTAGGTATGCCTGTTGCGCGGTTTTTTTTCCACACGGTAGGGGATTTGGCCGTGATCAGTCGTTAGCGTCTTGGTGGGCAATAATCTCTCCTAAGACTTTACAGGTAGCGATATTGGCATCGGTGAGTTTGACCGTGACCTTGTCAAACAGGCCGTAGTCATCATTGCGTACGCTGACTTGCAGTTTGTTCTCTTGCAGTATCGCCGTGGCTGCGGACGTGTCGAGTTTACCGATTTTTGCTTCAAACTCGCTTCCGATATTGTCAGCCGCCCAGCGGGCGAATTTTCTATCCTCAAAATCCCACTGTACCTTGGCCGATTCGCGCTCTAAGTTGCTGACTCTGGCACAGATGGGTTTGAGGTTTCTGAGCAAAAAGTCCAGTTCGCGGGTGTCGCCGGATAGTTTGGCTTTGATCAGGCGGTGCAGGATCAGATCCGAATAGCGCCGTATCGGGGAGGTAAAATGCGAATAGCTGGCAAAGCCCAGCCCGAAGTGGCCAATGTTTTCACTGCTGTAGCTGGCCTGTTTGAGGCTTTTGATCAGCATTTCATCGATCTCTTTGGCCATATCGATCTCTTTTGCCTTGGCCTGGATTTGAATGATCAGATCGATCGCGTCTTCATACTCTTCGATAAAAATTCCCACCGTCGCCAGTTCATTAAGCAACTCTTCCAGCTTTTTGAGATCTGGCTTATCATGCACGCGGTAGATGGAGGTGTCATTGACCTTGCTTGCGGCGATGTTTGCCAGCAGCATACACTCCTCAATCAGGCTGTGTGAGGGCGTGGAGGTTTCTATATGCAGGCTTTGCAGCTTTTGGTTTTCATCCAGGCTCAGTTCCAACTCCTCTGATGCAAAATCAAAGCCTTTTTTCAGCCGTCTGTTTCGCAGAATCTGTGTAATCTTATACAGCTTTTTGACAAATTCAAAGGGTTTTTCAAACCCGCCTTTTTCAAGCATGTCATCGATCTGGTCGTAATCAAAGCGTCTTTTTGAATGGATCAGGGCTTCAAAAAAGCTCGCGTTTTGGACGTTATAGTTTCGATCCAGCCCCATTTTGCACATAAAAGCCAGGCGGTCGACTTCGGGGTTGAGCGAGCAGAGGTTTTCACTCAGTACCCGCGGCAGCATCGGGATCGATTTATGAGGCAGATAGATCGTAAAGCCTCTTTTCTTGGCTTCCTGATCGATTGCGTCATAAAAGTTGACGTAATGGCTGACATCGGCGATGGCCACGTACAGTACGTTTTGCGCTCCGTCGTAGTAAATGGCGTCATCAAAATCCTTGGCCGTGACCGGATCGATGGTACAAAAGGGCAGGTGGCGCAGGTCCTTTCTATCCCGATACATCGAAGCGTCCACTTCCTCTCCGTAGGCTTTTGCCTGTTTGGTGGCTTCCTCATCAAAGGCTTCAACCTTATCAAAAAGTGCCAGCGAAATCTTTTCATCCACTTTTGGATCATCCAGGTTGCCAAGCAGTTCATAGCGCCCGTCTGCTTTGATCTTAATCACGTCGTTTTCTTTGATGTCTGCGTCAATTTCTACGGGAAGTTCTGTTTTGATATTAACAATCTGGCCCTGCTTTTTATAGCACACGCTGTGTAGTGAGTCATGTACCAGTACCGCCATTACTTTGCCGCTTGGCCTGCCTCTCTTGGCCAGCAGCTTTTTGGCTACGACGATATCGCCGGTCTGGGCGTCTTGGAGGTTGTGGCTTTCGATATACAGATCAGTATGCGTTGCTTCTTCTGAGATCAGGTACGCGCCGCCTTCTTTGAGGCAAAAAATCTTGCCGATGCGAAAGTTTGAGCGCAGGCTGACTCTCTCACCCTCCCGTTTGATAGCGCCAAGCTGAATCAGCAGGTCGTAAATAGGCAAATCTTCTTTTTCTATATCGGTTATCAGGGCTGAATCCTGCAATTGTATGGCTATGGGTATCAAGTGCCGCTCCAATGTGTAATGAATTAAAAATATTATAACACAAAGTTTGATATAATCACTCAAAACTAATTGACAAGGACTCTTGATGGGATTGAACGTATATTATGATAAAGATTGTGATCTTAGCATCATCAAAAGCAAAAAAGTAGCCATGATCGGCTTTGGCAGTCAGGGCCATGCCCACGCTGAAAACCTCCGTGACAGCGGTGTGGAAGTATGCGTCGGCCTCAGACCCGGCGGCAGCAGCTGGAAAAAAGCCCAGGCCAAAGGCTTTGAAGTACTCAGCATCGAAGACGCAAGCGCTAAAGCAGACGTAGTGATGATTCTGCTTCCCGATGAAAATCAGGCTGAGATTTATGAAAAACAGATCGCGCCAAATTTGCAAGACGGCGCTACCATCGCCTTTGGCCACGGGTTTAACATCCATTATGAACAGATTACGCCCGCAGACAACATCAACTGCATGATGGTTGCTCCCAAGGCTCCGGGCCATACGGTGCGAAGCGAGTTTGCAAACGGCGGCGGTATCCCTGATCTCATCGCTATCAGCCAGGACCCAAGCGGCAACACCAAAGAGTTGGCGCTTAGCTATGCTTCAGCTATCGGCGGCGGCAGAACGGGGATCATTGAAACTACGTTTAAAGATGAGACCGAAACAGACCTCTTTGGCGAGCAGGCAGTTCTGTGCGGTGGTGCGACCGCGCTGGTACAGGCCGGTTTTGAAACGCTGACTGAAGCGGGATACGCGCCTGAGATGGCATATTTTGAGTGCCTGCATGAGCTTAAGCTCATCGTTGATCTGATGTATCAAGGCGGCATTGCCGATATGCGCTACTCCATTTCCAATACCGCAGAATACGGCGACTACGTCAGCGGTCCGAGAGTGATCGGTGAGGAAAGCAAAAAAGCGATGCAAGATATTTTAAAAGAGATCCAAAACGGCAAATTCGCTAAAGATTTCGTCGTGGAAGGCCAGACGGGCTATCCCAGAATGAAAGCTGAAAGAAAGCTTACCGAAGCTTCGCTGATCAACCAGACAGGCAACAAGCTTCGAGGCATGATGCCCTGGATTGCTGAAAACAAGATTGTCGATAAGGACAAGAACTAATCTTCGCCGCTTTTGCGGCAAGATCGGTTGGAGCCTATGGCAGCGAAAAAACACACCCACAAACCTCCCCACAAAAAGAAAAAAAGATCCAATACCAGATGGCACAAAAATGTGCTTTTTGCTGTTGTAATCTTAGCTATCGTGACGCTGGTAGGCTTTATCAGCGGCTGGCTTGGCTATGAGATCGGCAATACTTCCGTGACGCCCCAGGCAAAAGAGCAGGTCAAGGGTGAACTCCAAAGTGCAAACAAAGAGATAGAACAGCTTCGAAGCCAGCTGAAAAGTTACGAAAAGGCAAAGAAACTCGCTGCGCAGAAAAAAGAAGACGTGGTGGTCAACTTTCTTACGGAAGCGGGCGATTACGGCATGGATGAAAGTATAGCCCCGCCCCGCCCCGAGGCCAAAAAAGACAGGCCCGCCAAACCACTGGTGGCTATTGTTATCGATGATGTGGCCTACAGCCACCAGCTGGAGCGTATTGAGTCCCTGCCCATCAAGGTGACACCCTCCATCTTCCCGCCGGCGGTAGATTTTCGAACCACGCCGCAGCTGGCAAAAGGTTCTAAACATTACATGGTACACCTGCCCATGGAAGCCAAAAGCCATCCAAAATACGCGCTGCCAGATACGCTGACTACTGATTACACCCAAACGCAGCTGGACCGGCGGATCCAAAAGATACGCCGCTGGTTCCCAAATGCCGCTTTTATCAACAACCACACCGGAAGCGCGTATACCGAAGATGGCGCGGCGATGGAGCGGCTGTACAGAAGCCTGCGCAAAAACGGTTTCACCTTTGTAGACAGCCGGACGACGTCACAGACCAAGGTTCCAAAACTGAGCGAAAAACACGGCCAGGCTTATATCTACAGAGACATCTTTTTGGATAATAAGCTCAAAGAAGACTATATCATGGGTCAGATCAAAAAAACCGTAAGCATTGCCAAGGAACACGGCAGCGCTATGGCGATCGGCCATCCCCACGCCGTTACGCTGCAAACCCTGGCCAAAGCCAACGGGGAGTTTGACGGCGTTGATGTGGTTTATATAGACGAGTTTGCGCAAAAGGCGTATTAAGTT
>CAYUAC010000067.1:0-1318 GCA_964442515.1 uncultured Campylobacterales bacterium | reverse complement strand
CAAGCAAGCCCGCTTTGCCATAGACAAACTCCAATCGATGCAAAAACCTCCCAGGCAGCTGTACTATATCGGCGATACGGCGCTGCTAAAGCGCCCGGCGGTGGCAATCGTGGGTGCCAGAAAAGCCAACCAGTATGCCAAGCAGACGACTTTTTCACTTGCTGCGGCACTGGCTCAAAGAGGGACGTGTATCATCAGCGGTGCGGCGATGGGAATTGATGCGATGGCCCACAGAGGCGCCGGAGCGCAAAACACGATCGCGGTGGTTGCCAACGGGCTTGATATCCGCTATCCAAAAGTCAATGCCTCTTTAATCAAAGCCATAGAAAACGAGGGCCTTGTAATGAGCCAGTTTGAAGAGGGCTTTAGCGCAAGACCCTGGAGCTTTCCGGTGCGAAACGAGCTGGTCGTAGCTTTGGCCGATGCGGTGGTACTGGCTCAGGCCGATGAAAACAGCGGTACTATGATAAGCGCGAAGTTTGCCGCGCAGCAGAGCAAACCGCTTTATGTCCTGCCCCACCGTTTGGGGGAAAGTAAAGGCACGCACCGGCTGGTCCAAAACGCTCAGGCACAACTCATACACGATATAGACGAGTTTGCCTCTCAGTTTGGAGATTGTGTGCAGGAAAGCAGCAGTGAGGATGCGCTCATCGCGTTTGCCAAAGAGGGACCCAGCTACGAGCAGATGGTACAACGCTTTGGCGATAAAGTGTTTGAGTATGAGTTTGAAGGCAAGATCGCGGTTAAAGAGGGCAGGGTGGTGGCACTGTGAAACTGGCTTGTATCGATGTGGGATTAAAGCGTATCGGCACGGCAATAAGCCCTGATGGAAAAGTCGTTTTACCCCAGGAAGCGGTGTTTCGCAAAAACCGCAAACAGGCAGCGCGTGATGTGGACGCGTTTTTGCACGAGTGGGAGATTGATACGCTTATTGTGGGCTTGCCCAAAAGCGGCGGCAGCAGTGAAGAGATGCAGCGGCGCATCAAACATTTCGTGTCACTTTTACACTTTGAAAAACAAATCGTTTTTTTCGATGAATACGGCAGCAGCGAAGAAGCAAAAGAGCAGACAAAGGGTGTTTTTCGCCATAAAAAAGACGGTAAGATAGATTCAATGGCCGCAAAAATCATCCTTGAACGCTATATTTTTGATAAAGCCGCAAAAAACTCTTGACAAGGGTGATAATTTTATATATAATTTCGCCATCAATTAAGATACCTAATCCGGCATAGCTCAGCGGTAGAGTAGATGACTGTTAATCATTTGGTCCCTGGTTCGAATCCAGGTGCCGGAGCCACTTCAATTTAATCCCCTAAAA
>CAYUAC010000066.1:0-10998 GCA_964442515.1 uncultured Campylobacterales bacterium | reverse complement strand
CTTTGGAGATTTCGGTAAAAAGTTTTGTCTGGACTGAATTAAGTACAAAGTTCATCGCGCGCAAAAACACCGCGGCAAAGAGGATGATAAACACATAGCCCACGATATCGACGCTGACAAACTGGTCGATAAACGCCGTGAGTTTGCCCGGCTTGTCTAACAGCACCTCATCGACCAGCACCGGCACCAAAAGCGGGATGGGTACGCTGATAGCCACGGCGATGAGGGCTACGATATTGCCGATGATGAGCGTTTTTTTATACCGCTTGAGTGAAAGCAGTATGCGCTTGAGATTACAGTTCAAGTTTGTCTATGATCCGGGTTAAATCTTTGGTATCAACGATAATGTTGGCCGCTTCTTTGAGCACGGGTTTGGCACAGAAGGCTATCCGGGTATCTGCGTGGGCAAACATACTTTTGTCATTAGCCCCGTCGCCCACAACCAGGGTATCTGCGACACTGATGCCAAGCAGGCTTTGCAGCCGCGTCAACATATCGCCCTTGCTAAAATCAAACATCATATCCCCGCCCACTTCGCCGGTGAGTACCCCGTCTTTGCTGTGCAGGATGTTGGAAAAATCGCTGTCAAAGCCAAGGATGTCTTTAGCGTGCCCCGTGGCGTTTCGAAAGCCGCCGCTAAAGCACACGACCGTATAGCCCGCGTCTTTCAGCGCCCTGATCGTCTCTTTGGCTCCGGGCATATAGGGCAGGCTGTGGCAGATGGCGTCAACCTTGCTCACCTGCAGTCCTTTTAAAAACTTTACCCGTTCCTGCAGACTTTCAAAAAAGTCGATACGCCCCTGCATCGCAAGCTCTGTGATCTTTGCCACATCATTTTCAAAGCCAAGCTCTTTGGCTAAAAAATCGATGGTCTCGCCATCCATCAACGTCGAATCAAAATCAAACACCGCTAATTTTCGCATAGATACTATCCTGATTTTTTCTAAAATTTTATCAAATTGCTTATTTTTTAGGGGTCCGACCCCTTTTTAATTTTAATTCATTCTTTTTTTTCAACGAATTATTTTTACTCATTTGTATGATTGCAATTCTTCAAAAAGAGTAAAAATCCTTGTGGCTATTCTAGATGCAGTTACGTTCCTAATTCTTGACATAGTATGTTCGATGGATCCTTTTTGAAGCTCTGTTCCATTCCAATTATATTGTGGTGGGTACTTAGTTAAATCGTTCAGAATTTTTCTCCAAACACACTTTAGTTCTTCAGGAAAATCATTTTCTTTCAACACAACAATATCACGAGATACATGTGCAATTCTCAGTCTTAAATCACCTTCGGCCGTTGCTAAATATTTAATTATTGAAATAAGTTTTTCTTCTGCATACATATATTTCATTGAAAATCTTTCATCTAAATACAATCATAATTAACTTAGTCGTCATATCACACCAACCACGCTACGCAAACATATAAAAATCGGGTCATTTATAAAAAGATGTACTCATCCACCATCATCACTGATCATTCTCCACAAACTCAGTAGTGACCTCATCTACATCCCCGAAATAAAAAGCATTCAGCACTTCGGCAAACACGCTATCAGGCGGGGATATTGCGGCAAAAAGCGTCATCGAGGATTTCAACTTCATGTCATCGGGATGGCCCATGATAGCGGTGATACTTTTATCAGTGTGTTCAAGCAAAGCTGCCGCGCACTGTTTTAGTCGTGGGCCAAGCACTTCGTGTTCAAGGTAGGCGGCGGCTTCGGCCTTGGACCCAATGGCATACTTTTTTGCCATCGAACTTTGCCCAAGTCCCGCAACCTGCGGAAATATATACCAAATCCAATGGGATCGTTTTTGCCCCTGCATGATCTCTTTAAGGGCGGTATCAAAATCACGCTTTTGTGCTGCAACAAATCTATCCAGTTCATACTGTTTTGTGTCACTCACCGGGTACTCCTTTTGTTTTTTAGGGGTCTGATCTTTTCGTGCCCTTCTTTCCAAGTACTTTTTTCTTCTTTTGCTTTACGGTAACAGCTAAATAAAAGAAGAACGTATCAAATTTATCCTATAATGCAAACTTAACGCTTCTAACTGTTGTAACTGCTTTTTGGTCAACTCTCCTGAAACCACGATTTCAACTTCTACTGACTCCATGATTATATTGACTAAATTGATATTTTGAGCATTATCAAATATAAAAGTTTTATCTGAAACGATATATTTTGGCTTATTCTTTTTTAAAAAATTATAATCATTGAGATTGGCTATAAAATCATAGATAGCATATTTTATACCATACTTTTGAAAGATATTTATGAGACGAATCGTGTGATCATATCTTTTGACAAAGGCCTCTTCAGGTATTTCAAAAATGAGATTTTGAAAATTTGTATTTTGATAGAGTTCCAATATACTTTCAAACTCTTGTAAAACAAAATCATCCTCAACAAACCCATATGGAAGGATCAGTGATTTAGGTTCAGTGTCATCTGAGTACTGTGCAAAAATGCTTTTTATGACATAAAAATAAAACTTGTTTAGCATCTGCAGTTCTGCCAACGGAGCAATGAATTTTGAATAATCAAAACGCTGTTGGTTTGTTTGTAAAATAATATTAAACGTTTTATACACCGTTTTCTTATCACAAATATCTGTAATACTTTTATATTCAAAAATAAAATTATCATTTTTTATCGCGTTATTGAGCGTTTCACGCCATTTTTCTTTTCCCATATTTACATCAGCTTCATCAACTTGAACTATTTCACAACTGTGCGACAGTTTCGCATTTGAAAATGTATAGTCAATTTTTGCAAACAGTTCACCGATATTTTTTTCTTCGCCATATCTGCAAAGACCGATATTTAAATCAATATCAGTATCTTTTAATTCCAGGGCTTCATAACCTTCATAGACATTTTTTTGAAACTCTTTTAGTTTGATTTGAATATCACTGTTTTCAACATTTGGCAGCATAGCTATAAACTCTGTTCCATTTAACCGTGCCGTAAAACTTGCCGAATTAAGTAAAAAAGCACTGTTCAACAGCTGCGCTATGTTGATAAAAAATTGATCCGTTTTTTGATAACCTATAAGTTTATTCATAAGTTCAGCCCTTTGTATGTTTACAAGAACCAAAAGACCGTTTGCGTTGGCACTGCCAGATGATATATATTCGCTAGCTTTGAAAGAAAAATATTTTCTATTGTAAAGTTTTGTCACTTCATCGATATACAACAGTTCTTTATTATGTTTTAAAGCATCATTGGCTGTTTTAAAAATCTGTTCTACCTTTTTTACCATAGAATTCATACTTTTTGTAACTGATTGAAACTCTAAAACCTTTGGCAACTGCTTGGTTATGATAAATTTATTATTTAAAATTGCCGCAGCTTGTTTTTCTATCTTTGCCAGCGGCTGCAGCAAATACTTTAAAAATAGATAGAGTGTCAACAACGCTCCGACATAAGCTATGGCTAAATAAACCGTAAGCTGTAGAAATATTGCATACAACTGCGTATACACAACCTCTAAATCACTGTAAACCACAACACGTCCCAGAAGATGCCACCCATCAGAAAGACTTGCCTGAGCACTTACCTGCTTTAGCACAACTATGCGTTTAAACCATAAAGGTGCTTTGTTTTTATTGGCATCTTTTTTAACTCTGCTATAAACCTCTTTCCCGTCCGTATCAAAATAGATTATCTTTTCATAGTTTCCATTGTCAAACGCGGCATTTATGACTGTTTGTACAGATGCTCTGTCAAAAGCAATACTATCTATTGAAAGCGTTATACTTGTGGCACTGTTTTGTGCATTTTGATACAACGCTTGCTCTGCACTTTTTTTGATAACCCCAAAAGAGACACCAACAACTATAATGAAAAGCAATAAAAATATACCCAATATAATCAAAGCCAACTGCTTGAATAAACTCATAATTTTTTCTCCTTAAACCGTTTCATCAAATCATCCCACTGCCTGTGCGCATTCGTTTTTTGTCCACTTTTTAAAATGTTCGGGTTAAAATTGTAAACGGGTTTCAAATCTTCTCTCTGGCCGGCAGGCAAAAGCCGTTTATTGAGATTATCAAGCACCAGAGGTACAGATTGTTTCGTTTTAAAATAAGAAAGCACCATATGAGCCCTGTCATACCCCTCAACCCGTACGTAAGTAAAATACATTTTTTCACTGGGAATCCCAAGTTCTTTCAAAGCAAAATACTTTGCTATAACATAATCCTCACAATCGCCCTTATCTCTGGCTAAAAATTCGTACGGCGTCGCCCAATAATCGCTTTGCCCGTAGATTTCATCATCTTCGCCGTAACCTACTCGGTTAAAAAAGATATTGATCTCTTTGAGTTTTTTTTGCGCTGTAGCATCTTGCAAAGAGATGAGCTTTTTTTGCAATGCTTCAAAGCGAGCCTTTGCAAAGCGCCCGTGCTCTTTTTCGACTTTGGCAATCAACGGATTTGTAACAAATGATTGGCTGTATAACAAAAAGGCCGTTACTGTAAAGATAAGTAATATTTTCATATAAATATTTTATCCAACTTCTTGCTATCCTTTATAATCCGTTGATTGTACCGATGTCATCATCAACGGTGATTTTTACCGTATCACCGTCTTTTGAGTACGTATGTGTCGTCGTATCGCCGTTATCTACCGTACTATCTTCTGACCAACCTGAAGTATCTACTTCCACGCTATCGTCGTTATCACCGGTGATAGCTATTTCATTGTCATTATCCGTCATATCAACGACATCATCAAGCGTAAGATTTGTCAAGCTGTTTGCCGATGTGTTATCCATAGCGATTGTTTCAATGTTGTCAATTGTTGCAACTTCTAGCACTTCATCGCTAAAATCGATTCCTTGTTCGTCCAACAATACAAGCGTATCATCCCCGTCGTCCCCGTCGATGATTGCCGTTGGGTTGTACGTTATTTCGTTATCGTTTGCATCCCCCGTTATTGTCGGATGGAACGTAAAGACGTGCATGTCAACATCAAAATCTAATTCATTATTGTTTGCATCGCTTACTTTTACGCCAAACGTTTGAACACTATCTGCATCAAACTCATTTTTCTTGATACTGTAACTATATTCACCCGTATCAAAGTCGATGCCAAATTGTCCTTTTCCGTCGATTGCTTCATCAGTTACCGTTTGGTTATACTCAACTCCGTCGATTGTTATAGCTTCAATTGAAAGATCTGAATACGCTTCAACAAAATCAAATACATTTCCTTCTATAGTTTCTTCGGGTGAAAGAGCAGCCGTTAACTCATCAACACTGTCTTCAACAAACAGTGCTTCGCCCTCATAAGCATCCGCCATCATATCCAGGTATTGTTTCCCGTCACTGCTCAACCCATCTCCTAAACCGATAGTCGTGGTTTCAACGCCGTTGGTTTGATCTGTCGTAAAATTTTTCCACATATCGTAGTATTGTTGATCAACCCGACCGTACGTCACCCCGTCAATTGTGGCACCTGCGGTTGCGTCAAGTGAATCCATAACGTTGCTAGTACTAGTATCATCTGAAGGGTTTCCTGAACCATCTAACTCTTGCGTCGGATCTCCGTCGGAGATGAAAAACGAAAGTGTTCTTGATGCCTCATGACCGGTGAAATCAACATTTTGGGTTGTTTCTTTGATAGCACCTTCGTAATTTGTCCAACCGCCTGCACTTAAACCATTTATAGCCGCAATCGCATCATCTGCATTCATCCAACCATGATTTGTTGCATCACTGGAAAAGGTTGTAAGATTAACTTTAGTCGTTCCCTCAGCTTTGTATTGGTTTATCACAGCTTCAAGAGACTCTTTTGCTAAATCCAATCTACCGCTTCCCATCGAACCTGAGACATCAAGCGTAACGACTAAATTGGTCGTTATTTCTAATTTGCCTTCTACAACCTCTACCGTATCGGAATCAAAGAATTCCACCTTATGATTTGCATCCATTTTCAAGCTCGGCGGTTTGTCCCCCTCACTGTCTATGTTATTAGGATTAGCTTCATTTGGATTGTTTGAATCTTCATCATAAATCGTTGCAGACGCAGAGTCTGTTCCTAAAACAGCATTATCAGGATTGGATATTGTCATATTTAACGACTCGGAAACTTCATACTCTGCATCATCAGCTACCGTTATAGTAATATCACCGGCTCCGGTTTCCCCGGCGGCAATTTTAACACTGTCGCCGTTTGTTACAAAGTTACCGATAGATGTCACATCATTTAAGTTCACGGCATTACCGTTTGCATCGGTATAGCTAATTGATGTTATATCAACAACCTCGATTTGATCTAAATTAAGATTTATATCGACTGTTGTATCAAAATCACTTAAATTTGTCTGTGTAACGGCAAATATTACCGTATCATTGGTTGTTCCCTCAATCGCATTATTATCTGTTGCCGCAATGGAAACAATAGGCATATCATCATCTGCGTCACTGTCTGCATCGTCACCGTCTGCGGCACTTCCGTCATCTTTGATTGTTCCAATGCCTGACGTATCACTGTTCATAAACTCCGTCTTTCCATTAAGTTCAAACGTTTCATCACCTTCATACACAGCATCATCAACCGTCGGTACCTCTACGCTCAAATCTGTTTCACCTGCGGGTACGGTGTAGCTTCCGTCCCCGTTTGCAGTAATTTCATTACCGTTTGAATCTTTTACCACTATCGGCGTAGTGATGTCGTCTGCTTCTGCACTACCGTTTACAGTCGTGTCAAACGTTACGGTATACGGTGCTTTTGCTTCATTTGAAAGCGTAACGTCAAATATTGCATTGCTTCCCTCTTCGGTAACCGTATCGGCAATCGTCATTGTCGGTTGGTCGTTATCAAGTGGATTTTCGCCTTCTATCGTACCCGTACCGTCATCTTTTATAGTAATAATACCTTGACCTTTATCGATAGTTGCACCGCCGGTTGGATTTGATAAATTTACGTGCAGCGTTTCACTTCCTTCATATATATCATCGTTTGTGATAGTCACTTCAATTGTTTTACCTGTTTCTCCTGCTGTAAACGTTAACGTGCCGTTTGTTGAAGTATAGTCATGTGCATTTACTGCCGTAGCATCACTTGTCTCATAATCAACCGTTAGTGCATTTGTACTCGCTTTTGAAAGTGTTACCGTAAGCGTTGCTTTGCCTGTAGCTTCGTTGACTGTTACGTCATCGATTGAGATCAATACGTTTGGTTGTGCAGGCGCTTCAGGTTCAGGTTCAGGTTCAGGTTGTGGCTTTGGTTCAGGTTGTGAAACCTCGGGTTGGGGCGTAAACTCATTATCGCCGATTGGTCCACTTGTTGGAGGAGTTATGATACTTGGGTTACTTGTTTCAAAAGTTTGGCTGGGCGTAGTACCTTGAATATCTGTATTAAGTCTATTTTCATCTTCGCTTTTAAACTCTTCTTCCTCTTGATAATCTTGCGTTCTGTTTATAAACTCTCGATCACGTAATCCGCTTATAACATCAACACTGTTGCCGTCTCTAAATTGGAAGTTAAGATTGAGCGTTTCGCCTTCAATCTCTTCCTCACCTTCTGCAGCTTCTTCATCGAGGATATCTTCGGGATTTTCTTCACCGTCTGTTTCTTTGGTTTGGAGTGACTCTTCTTCAAACTCTGCATCTCTTAGGTCACTGGTTATATCCACTTCATCACCTGCTCTTGCGATCAGATCCGCTGCTTCAAGAGAAAAAGAGATCTCATCGTCTCCATAAGCAGTTGCACTCATCGTTGCATCAAAGGTTTGAGCATCATCTGCTTGTACCTGTGCTGTTACGTCGTTGTGTAGATTTAGTACTACTTTATCGTTTGCAGTGTTGCTGCTGTCACCAAAAACAACTTCACCCTCTTTGATGACATCACCTGCTTGAAGCTCTCTTACCTCCCCGTTGGCATCTTTGGCATAAAATGTACCCTCAACAGTGTTTACTTTTGCGATCTCCATAACATACCCCTAAATAAGAAATTTTTATTATTGTAAGTTTATTGGGTTTTGTAAAATTTGTGTATCACCCGCAAGGGTGAGTGTTACCGTAGTTAGATGGAGCGGTTTTTGATTTATTGTATCTAATTGGATACAATGAAATATCAAATCTATATCGGAGGCACTATGCAACTCTCACTTGATATAAAAAATTTAAGCTTGAGCGATAAATTTATTATTTTAGAAGAGTTGTGGGAGGATATGAGCAAAAATGTTGATGAAAACAGATTCACTCCTCAATGGCATCTAGACACGTTATCACAACGAGAAGAAAATATAAAAAACGGTAGTTCAAAATTTAATCGTATTGATGATGTAAAAAAAAGATTAACGGGTCTCTAGTTTGCACAACATCCATATATTAGATGAAGCGGAATTAGACGTACAAAAAGGTTTCCATACTCAATCTACTACAAAATGCAAAATGATAAAGTTTTAATTTATGCGGTTTTAGACTGTAGACAAAATCCGAATAAAACCATTGATCGACTTACGTAAACTACCCCATTATCTTTATAAACGACAGCTTATCTTTTACCCCTACTTTGGCGTAAATATTTTTGATGTGGGATTTGACGGTGTTGATGCTAACTCCGAGTTTTGCAGCTATCTTTTGGTTGTAATGCCCCTGCTGTAAAAGCAGTGCTATCTCTTTTTCCTTAGCGGTTAAGTTTTGCAGCACTTTTTGCGTATTTGTCGTACTCTCATTTGTATTGAGTGATTGGATAAGTTCTTTTGTAAGCGTTGGAATAAACCAAATATTTTCACTTTGTATGCTTTCAAGGGCTGATTGCATATACACTTTTGACATCAAGGTATTGCCGTACCCTCTAGCACCGTTAGCAAAAACCTGTTTAGCTTTGAGCAGTGAAGGAGTAGTATCTAACACCAGGGTTTTATTATTTTCCATCAGTTTGTGCATGGTTGAAAATGTTTTTTCTTCATAAGCAACAATGATCAATTCATCTTTGACATCATTGATCGCATCTAAATCATCAATACTTTTATATCCCGTATCTTTTAAAATATTTTCCCAGTGCAAGATATGGTTTATATCGTAACTATAAAGAATCGGTTTCACTTCATCGCTCCGTAAAGGTATACTGCGTCGTTTTTAAGATCGGTTTGAGTATATAATCCAAGATCGATTTTTTTCCCGTTAAAATATCAACATCTGCCATCATCCCGGGGATGATCTTTAGATGCTTGTCATTTCTTAAAATATAATTTTTTTCTGTTTCAACGGTAACAAGATAGTAGGTTTCTTTTTCCTCCGTAATCGTATCGGGGCTGATATTGACAACTTTTGCTTTGAGTCCGCCGTAAATTGCAAAATCATACGCTGAAAACTTTACGGTCGCATCTTGCCCTTTGTAGATAAAAGCGATATCGGAGGGTTTGATCTTAACCTCTACTAAAAGTTTTTCATCTGTTGGAACGATCTCTACCAAATCCTGTGCAGGTTTGACCGCTCCGCCGATGGTATTTACAAAAAGCTTCTTTACCACTCCGTTTTGCGGGGCTTTAACGGTGGTTCGTTGGACTTGATCGCTTAATCCCGTTAAATTTGCCTGCACCTGCTTAAGCTGTGAATAGGCTTCATTTAACTCCTCTTGTGTTTTTGCCTCAAACTCTTGGTAGACTTGCTGCTTATTTTTTTGCAACTCCTCTATCTCGCTGCTTAAACGCTCAATGGAAAACTCAGCACTGTTTAACTCCTGTTGCGCACTGTTTGCTTCACGTTGCAGCTGCAAAAACTCAACCTTGGATTTAACACCTCTTTTTACCATGGGTGCTACCATCTCTACCTCTTCATTTATCATCGATAGTGCATTTGTGAGGTGTTTTACTCTTTGCTTGGCATCAGCTAGTTCACTGTTTTTTTGCGAAAGCTTATCTGAGATGGAGTTTATCTTTGTATTGAGATTTTGAATGTTTGTATCATACAGCATTTTTTCATTGTTTAAAAAAAGCTGCATATCGATATCATGAGTTGCAACAATAAACTCATTTTGCTGATCAAGCTGGGCTTGCAATCTCTCAATCTTTGCCAAAATCGCTTTTTCCTTTACCGCACTGGCACTTTTCAGTGAAAATGATTTTGCATTTTTTATTTTAAGCAGCGTATCGCCTTTTTGAACTAATGCTCCCTCTTGTACGTAAATGTGTGAAACAATCCCGCCTTCAAGGTTTTGTACGATTTGATTTTGCCCGCTTGGTATCACGCTTCCCTGCCCTCTGGCGATTTCATCGATCTTTGTTAAACCCGCCCACAGTAAAAAACTTGCGATCACTACCGTAAATGCTATGATAAGATAGTGCAGTTTTTGCGGCTGTATCTGCATGATCGCACTGCTGAGACTCCCCATAAACTCGTAATCTCTACTGTTAAGATTTTTTTGTTTTTTTATAGGGTTCTTATCAAAAAAAGCAGAGGATGTGACCAGCTTGTAATACTCTTTTATTTTAGAGATCATTTGTTCAAACCTACCCATTGCTACCGCCTAATTTTGCCAATACTTCACTTTTACTGCCATCAAGTATCTTTTTGCCCTCATGAAAAACTATAGCTTTGTCACAAAGTTCAAGCATATTCATCTTTTGTGTTACTAAAAGCAGTGTTTTTTCCTGTAAATGCTTTTTTAAATTTTTCAATACGTTGCTTTCAGTGGTTTGATCCATCGCATTAGTGGGTTCATCATACAACATAACATTGGCATCACTCATCAGTGCACGTGCCAAGCCCACACTTTGCCTTTGTCCCCCGCTAAGCCCTGCTCCTCTTTCACCTATTGGCATATCATACCCCATGGGATGAAGCTTGACAAAATCATTTACCGTACTGATCTTTGCACACTCAAGCATCCACTCATCACCTACATAAGCGTAACTTCCTACGATATTGCTTTTGATAGTCCCTTCAAACAGATGCGTATCCTGTGCCTGGTAGCCTATACTTTTTCGCAAATCCGCAGGGTCGATTTGGCTGATATCGATCCCATCAACCAAAATAGA
>CAYUAC010000065.1:6594-11010 GCA_964442515.1 uncultured Campylobacterales bacterium | reverse complement strand
AAGAGGCACCGGGGCCTATCATGTGGGCGAACCGCCGTGCGTTCATTCGCAGCGCATCGCAAAACAAAACGGTATTGACATCAGCAGTCAACGCGCAAGACAGATATGTCAAGCTGACTTTACGGATTTTGATATAATAGTGGGACTTGATGAGAATAATGTAGCCGATTTGCAAGCAATTAGCAGTACTAAAATTTACAAACTCGGTGATTTTGGCTACCAAGGTGCCTGCGTGCCCGATCCGTACTTTTTTGCCGGATTTGAGGGGTTTGAAAAAGTGTACGCGATGATTGATACCTGTGTTAAGGAACTGCTTCATGACAAAGTTGGTCAAACCTTCTGATTATGCCAGACAAACGGGCCTTTCAAGACAGGCAATATACGCCCAGATTAAAAACGATGCCCTGCCTTCACAAAAAAAAGACGGCCGCCTGTATGTGGTAACACAAGAGGCTGAGGAAAGCGAAACCGATCCCCAAACCCTGCAGCAGATAATTGATTCTAAAAATGAAACCATTGAGGTATTGCAAAAAAACATCGCCGATCTGCAGCGAAGCAACCAGGACGTGATCGCGGTAATGAAAAACGAGATCGAACTTTTAAAGCAGGCGTTTGTAGAAATGAAACGCATCTACAGTGATACCCACACTCCACAGGCCCTGGTCCATGCCAGCGATAAAAAGTGGTTGAGCCTCAAGCAGTACTGCAAAAAATATGATCAAAAGAAAAGCGACAAGTTTGTCAAAAAAGTCAAGAAACTGTATAAAAAGGATGATGCCCGTGTCAAAAAAGAGGATGGAGACTACTACATCTATGGAAAACTCGATGATTGAAAGCGCGAAAAAAACGCTGCAAACAGAAGCGCAGGCTTTGCTTGACGCGGAGCTTGACAATGAGTTTGACAATGCAGTTGACGCGATTTTACAAACAAAAGGCAAAGTCATCGTCGTGGGTGTGGGTAAATCCGGCCTTGTGGGTGCCAAAATCGCCGCGACGTTTGCCAGTACCGGAACCAGCAGTTTTTTCCTGCATCCCACAGAAGCGATGCACGGCGACCTTGGCATGATCGGCAGGGATGATCTGGTCCTTGCTATAAGCTACAGCGGCGAAAGCGAAGAACTGATCAAGATACTGCCCCATGTCAAGCGCTTTGACATTCCGTTAATATCGATGGCAAAAGATAAAGAAAGCACGCTTGGCAGATACGGCGATATCTTTGTATCCATCGCCGTGGACAAAGAAGCGTGCCCGCTTGACGCGGCGCCCACAAGTTCAACCACGCTGACCATGGCCCTTGGCGACGCGCTGGCGGTGGCTTTGATGGAAAAAAGAGGGTTTAAACACAGCGATTTTGCCTCCTTTCACCCCGGCGGCAGCCTGGGCAAACGGCTTTTTGTCAAGATAAAAGATTTGATGCGTACCAAAAACCTGCCCGTTATCACAGAAGATACGCCGCTAAAAGAAGCGATCGTGGCCATGAGCGAAGGCAAGCTTGGCAACGTGCTGATCGCAAAAGAGGGCAGACTCAGCGCGCTTTTAAGCGACGGGGATCTGCGAAGAGCGCTTGTGCAGGATGATTTTGATCTAAGCAAACCGGCTTTAGCGTATGCCACAAAGAATCCAAAATGCATCGAGGATGAAAACATGCTTGCAAGCGACGCGCTGGAATTTATTGAAAAGCACAAAATCCAGCTGGCCGTGATCACCAAAGAGGGCAGGATC
Source organism: uncultured Campylobacterales bacterium (assembly GCA_964442515.1). GTDB lineage: Bacteria > Campylobacterota > Campylobacteria > Campylobacterales > Sulfurovaceae > TCS-49. The sequence continues at coordinate 9,288 of CAYUAC010000065.1, read as the reverse complement.
GCAGGTGCGCTGCATCTGCACGATCTGGTTGAGGCGGGGATAAAGTAACTTTAGAGCAGATCAATAATTTTGTACATTAACTGTTTAACATGTTTTTTTGCATTGGATGGAGAATCTTTAGCAATAAAATTTTGAAGATTGCTCTGGAAATCTTTGGCATTTTTTGAAAAATTAATTTGCATTGTCAAGGTAATTTAACACTTCATCACTTGTAAAAACTTCACCGGCACATTCCTGTTCAAGCGCTTTATCAATGCTTTGTTTTTCATAGTTATACACATGCTCGTCTAATAATTCGACCTGTTTTCCTTCTAAAGACAGTTGTTGGATAAATGACAAAATCTCACTCGCTGCTGCGTCTGAACTGTTTATGTGCAAAGTTTTCATATTTGATCTCCTCATGTTTAATTTTACAATAACAAAAAAAAATATACAAATTAACAATTAAAACATTAAAATCAATTAAAAGGGGTCTGACCCCTAAAAGGTAGCGCGTCTGTTATAATCATACCTAAAAAGCAGCAGAGAGGACGCGAATGCGACTCAATAAATTTATTTCCCACAATACCAAACACTCCAGACGCGATGCCGATGAGATGATCGAGGCAGGCAGGGTCAAGATCAACGGCGAAGCGGTCCGAAATTTCGGTACGGGTGTAGACAGATACGATGAAGTAAGCATCGATAACAAGCCGGTAAAGAAAAAGACCGAATTCACCGTGGCGGTGTATAATAAGCCAAAAGGCGAACTTGTCACCAGAAACGATCCGCAGGGGCGTACGACGATTTATCACAAGATCCCGGGCAAGCTTCGAACCTTTGATTATGTCGGGCGGCTGGATTTTGCCAGCGAGGGTCTTTTGATGCTCACTGACAGCGTGGATGTGGTCAATAAGCTTTCAAAAAGCAATCTTGAACGCGTTTACAAGATCAAAGTCGACGGTTCCATCGATGAGAGGATCGTAAAAGCGATGCAGGAGGGCATGGAACTAGAAGACGCCAGCGTGGGCGCGCATGAAAAGACAAAACAAAAGGGGATGAATTTCAGCCCCTTTGCGTGGTTTGAAATCCAAAAAAACGGCAAGAACTTTTCGACGCTGAAAGTGGCACTTACTGAGGGCAAAAACAGAGAAATCCGCCGCTTTTTCGGGGCGTTTGGTTTGGAAGTGCTGGATCTCAAGCGCCTCAGTTACGGCTGGATCAGTCTGGATTCGCTGCCCACGGGGAAAACGCGCTTTTTAAGCAAACAAGATTATAAAAAACTGCACGATTTTATGCACCAGAAGTAATGCTGGCACTCAAATACAGACCAAAGAGGCTGGATGATATCGTCGGGCAGGATCATATCACCCGTGCCGGCAGCCCTTTTTATGCATTGTTAAAAAACCAAAAGCTGCAGCATACGTTTTTCTTCGGGCCTGCCGGGGTGGGCAAAACCACCCTTGCCAGGGTAATCGCGGGCGAGCTTGAGCGCCCCTTTTATGAAAAAAACGCGACCACCATCACGGTCAAAGAACTTCGCGAAATCTTTGCGCGCTATAAAAACGCGCTGCAAAAGCCCGTGGTATTTATCGACGAAATCCACCGCCTTTCCAAGACGCAGCAGGAAGTGTTGCTTCCGTTTATGGAAAACTACGCCGGGCTGGTTCTTGGCGCTTCCACGGAAAATCCCTATTTCAGTCTTACTCCCGCTATCAGGTCGCGTTCGCAGCTGGTGCAGCTGCAGGCTATAGAACATGCGGATATGCTCAGGCTGCTAAACAAAGTACAAGAAAATGAAAAACTGCAGCTGGGAGACAGGGTCAAAAACTTTTTGATTGATTCCAGCAACGGTGATATCCGCACGATGCTCAATACGCTGCAGGCTGCTATGGATACCGCTCAAGTGATCGATCTGGAGTTGCTGAAAAATCTGCGGCCAAACGCGGCCATCATCGGCAGCAGCAGTGCCGATGCGCATTATGACACCATCAGCGCACTTATTAAAAGTATCAGAGGCAGCGATATCGACGCGAGCCTGTATTATCTGGCAATCCTCATAGAAGGGGGCGAACCGCCCGAATATATCGCCAGGCGGCTGGTGATTTTAGCCAGCGAGGATATCGGCAACGCCAATCCAAACGCGCTGAATCTGGCTGTGTCCACGATGCAGGCGGTAGCGACTATCGGCTATCCCGAAGCGCGCATACTGCTTAGCCAGTGTGTGGTGTTTTTGTGCAGCTGCCCCAAATCAAACAGCAGCTACAAAGCGATCAATGAAGCCCTGGCCACGGTAAAAAGCGGCGATATCGACCAGATACCGCAAAATATCAAACATTTTAAAACCGGGTATCTTTACCCCCACGATTACGGCGGCTGGGTGCAACAAAGCTATATGAAAAAGCCGCGCCGATTCTTTGACTTTATTCCCGTGGGCTTTGAAAAGACGCTGAGAGACTGGCTGGAGAGGATAAAGGGCAAAGATGGCTAATAGCGTGAAAGCTAGGCAGAATATTTTTGTCGAAACCTTTGGGGTGATGCTTGGCTATATCCCCCTTGGCATGACATACGGAGTGCTGTATGCCCAGCTGGATCTGCCCCTGATTTACGGCCTGCTGGCTTCACTGCTTATCTTTGCCGGGGCCGGGCAGTTTCTGCTGGTAGCCCTGCTGAGTGCCAAAGCCGGAGTGTATGAGATAGCGATCAGTTCGTTTT
>CAYUAC010000065.1:0-6584 GCA_964442515.1 uncultured Campylobacterales bacterium | reverse complement strand
GAAAACACAAAAAAGAATGTAAAAGAAAAAATACTGCCTGCGCTTAAAAAATTCGGTATTAAAAAGCATTACATCATTTTTGGCCTCACCGATGAGACGTACGCGCTGTTAAAAACCAGAGATTACAGCGATGAAGACCGCTTTTTCAAAATAACGCTGCTCAATCAGGCTTACTGGGTGGCTGGAAGCGCGATCGGATTGTACGGGGCGGGGTTTATCACCATCGATTACAGCGGGATCGAGTTTTCGCTGACCGCGCTTTTTGTGGTGCTTAGTCTCAATCTGTACCTGCACCAAAAAAACAAAGACCCTTTCTTGCTGGGCCTTATCATCGGCGTGGTCGCGCTGGTGTTTTTTCCGCAAAAGCAGATGCTGGTGCTGGCCCTTAGCTGCGCGGTTGCGGTGATGCTAATTGATGTGAAACTTCGGGGGCAAAAAGATGAGTGATATACAGCTTTTTTTGATCCTGATCGCTGCGGCTGTGGCGACATATGCGACGCGCGTGCTGCCTTATCTGTTTTTTGCCAGGAAAAAGCCGGGCAAAATGCTGCTGCAGCTTGAAAAAAACATCCCGGCGGCGATCATGGTGATCTTGGTCTTTTACTCCCTTAGCGACGTGCAGTGGGCTCAGACGTATGGGTACAAAGAACTGCTTAGTATCGCCGTTGCGGCGGGCGTGTATATTAAAACGCAAAACGCGCTGCTTGGCATCGCCCTGCCCACGGCGCTGTATATGGGGCTGCTTCAACTGCTTTAAAGAAAAATAATAATAAAATATAAAGAAAAAATAAGGTAGGTGTATGAAAATAGCGATAGCGGGAACGGGATATGTCGGACTTTCAAACGGAGTGCTTCTGGCTCAAAACAATGAAGTGGTCGCGCTTGATATCGTGCCTGAGAAAGTTGAAATGCTCAATGCCAAAAAATCGCCGATCGAGGACAGCGAGATCGAGGAATTTTTAGCAAACAAACCGCTTGATTTTACCGCTACGCTGGATAAAAAACAGGCGTATGAAGGCGCGGATTTTGTCATTATCGCAACGCCGACTGATTATGATCCAAAGACCAATTATTTCAATACCAAATCCATCGAAGCTGTTATCGGTGATGTGTTAAGCATCAATCCAAACGCTGTGATGGTGATCAAATCCACGATCCCCGTAGGCTACACCAAAGAGTTAAACGAGCAGTTTGAAACAGATAACATCATCTTCAGCCCCGAATTCCTGCGTGAGGGCAGTGCACTGCATGATAATCTGTATCCAAGCCGGATCGTAGTAGGAGAGCGAAGCAGGCGCGCGCAAGCCTTTGCCGACCTGCTGGTACAGGGGGCAAAAAAAGAAAATATTGACGTGCTTTTTACCGACTCCACCGAAGCCGAGGCGATCAAGCTTTTTGCCAATACCTATCTGGCTATGCGCGTGGCGTTTTTTAACGAACTGGACAGTTATGCGATCTCACACGGTCTCAGCACCAGACAGATCATAGAAGGTGTGAGCCTCGATCCGCGTATCGGCGGGCATTACAACAATCCAAGCTTTGGCTACGGGGGTTACTGCCTGCCAAAAGATACCAAACAGCTGCTTGCCAACTACGAAGAGGTCCCAAGCAATATGATTAAAGCCATCGTAGAAGCCAACGCTACGCGAAAAGACTTTATTGCCGATCACATCATCGCCAAAAAGCCAAAGATCGTGGGAATCTACCGTCTGGTGATGAAAGAGGGCAGTGACAACTTCAGAAGCTCAGCCATCCAGGGCGTGATGAAGCGTATCAAAGCCAAGGGTATTGAAGTGGTGGTGTATGAACCGGTGGTGCAAGAAGAGACGTTTTATAATTCCCAAGTCATGCGTGATCTGCAGCGCTTTAAAAACAAAAGCGACATCATCGTGGCCAACCGGATCAGCCCGGATATAGAAGATGTTAAAGACAAGGTTTTTACCAGAGATATATTCAACTGCGACAGTTAAAAGGATACCAATGCAACCCCAATTTCGCCTCAGTCAAACCCAGACCACGATCCTGCTTATAGCCATAGCCTTTATCTTCAGTCTCGGGGTGCGTATGATCTGGGTAGGGCATTTTGGCGGAGCCGAGCAGTTTGAACACAACGGGCAGCTAATGATCAATACCAACGACGGTTACTACTGGGCCGAAGGGGCCAGAGACCTGCTGGCAGGCGGCCACCAGGAGGGGGATCTTTCTCCCGTTGATAAAGCCGCTTCGCAGCTGACGGCGGTATTTGCCAAGGTGCTGCCTTTTTCTTTTGAAAGCGTGATTCTTTATATGCCTGCTTTTCTCAGTTCGCTGGTGGTGATCCCGCTGGTGCTGATCGGCAAGAGTTTTGGCAGGCTGGACCTTGGGTTTGTCGCCGCATTGATCGGGTCGATTGCGTGGAGTTATTACAACCGTACGATGGTGGGATATTATGATACCGATATGCTCAATATCGTTTTTCCCACCTTTTTGCTGTGGTCGCTGATCTACGCGATTCGCACCAGGGAGGAAAAATATCTGCTGATAACCGGGATTGAGATTATTGCGTATCGGTGGTGGTATCCCCAAAGCTACGCGCTGGAGTTTGCGTTTTTTATCTTGATAGGGGTTTATACTCTCTATCTGGTGTATAAGAAGAAAGACTTCACGTATGAACTCAAGCTTTTAAGTACGGTTCTGGTAGCCATGGTTTATCTGCATGAGAGCATCCGTCTGCTGCTTGTAGGGGGCTTGTACTACGCAGCTAGGCAGGCGCGCTATGACCGGTATTTTTCTTATGTGCTCGGGGCAGCGGCTGTAGTGTTTCTGGCTACCGGCGGGGTAGATCCGATCTGGGGCAAACTGAAACATTATGTATTCAGAGATGAGGTATCGGCCGGGCAGGAAGGCTTGAAACTGAGTTTTTTTACGGTGATGCAGACAGTTCGTGAAGCCGGGGCAATCCCTTTTGAAACCTTTGCCAACCGCATCAGCGGCCATACGGTTACGCTTTTGCTTTCGCTGGGCGGGTATGCGTGGTTTGTTTACAAACATAAAGCAATGCTGCTTGCTCTGCCCATGCTCGGGCTTGGGTTTTTAGCCTACGGTTTGCCGGGTGTCATCGACGGCGGGGGGCTTCGCTTCACTATCTATGCCGTGCCTGTTGCGGCTCTGGGGGCGGCGTATCTGATCGTAAAACTCTCAGATTATACCGATAAAGCGCCCGTAAAATACGGCTTAATCTTTGCGCTCACCCTTGGCGCACTCTATCCCAACATCAAGCACGCGCAGCAGTATCTGGTGCCTACGGTGTTTAACAGTTCAGAAGTGCAGGTGTTAGAACAGCTGGGACAAAAGGCAGACAGGCAGGATTATGTGCTTGCGTGGTGGGATTACGGTTATCCGATACGCTATTACAGTGATGTCAAAACCCTCGTTGATGGCGGCAAGCACAGCGGCAAGGTTAATTTTCCCGTCAGCTACGCGCTTACAAACCCGCAGCCCCAAGCGGCGAAAGTGGGGCTTTTGGATGTGTACTACACTGAGCAGAAGCTGCAGTTTAAGTTGCAAAATCCGGGAGTTAAAAGCAGCGAGCCAAATACCACGATAGAACAGATGACAACCGATTACGGTTTTGATGATACCAACAAGTTTCTGCTTTCGCTGCAAAATGATACCAAGCTGCCCAAGATGCAGCGGGACGTGTATTTTTATCTGCCCCACAGGATGCTGAGTATCCTGCCTACGGTGACGCTTTTTAGCAATCTTGATCTTATGAGCGGCCAAAAGTATAAGCGGCCGTTTTTTTATCAAAGCAAACGCTTCAAAGAAGAAGGCAGTGCGCTTAATCTGGGCGGGGGAGTGAAACTGCTGCAGGATAAAGGCAAGATTGTTATTGGGGAGAAGAAAGTGGGAGTCAACCGCTTTGTCGTCACCGCTTACGATGATAAACAAAACCTGCATACAAGGGTGCAAACCATCGATGAAAACGCGCCTTTGTACGTCATCTATATGAAAAGTTACAACACGTTTTTGGTAATGGATAAACAGTTGTATGATTCAGCCTATATCCAGCTGTTTGTGCTTGAAAACGTCAACACAAACTACTTTGAACCCGTGATCAAACACCCCCTTGGCAAAGTATACAGAGTAAAAAAGGAGAATATGTGAAGATATTAGTGACCGGAACGGCGGGGTTTATCGGTTTTCATTTGACAAATCGGCTGCTAAAGCGCGGCGATGAGGTCGTGGGACTGGATAATATCAATGATTATTACGATGTCAACGTCAAATACGGCAGACTCAAAGAAAGCGGCATCATCGATACGCTGGAGGCCGGACACGATATAGAGTACAACCGCGAGATACAAAGCAGCAGATATGACAACTACAGCTTTATAAAGCTGGATTTACAAGACAAAGCCGGTATGGAAGCGCTTTTTAAAAAGCACGGTTTTGATGCGGTGTGTAATCTCGCCGCCCAGGCGGGCGTGCGCTACTCGCTGAGCAACCCGGATGCGTATATCACCAGCAATATCGTGGGCTTTATGAATATTTTGGAGTGCTGCCGCCATTACGGGGTGACAAATCTTTCCTATGCCAGCAGCTCCTCGGTCTATGGTTCCAATGAAAAGCTGCCCTTTAGCACGGGCGATAGCGTGGACCATCCTATAAGCCTGTATGCCGCGAGTAAAAAATCAAACGAACTCATGGCCCATACCTACAGTCATTTGTACGGTATTTCTACCACCGGGCTGCGCTTTTTTACCGTGTACGGTCCGTGGGGACGGCCCGATATGGCGCTGTTTTTGTTTGTCAAGGCCGCTCTTGAGGGCAGATCGATAGATGTGTACAACTACGGTGAGATGAGCAGGGATTTTACCTATATTGACGATATCGTAGAGGGTGTGGTGCGCGTTATCGACAACCCGCGAAGGGAAATACCACCTTATAAAGTCTATAATATCGGCAACAACAGCCCGGTCAAGCTGATGGATTTTATCCAGGCTATAGAAAAAAAGCTTGGCAAAAGAATAGAAAAAAATATGCTGCCTCTGCAGCCAGGTGACGTTCCGGCTACTTACGCTGACGTGAGTGATCTGATCAATGATCTTGGCTATAAACCGGATACTTCTATACAGCAGGGTATTGACAATTTTGTAGACTGGTATACGGAGTTTTTTGGATACAATAGAGATAAAAACTCATAAATACAGGAGGCACAGATGGGTGTGCTGGCGTATGAAGAACACTACACAAAGCATGATTATGACCGCTGGGAAGGCGACTGGGAACTGGTAGAGGGTAAGCCTTACGCAATGAGCCCTTCGCCGATGTTTGGGCATCAGTTTGTAAACGGCAAGATTTACAGACAGCTTGACGAAAGCCTTGATGATTGTCCGCAGTGTTATGCCGTGAGCAAAACCGATCTGGAGTTTAGCGAAGATACCGTGGTGCGGCCTGATAGCATGGTGATCTGCTACGAACCGGGAGAGCGGCTGGACAAAGCGCCCGAACTTGTCTTTGAAGTGGTTTCAAAGTCCACAGCCAGGCGGGATGAAAAACTCAAATACGCCCTGTATGAACAAGAAGGCGTTTCCTACTACGCTATTGTTTATCCCGGTATCAAAAAAGTCAAGCTTTACAAACTCCATGAGGGCAGGTATATAAAGCAGGGAGATTACAGCGACGAATCTTTTACGTTTTGTCTGAGTAAATGCGATATATCTTTTGATTTTGGCTTTATTTGGCGTAAATAGTAATCTCATATCTATATTTTTATATCTATAAAAAAGATATAAAAATATAGCCATATATTGACATATCCAAAAAAAAGATATTTAATTGGCCCAATCAACAGTAAGGGTAATGCAGTATGTTTAAATCCGGTATGCCGGTATACGGTAAAGATTTTATTGACAGAAAGCATCATGAATCAAATCTTTTCAAGCAAGGCATCACCGTTTTTTCATTTTGCACGAATCATAGAACTTGAGGGGTTGGATACTGATGAGCTGAAAAGCTTTTGTCAAGATTTTTTTGCAAAACAGCAGATTACATATGATCCGTTTTTGTTTAATATTATCGATTATTTACAGGGCCATCCGTACTATACGATGAAAACACTGCAAAGCCTGTATTACAAAACATTAGAAGAAGATACAAACACCATAAGTAGAAACGACTGCATAGAGGCACTGACGACCGCGGTTTTTGAAACAAAGTCATATCTTGAAGAGATCATTGAAAAAATCAAACAAAAAAACACCATTACAGCGTAATATGGCACCTGGCCAACGGGCAGAAAGACGAAAGCTGCGACAGCCCGACCCTGTACAAAACATACAGATCCTTAGAAGATATGGGATATATCAAAAAAATCAACCGCGGGCAGTACCGCATTACCGATATATTTTTGCAGATTTTACTGCAGCAAAACAGTGACAACAACTTAATAGAAGAAAAGATCGAATTTCCGGGATTGTAACTATCGGGCCGCTAAAAAGAGTTAATACAAAAAACCAAACAGCCACAGCGGAATTTTGTGGCCAAATCCCACCTCTATATCGTCTGCTGCTACGAAAGAATCGGGAATATTTTTTATCTGC
>CAYUAC010000064.1:0-11054 GCA_964442515.1 uncultured Campylobacterales bacterium | reverse complement strand
TTTGGCAAAAGATCACGCTTGCTTTTATCCCCGTAGGCGCCGTGGGCTATCTTTTTGCCGATACAATCAAATCGCTTTTTAGCGTTCCCATCGTAGCCACCGCTTTTATCTTAGGCGGTATAATCTTTTTGATCGTGGAGCGCTTTTACAAGAAAAAAGAGCATTTTATTACCGATATGGAACAGATCAGTTACAAGCAGGCCCTGCTGGTGGGGCTTGCCCAGGTGGTTTCACTCATTCCCGGTACCAGCCGCGCGGGTGCCACTATGATCGGAGCGATGCTGGTGGGACTGGACAGAAAAGCAAGCGCGGAGTTTTCCTTTCTGCTTGCCCTGCCGGTGATGGTAGCAGTCACCGGTTATGACCTGCTTAACCACTACGGTGAGTTTGGCGGGTCTAATCTATGGGTACTGATTGCGGGGTTTGTCACCGCTTTTATCGTGGCGTATGCGACAATGAAACTTTTTATCGCCTTTTTACAGCGCTTTACCTTTGTAGCCTTTGGACTGTACCGTATTATCCTGGGTGCCGCCCTGCTTTTGTTTTACGTCTAAAGCGCTTTTGGGTAAAATACGGTTAAAAAAGGATATCCGTGTCCAAAGCAAGATCCAAACGATTCAGTGTTGACAGCTCCGAGCTTCTCAAGCAGCTCAACGCTTCGCTGCCATTTGATAAAAAACTTTACCAGGAAGACATCAAAGGCTCCTTTGCCCACGCTAAGATGCTGCACCGTCAGGGCATCTTAAGCACAGATGATTATGAAAAGATCGCAGACGGTTTGAAGCAGGTGCTGCAAGAGATTGAAAACGATGCGTTTGATTTTGACATCGCCGATGAAGATATCCATATGGCCGTTGAAAAGCGCTTAACCGCCATTATCGGTGAAGCCGGCGGCAGGCTGCATACGGCGCGCAGCAGAAACGACCAGGTGGCGCTTGATTTTCGCCTCTACGTGCAAAAACACTCTCTTGTCATCCAGGATCTGCTGGCAAGACTGGTCCAAACGCTCAATGAAAAAGCAAAGCAGCATCAAGACACCCTGATGCCGGGGATGACGCACCTGCAGCACGCCCAGCCCATCAGTTTTGCCTACCATATGCTGGCTTATGCCAATATGTTCAAAAGAGATCATGAGCGCTTTGCCCAAAGTTATGAGCGAAACAACCTCTGCCCCCTTGGCTGCGCGGCTCTTGCGGGGACGCCGCACGACATAGACAGAGAATTCAGTGCCAAAGAACTTGGCTTTGAGGGGCCCACAGACAACTGCTTAGACACCGTCAGCGACAGAGATTTCGCGCTTGAAATGCTGTTTAATATTTCTACGTCCATGATGCATATTTCGCGCCTTTCTGAAGAGCTCATCATCTGGTCAAGCAGCGAGTTTGGTTACGTCAAACTCAGCGACAGCCACGCCACGGGCAGTTCGATCATGCCCCAAAAGAAAAATCCCGATATCCCTGAACTGCTGCGGGGCAAAACGGGCCGGGTCAACGGCAACCTGATCTCCCTGCTTACGGTGCTGAAAGGTTTGACGCTTGCGTACAACAAAGATATGCAAGAGGATAAAGAAGGCGTCTTTGACAGCGTGGAAACGATGGAACTGTCGTTAAAGGTTCTTGAAGAGATGATCGAACAGATGCAGGTTAATTCCAAAAATATGAAAAAAGCCTCTCTGATCGGGCATCTAAGCGCTACGGACCTGGCTGATTATATGGTCAGCACCCTTGGTATGCCCTTTCGCCAAGCCTATAACATCACCGGTGAAGCGGTCAACCTGGCTGATGAAAAAGGTGTTGATATCAGTAAACTCTCTTTAAACGATTTGCAAACGATCGATGAACGTTTCGATGCAACGTTGGTAGACAAGCTGCAGCTTGAAGCCTCCATGAACGCCAGAAACAGTTACGGCGCGACATCAATTGAGCAAACCGGCATTCAGATAAAAAAAATACAAGCTTGGTTAGATACAATAGATTACTAAAAAAATTTTCAGCGTAAGGGTAGTGTATGGAAAACTCCATCTACATCGGCAGACAGCCTATTTTCAATAAAAGAGGCGAAATATACGGCTATGAACTGCTCTTTCGCACCAAGTCCACCCCGCACGCCAACGTCACCGATGATCTGGTGGCAACGGTACGCGTGCTTATCAACGCGCTTAACACCATCGGTACCGCCTCCCTGCTCAACGGCAAATACGGCTTTCTCAATATCGACAGAAAGCTGCTTTTTAGCGATATCATCGAACTGATTCCGGCTGAGGAGTTTATGCTCGAAATCTTAGAAGATTGCCAAATCGACGAAGCGTTTTTAGCACGCATCAAAGATTTGCAGGCAAAGGGATACCGCTTTGCCCTGGATGATTTTGACGGCAGCGAGAATATGCGGGCGCAGTTTAAAGACGTGTTTGACCTTATTAGCGTTTTAAAGGTTGATCTGCCCTATATCAGCCAAAGCGACCTGGAAAATATAGAGCGTCAAGGTGATCAGAAACTGCTGGCGGAAAAGGTAGAGAGCAAAGAAGATTTCAAAAAGTATAAAAAGCTTGGTTTTGACCTGTTTCAGGGCTACTTTTTTGAACGCCCCTCCACTATCAGCTCGGCCAATATCGACCCCAGCAAAACAACGGTCATGCATATCAGCGCGATGCTTTCCAACGATGAAGAGATCACACGCATCATCGAAGCGTTTCAGCGTGACAGCAAGCTGACGATCAACCTGCTTCGCTACATCAATTCGGCTAAATTCAGTTTTAAAAACGAGATATCTTCTATCACTCAAGCAATCTCTATCGTGGGGTATAACGGCTTGCACAGCTGGCTTCGGATGTATCTGTACACCCAGTTAAGCGATGATCCGCTGACTAAAGCACTGTATGAACACGTGGAGTTTCGAAACTACATCATGCACCGCTTTTTACAAAGTGTGAATAAACAAGCCTTTACCAAAAAGGTTTCTATCGTCGCGGCATTGTCGCTGGTGGACGCGATTCTTGACGCGCCGCTGGAAGAGATCATCAAGCCGCTTAACATCAACCAAAAAGTCGTGGATGCGCTGCTGGCACATAAAGGGTACCTGGGAGCCGGCCTGCTGATAGCCAAAAGTTTGGAAAGTTCAGATATCAAAAAAATAAAAGCAGTCTGTAAAAAAGTAGGCATATCCTCCTCGCTGCCGCTGCAATGGCAGCAAGAAAGCTTCGCTTATATCGCTAAAGAGTTGCAGGGTATCTGATCACTCCAGTTCCAAGCGCATCAGATACATCTCTTCACCATCAATAGCCTTCACGTCAAAACTGCCGCAGGCTTTGCACTTAAACTCAAACCGCTTGGGCCTAAACTCTTCTTGGCATTCGTTGCAGGCAATAACCAGGGGTTGAATCTGCATATCAAACACTGCATTTTCACAGATGGTGGCTTCTTTAAAGGTTTCAAAAGCGATCTCAAGCAGATGGGGTTCTACGCCGCTTAGCTGACCTATCTTGACCTCTATGCGCGTTACTTTAGAAGCACCGTTTTGCGCGGCGTGGTCTTCGCAGGAATTTAATAGCGATTGGACGATGGAGTATTCATGCATTTAACAAATCCTTGGCAGGATTTCGCCGCTTGGCATATCTAAAGGTTTTTGCGTGCCAAAGGCTGAGTGCAGCACAACGCCGCTGCCGTTTTGGGCATATCCCGCAAGCGCGGCATTTGTACTTTGGGGACTTTGCCGCAGGATTTGCAGCACCGTCTCTGCCTGCTTTTGTTCCACCGCTAAAACGAAGGTGCCTTCATTGGCCAGATTCAACGCGTCAAAACCAAGAATTTCACAGATACCTCCGACTGCGTCGCTGACGGGCACGTCCGCTTCATTGAGATCAATACGCACGCCGCTGGCAAGCGCCCATTCATTCAGCACCGCCGCTACACCGCCTCTGGTAGCATCGCGCATCGCTTTTGGTTTGATGCCTGCCTCAAGCAGCGCTTCCACCGCCGGATACAGCGACGCACAGTCACTTTGCAGCGAGCTTTGCAAATCGATCTCTTCGCGGGCTGCAAAGATGGCCGCCCCGTGGGCCCCGATATCGCGGCTGATAATAATCGCATCGCCTGCGTTGATATTGTGCGCCGAAATGCCGCCGATACGGCGCCGTCCGATAGCTGTGGTGTTGATAAAAAGCTTATCCACGCTGCCTTTTGGTACCACCTTGGTATCGCCGCTGATCACCTTAGTACCGTTTATTCGCAGCTGCTGCTGCATGGAAGCGGTGATTGTTTGCAAATCCCTGAGCAAAAACCCCTCTTCGATAATAAAAGCGGTCGTAATAAATTCCGGCCACGCTCCCATCATCGCTACATCGTTGCAGCTGCCGCAGATACTGAGCTTGCCGATATCTCCGCCGGGGAAAAAGAGCGGATCAACGGTAAAGCTGTCGGTAGACACGACCGTATCGGCACTGATGGGCGCTGCGTCTTCGCTTTTTGCTAAAATCTCATTGCCAAAGGCTTCATAAAAAACGTCCCTGATCAGCGCATTGTTTTCCCTGCCGCCGTTGCCGCAGCTTAGACTTATATTGTCTCTCATGCTTTTTCTCCGTATTTAAAATACGCCGCGCACGCTCCTTCGCTGCTGACCATGCAGCTGCCCTGGGGATCGGCCGGATCGCAGCCTTTGCCAAAAAGTTTGCACTGGGTGGGCAGAGCTTTGCCTTTTAAGATTTCACCGCAAATACAGTACTTGTTTTCTTTTGCCGCCTCTTTTGGCAAGTAGTTTGCAAAGACTTTGGCCGCGTCCATATCACTAAATGCATCTTTAAGCCTTAGTCCTCCGTCTTTAACCAATCCAAGTCCTCTGAATACAAAGTCATCAGGTTGAAAAAAACGCTGATTTAGCGCCTGAGCGCCGGTATTACCCTCGCGCGAAACGCATCTGGTGTACTGGTTTTGTACCTCTGCGCTTCCTTCATTGATCTGTTGTAAAAGCATCAGGATTGACTGCATAATATCAAGGGGTTCAAAGCCTGCTACCACCACCGGTTTGTCGTAATCGCGGGCAAACTCTTCATATATTTTACTGCCCTCAATCACGCTGACATGGGAAGGACCGATAAAACCGGTAATATTGTTTTTGTCGTTTAAAAGCGCGCGCATCGCCGGGGGAACCAAAACGTGGTTGATGTGAAAATAGACATTATCCTGCCCCCAGTTTATAACCTGCTTTAATAATGCAGCAGTCATTGGGGTCGTGGTTTCAAACCCGATAGCGATGAAGATAACCTTTTTATCGGGGTTGTCCTGCGCGATCTTAAGCGTCTGCAGCGGGGAGTACACAAAACGCACATCCGCCCCCTGCCCTCTGGCATCAGCCAGGGAGGCTTTGCTGCCGGGTACCTTGATCATATCGCCAAGCGTTACCACGATCGTATCTTGCATCTGTGCCAGGGCGATGGCTTCATCGATTTTTAGCTTTGGCATCACGCACACCGGACAGCCCGGGCCGTGGATGAAGCTGACGTTGTCCGGCAGCAGCTGCTTGAGGCCGTATTGCATGATAGCGTGGGTGTGGCCGCCGCAGACTTCCATAATCTGTACACTGTTTTGCAGATTTGCGGCCTGTTTTTGGATTTTTGAAGCTACGGCTTTGATCGCTTTTGGATCACGAAAACCCTCATAAAGGTCTTTAAGCTCCATTTTGGCAATTGTCCGAATCCAGAATCGTTTTTTGTTTTTCCTCTTCATCCATAACCCGAAGGATCTCTTTGTATGTCTCAATCGAAGCCATCGCGTCTTCGTGATCGATTTTGTTCATCACAAAACCGATATGGATCAGGACAAAATCCCCGATACCGATATTTTCATGACTGACCAGATCCAGGCTGGCTTCTCGGCTGACGCCGAAGGTATCGACGGTAGCGATGTTGGCTTTTTCATCGATCTTGGTTACTTTAGAAGGGATTGAAAGACACATCAGCGGTACTCCATTTTATATTCGATCCATTTGGCCACTTTTTTTAAAGAGGCTTCGTCATTGTTGTTCAGTTCTAATATATCCACGTTTGGCTTGAGTTTTCTGGCCTGGTTTTTTTGTTCCTGCATATCATAATCAAAATGCGGCAGCAGGTCTGTTTTGGTAATCAGTACCAAATCGGCGTTACGAAACATGACCGGGTATTTCGCGATCTTATCGTTGCCCTCAGGCACGCTGACCATGACGATGTTTAAATGCGTACCCACGTCATAGCTGGCCGGACAAACCAGATTGCCCACATTTTCGACAAAACACAGATCAAGGGGTTTTAAATCCACGTGGTGCAGCGCTTTGTGTACCATAAACGCGTCCAGGTGGCACGCAGAACCCGTTTGTATCTGATACGCGGGCACGCCTGCTGCTTTGAGCCTGTCGGCGTCTTTGTCCGTTTCCAGATCGCCCTCAATTACGCCGTATTTCAGATCGGTTACGGCTTTGAGCTTTTCAAGCATCGTCGTCTTGCCGCTGCCCGGGCTGCTCATAAGATTGATTGAGAGCACGCCGCTTTTGTTAAAATGCTGCCGGTTATGCTCGGCTTCGTGGTCGTTTTTATCCAGTATCTTGGAAATAACATCAACGGTTTTTTTATCATTAAGTTGAGGGTTGGCATGGACGTTTTCTAAACGCTCATCGTGGGTGTGGTCGTGATCGTGTTCCGTGATTGAACAGCCGCAGTCTTTGCACATGGTTACTCCTGTGTGAATAGGTATTCAGTTTTTGTCATTATAACCAACTTATCCTATTTTTTCAAAATACGCCGGGTATGCAAAAACCTTTGCCATATCCAAAGCCTTCGCACCGGCTTTGGTACAAGTACCAAGATCGATACTTGCGACATAATCAACGCCGGTATTTTTATACCACCCCGGATAGGCCCCTGCCGAAAATCCCGCCAGTATCACCGTCTGCCGCGGCCGGGTAAAAGCAAGCATCGCATCAATGGTCGAGCCAATCAGCGACGCGCCTGTTATGATCACCATATCAGCTTTACTGATAGCTTCATATTCATAAATATCATTGTAAATACGGGCATTTGTGTCTACCCTTTGGCGGCAAAAAACCTGCGGATCATATCCGTTTTGGCGCAGCTTTGCCACCACCGGTTCTAAGTGGCCGATAAAAACGATACGGCTTTTTTGGCCGCATCGGTGCATGATTTGCGTACTTAACAGTTCACGCAGATTTTTTTCGCCGCTGCCCGGGGCCATGGCGTGCTGACCAAGGGCGTTGATAGCCGCTACGCCCGCCGCGCGGCTGTGTACGCAGTAATTCGTACCGATCATATCCGCAAGGTCGCCGCTTTTAGCAGCCGCCTTGCTGCCCTCACCTTTTGGCTTTAAGCAAACACCCACGCTTTTGCGGCCCCCTCCCTGCACGATGCAGCCGTAAAAGTGATCGTTGATAAAGGAACTATCCACGGTTATTTCGTGTGCTTTGACATACTGCAGGGCTTTGTGCCTTAGGTCATGATAAATCATTGACAAACCTCCACACCTGCCCCGCGCTTATTCCGCCGTCATTGATCGGCACCTTTTGGTTAAAATAGCAGGGGATATTTTCTTTTTGGAGCTGTTTTAAAACCGTTTGCAGCAGCGTTTTGTTTTGAAAGACGCCGCCGCTTAGGATCACGGGACGCCCGTATCGCTTTGCCAGGGTCGTAATGATGGCTGCAAGCGTATTGATCAGTCTGCTGCACGCGTCGGCGGCACCGTAATGATTGTTGACAAACGCACCGACAAGATCGATCATGATCTGCGTGCCGCTGCAATCATAGTCAAAACACTCTTTGCATTTGGCGTCATAGGCCGCTTCACACAGCAGGCCGCTTTGGCCCTCGTAGCTGCTTTTTTGCAGCAGGCCGCACAGCGAAGCCACCGCGTCAAACAGGCGCGCGGCAGAGGAGCTTTGCGGGGCGTTGAGATTTTTGGCGTGTGCCTGGGCAAGCAGAGACAATTCGCTTTGGCTCAGTGCGTCTACAGTGGGCAGCTCCAGCCTGTGCAGCTGCGCAACATCAAAACGCTCAAGCAGCAGTGACAGCGCCACCCGCCTTGGTTCCTTGATCGCTTTGTCCGCGCCTAAGAGTTTGAGCGGTTTAAAATGATGAATTCTTTTATCGCCAAGAAAGACTTCCCCGCCCCACAGCGTCTCATCCTCGCCAAGGCCGGTACCGTCAAAGACAAAGCTTACAAATTCGCCTTGAAGGCCAAACTCGGCTTTGACGCTGTCGATATGGGCTTTGTGATGCTGCACCTGCCGCACACTGCTGCCCTGGTTTTGCGCCCACTGCGTACTGGCGTATCCCTGATGCAGATCACTGACAAGCGTGACAGGCCTGGCTTTGTAAAAGCGGGTAAAGTTTTGTATCATCTGTTTGTAATGACTTATACTCTCAACGGTGTCCAGATCACCGATATGCGGGCTTAGGATCAGGTTATCGCCGGTTGCAAAACTGATCGTGGACTTTTGATGGCCGCCTGTACCCAAAACGGGCTTTTCAAGCGTCTTTGGCAGCCTGAGACTAAGGGGCATGAACCCTCTGGCCCCGCGTAAAATCTGCGTTTTGCCCCCAATTACCTGTACCAGCGAATCATCCACGGCGTTGATGATATCTCGGTTATAATCTAAAATAAAATCCACAAAGGGAAGTTTTGTTCGCACCTCAGAAGCCTTGATGCACAGCGGTTCGCCGCCAAGATTGGCACTGGTGGCCACTATCGGCCCCTCAAAGTGTGCAAAGAGCAAAAAGTGCTGCCCCGCCGAGGGCAGCATACAGCCGATCTTGTCAATATCCGGCGCAACAAGCGGCGCGAAGGCCTCGTCGCTTTTATCCAAAACCACGATGGGAGCCTGCGGGCTTTGCAGCAGCGCTTTCTCCTCTTTGCCCACGTGGGCAAACGTTTGGATCCGGGCAATATCTTTACACATTAGCGCAAAGGGTTTGTGCGGCCTGTTTTTAGCTTTCCGCAATCGCCGCAGCGCGGATGCGTTGGCCGCGTCACAGACAAGATGAACCCCCCCGACGCCTTTGATTGCCCCAATCTGTCCCCGCCGCAAAAGCTGCGCGCTTTTTTGCGGGGTATTGGTGTGGGTTTGGCCCTCTTTGGTTGTCAAGGTGAGTTTGGGCCCGCACTCGGGGCAGCTGACGGGCTGGGCGTGAAAGCGGCGGTTTGCAGGGTCTTCATACTCTTTTTTGCACTGCGAGCACATGACAAATTCGCGCATAGAGGTATTGGACCGGTCATAAGGCAGGTTTTCAATGATCGAATATCTGGGTCCGCATTCGGTGCAGTTGGTGGCAAAGTAGCCGTAAAAGCGGCTGGCCGGGTCAAAAATCTCGGCACGGCAGGCGTCACAGGTTTTGATATCGGGGCTTAGCAGGGTTGTGGGACAAGACGTGTTTGTTGAAGTTTGTATGGCAAACGTACCGTAGACTTTCTCCTCTGTCTCTTTGGTAGTAACAGAATCAACTTTTGCAAGTACCGGAGCCTTGGTATGTATGGCATCGATAAAACTTTTTACAGCGTCCCTGCTGCCCTGTGCCGATACGATAACGGCACCGCTGCTGTTTCGCACACTGCCTTTGATACGGTGTTTTTGGGCTTGACGGTATAAAAAGGGGCGAAACCCGACCCCCTGGACGATCCCTGTTATCGTTATCTGTATTGTTTTCATACGCGTATCCAATCTAAATAATCAAAATGATTTCTCTCAATACCATACATTTGACACACCGCATTTGCTACGCCCTTGTGCGTACAAAGCAGGACTTCACGGTCTGTATCCAACTGCTGCAAAAAAGCCTTGATGCGGTCCATAAACTGTTCATAACTTTCTTTGGCAATATAATCAAGCCATGTTTTTTCATCTTTCAGAAATGCCTGGCTGAAACTTTGCAACTGCGCGATTTCATCAAAGGATTTCATCTCAATCTCATCTTTAAAAGCCACTTCCCGAAGCATTGCCGTCATGCCAAACTCTCTAAAGCCCAAGAGTTGCAGTGTCTGGGTGCAGCGCAGCAGATCCGAACTGTAAATTGTATCAAATCTTTGCTGCTTGAAAACTGCCGCTTTGGCGTGATCAAAAGCGTTCATATCCAGGCCGATGTCGCTGTGGCCGATATAGCGTTTTTGGTATTTTCGCGCAAGGGCCCCGTGGCGAAGCAGCGTTACGGCCATAAAGCAGCCGCCGACAGCAGGGTGATTATTTCCGTTATCTCAAGCGTAGTTCCAAGAACGTCCCCGTTGGCAAAACCAAGCTTTTTTCGCAAAATGTTTGCGGCCATAGCAGCAATCACCACTGCCGCAAAAACAGTTGCTATACCAAAAAAACCGCCCAGCAAAAACGCCAGGCCAAAGCTGCACACTCCCGCAGCGATCAGCCAGGAGGGGGCAAGCGCCTTTTGCAGCGTACCGACGAAACTGGAGCGAAATTGCACCCGCTTAATAAGCACCAACAGCGCAAATCTGGAACCAACGGCGCTTAATACAAAGGGCACAAACAACGCATCTGCCAAGACCCAGTTTACAACCGCAGTTTTGACAATAACAACACTCACGGCATACAGCATGCCCATTGCGCCGATACCCGGTTGCTTGATCACTTCATACGCATCTTTGCCGCCGTGTTTGGCATAGATCGCATCAGCTACGTCACAAACAGCCTCGGTGTGGATAAACCCGTACAGCAGCATATACCCCACACCCGCGATCACGCCGGCAAAGACACCCATAAACCCCAGAGCCCAATAAAGCAGTATCGAAGCTGCGGCCAAAAAAGCGCCGATAAGGGGCAGAAAAAACAGCATCGCGTTCAACGTTTTTGGATGCGTAAGCGCTTCACCGTGTTGCAAACGTACAGGCACAATGGTAAAGTAACTTAACGCAAATTTGAATCCTATCCATACATGGTACATAAACTCGCCGCTCCTAATAATAACAGTATACAAAAATCAATCCGCCGCTGCAACGAAAGGGCCTGTCTGAGATCATCGGCGCCGGCTGTTTTCTTGCCGTTTCCAAAAGAGGGTTTATACTCCATTGTGCCAAAAT
>CAYUAC010000063.1:0-11127 GCA_964442515.1 uncultured Campylobacterales bacterium | reverse complement strand
TTTTGGCTTACTAAATCTTCCGAGTCAAAACTCTCCTGGTGTTCTACTGCTTCCAGCAGCCTTTTGAGCCAGTTCATCCTGTCAAGCACAAGGGTATTGTCAATATCGCCCTGGGATTGGACATTTTCAAAAAAGAGTTCCAAATCCTGCTTGTCTTCCTGAAGCATCCTGTTGAGGTACCCTCTGGCCGTACTGGATTTGATCAGTTTGAAAAATCCGAAAATACCGTACATCAGGGCGACGTTGTCATCTTTTTTCTGTACAAAGATCAAAAAATGATCTTCCAGTATCTCCATCCCCTTCATAAAATCCACATAGGGCAGCTGCAGATCATAATGCATCTGTCCCAGCCAGGTATAGTTGGCGATGATGCGGTTTTTATCCATCTCCAAAGATTGGATAAAGTTGTCTTTTTGCTTTTGAATCAGCGTATCGATCTGGGCGCGGTCCTCAAAGTAGACAGCAAAATGATCATCTTCGAGCAGTTGCTCATAAAACGCCGCAAACGCGTCGTCAACATCTTCATTCAATACTTTTAAATTCGTAAACCTGTTGCTCACTTCTGCCCCCTTTGCAGCCTCTGTTACAGCATATGCAATAATAGCCGTTATTTAGGGCATTGTCAAAAAACGATGATGCCTATTCTTGTATCAGGGCAAACTCTTTGCTAAAAAACGGCGCGCTCATGGCAAACTTGCTCAGCACTCTGCTGTAAAATACGGAGTTTTCATACAACGGTCCCGCTACTATGAAGTTGTCGATATTGTATTTGGTTTTGAGCTGATTAAAGATACTGATCTGCAAATCCGCAAGCGTTTCAAAAACAGAGTACGCCAGGTGCGCTTTTGGTACGCCCGCAAGTTTGAAACTGATAATGGATCCTAAAAAATCTGCATAATCGATGCCGGTTTCAATAAGATTGGTATCGATTTTGACCCCGCCGCTGCCGCGAAATTCCAGCGCGCATTCACTGAGGGCTTCATAACCGCCCTTTAGTTGCATTATGGCGGCAATAGCGCCGAAAAGATCATTATTAGCACATTTTTGCAGCGCGTCATAGGCTGCTTCATGGCTGTTTTGAAAATTCTGCAAAAGCTTCACCCGGTTTTGGTTATGCCCAAAACGCTGCAACACTTCTCCCAGATCAAAGGGGTGCAACTGGATGACCTGGGCGATATCGCTCTGGCCTCTGGCGACATAAAAGCGCTGGCTTTGGATACCCATGTATGAAGCTAACGCTTTGTCAAAGCCCGCTTCGTTTTGTATATTGACCAGTCTGTTTTTTATCGTATCCTCGTGCAGGTGCCGCAGCGATTCAAAAGGGGTTTGCAGCAAGGAGACATTTTTGCTGACCACCACGGCTTTGTTGCGGCTTTCATCGGCAAAAAACATATACCCCATACCGCTCTCTTTTGCGTTTAATCCCACCAGTACGCTTTTGACGCTGAAGGGCGCTTTGACATTGATAAACGTTTTGCCCGTTAACTCTTTAAGCCCCTCATCCTTGATCGTAACTTTGATCGTAGGTTTTTCGATGCTAAAAAGCACTTTTTTTTCTTCATCGGTGAGTATAAAAAGTTCGTCAACCCTCCCGGCGTCACAAAGCAGTACACTGTCGCCGCTGCTGTAATGCACGCTGTAGTTGTGCGTATCGGGCGCGCTGCTGCCGCTGTTGCTGTAGTGGGTGCATTTGTACCCACTATCTAAATAGTGTTCACTGCTTGGATCGCTCAACGCTTCCAGGCAGCGCTGACACGGAGCCAGCGGATAATTCTGGCTTGTAAACTCCCTTTTCCTGCCTACCGAATCCACCTCTTTGGTTTCGACCTGATTTAAAAAGATCGAATAGGGAAGATAGGTCCGCAGGGCTTTGTCAAAAGCGTCCAGCGCCTCTGCATCCTCGTCGCTGTAGCAAAGTGAAATCGTTTTGCCGCTGCATTCAAAAGAAAACTCCAAGCCGCTTTTTGCCGCCAGCGCGTGCACAAAACCACCGAAATACTCCAAATGCGTATGCATCGTGATTGTTAGTCGTATCGCCATATCGTTTTACCTTCCTGCGGGATTGTGATAACTTTGAATCACTGCTTCAAGGGAAGTGCGATCCTTTTTTTCCTCGGCGGCAACCCCCATTTTCTCAAGCTGCGCAAGTGCCGTATCGATAAATGCGGCAAAGTTTTGTTCTATCGTATCGCTCAGTCCCATCTCCACACTCTCGATATCTTCTGGCACAATGCCCACAATCTGTACGTTTGCGCACTTTTCAAGCAGGGAACAGATTTCAAGCATCTCCACGATCTCCACCTCATGGGCGTTTTGTTTGTAACTGCCAAGGCCAAGTAACTTTTGGGAAGGGATATTATAGATACTGCCGGCATCGTCATCCATGGTGATAGTGTCTAAAATCACGACATTATCGTAATCCTGATAATATGTCATCAGTTTAAACCCAAGCACACCGCCGTCTACGACGGTTACCTCATCGGCAAAAGCATAATTTGCATCCAGATACCGCTGTGCGTAGACACCTACGCCTTCATCTTTAAACAGGATCGTTCCCGCTCCCACTATCGCCGTTGTCGCCATCAATACCCTTTTTTTATTATCAGCTCAGCGTCCGGCTCACTGAACGCTGAACACTGAACTCTGAACGCTGAAATATCTATTTTTTGTCTTTTTTATATTTACTGCCGCCGAAAACGATATTGATATCGCCTTCCTGCCAAAAAACGCTTCTCCATACCTGGTAGTAGATATGAAACATCACCCACGCAATCAGAAAGTACATCGTCATACCGTGAGCGATCCGTACATCCATGTACGTACCGCCGGTGGCCCATACCGTCCAGTCGGTAGCCAGATGCAGCACCGCCGGCCACCACGCACCGATAGAACTGTGCCCGCTGGCAAGCCCGTGTACATACAGCTGCAACCCGGTAAACAGCATCCACACCAGCAACAGGTGGAAGATAAAGAAAAACACCGCGTTAAAACTGTCTCCGTGGCTGGAATCAAACCGCTTGACCCGGTTGAGGCTGAGCAGATTGATCGCCACTTCAAAGAACTCTTTGACATTTTGCGCATTTGGTATCAACTTTTTATAGGGCTTTTCAAAGCGCGAGAAAAAGTACAGGTACGCTATGACGATACTGCTGACATCAAAGATGATAGCGGCCATAAAGTGGATCCATCGGTTCCAAGCCATGACAAAGGTTTGTGCCGAATCATCGGCAATGAAACTTTGATAATACGGATGTGCGATATACAGCCCGGTAATCACCGCCGCTACCATACAGATGGCAACGACCCAGTGATTGAGCCGCATAAACGTCGTCATCCTCTCTATCTTTTTATACGACATCGCTTACCCTTTCTATAGTGAACAATTGGTTCCGACTTTAAACTCGCCCAAGTCCCTGCCTTTGGTATCGACAATATGCACCGCACACGCAATACAGGGGTCAAAACTGTGCACTGTACGCAGGATTTCAAGCGGTTCGTCGACATTGGCTACCTTCGTCCCGATCAGGGCCGCTTCATACGCGCCCATACGGTCTTTGTAATCTCGCGGCGCGGCGTTCCACGTACTTGGCACGACCGCCTGATAGTTTTCGATCTTGCCCTCTTTGATCTTGACCCAGTGGCCAAGCGCGCCTCTTGGGGCTTCTGCCAAACCGTAACCTTTGGTATCCCTGCTGACCTTGTCAAAATCAAAATCGGTCCAGGTGCTCAGATCGCCTGCTGCGACGTTGGCCGCCAGTTCATCGACCCACTCGACCATAATATCACCCATCATCTCCGTTTCAATCGCTCTGGCCGCCGTTCTGCCGATGGTGGAAAACAGCGCTTCAGTCGGAGCGGGTTTGCCAAGACCGAGCTTTTGACCCAGCATTTCCATGAAACCGGTGACATACCGTGTAATGCGCTCATCGCCTGCGGCAACGCCTACGACCATTCTGGCCAAAGGTCCCACCTCCACGCGCGTGTCATCATACATAGGCGATTTGATCCAGGAGTATTTTTCATCCGTTTTCAGATACGCATATCCGTCTTCTTTTTTCTCAAGGCCGGTGTATTTTGGATACGTGGTCCCCTCAAAAGGGTGCTGGGCGTCATCCGCTTCATACCATGCATGTGTCACGTCTTCGCTGACCTTTTCCTGATCAAACGGGTGCAGCGTACCGAGGTCTCCATTCATCACGATACCGCTGGGAAACAGCTGCGCGGCTTCGTAAAAGCCGGTATCATCAAGCTTGAAATCACCGTAACTCATGTAGTTTTTCAACCCCGCGCCCGTACCGTCTAAGGCTTCATCCACATAAACGGCCCCGGCCATCGCGATATCTGCCAGGTACGCGTTTTTAATGAAATTGTTGTACTTTTGCAGCAGGGTTTTAAACAGCGCGATACGGGATGGATTTTTGATATCTTGCACGCAGGTCACGCCGCCGACCACGATACTTTGGGGGTGGGGCTGCTTGCCGCCGAAAATCGCCATCATTTTAGCCGCGTCTCTTTGCAGATCAAGGGCCTGCAGGTAATGCGCCGTTGCTATGAGGTTTTGTTCGGGGCTGAGTTTGTAACTTTTATTGCCCCAGTACGCGTTGGAAAAGATACCAAGACGGCCTTCATCCACAAACTTCTTTAACCGCTTCTGGATCGATTCCAGATCGCTTTGCCCCGCGCCAAAAGGTGAATCGGTCCACTTATACGCCTCTTTGGACGCTTTTTTGGGATCGGCTTTCAGTGCACTTGTCACATCCACCCAGTCAAGACCGTGCAGATGGTAAAAATGCACCACGTGGTCGTGGATATACAGCGCACCCTGCATCAGGTTTCGTACAAGTCTGGCATTTTTTGGGATGGTCAATTCAAACGCGTGTTCAACCGCTTCGATACTTCTTTGATAGTGCGTCCCAGTACACACCCCGCAGATTCTCATGGCCAGCAATCCCGCATCTCTTGGGTCGCGCCCTTTTAAAATCGTTTCAATTCCCCGAAACATCGTCGAAGAAGCGTACGCGTCGGTAATTGTATTGTTTTCATCAATCACCGCTTCTACACGCAGGTGCCCCTCAATTCTTGTAATGGGATCTACTATTATATGGTTACTGCTCATCATTATCTCCTTTTTTACCGCCTACGGCACTGGCTGCCGCGTGTACGCCGATACCGATTGCCGCTGCAGACAGCAGGCCGAGGCCGAATTTATCCACACTTGATTCCACGCCGCCGGTAGGCGCTTTGATTACGCTTTCAGCGACGGGGCGTTCGGTTGCGTATTTATCCCAAAACTGCGGTTCGCTGCACCCGATACAGCCGTGACCCGAGCCGATGGGCCAGTTGACCGCTTCATTGTAGCGCACAATCGAACAGTTGTTAAACGTCATCGGCCCCTTGCAACCCATCTTATACAGACACCAGTTGTTTTTGGCTCCGTGATCGCCCCACTCTTGCACAAAGTGGCCCGCGTCAAAATGCGCTCTTCGTTCACAGTTGTCGTGGATACGGTAGCCAAAGGCGAACTTGGGCCGGTTGAGGTGGTCAAGTTCAGGCACCTGCCCCGTAAGCACAAAATGCAAAATCGTCCCCGTGATATTGGCCGGGTTTGCCGGACACGCGGGGATGTTGATAATAGGTTTGTTTTTAACAATATCCTGGACCCCGACCGCGTCAGTGGGGTTGGGATACGCCGCCGGGACGCCGCCGAAGGTTGCGCACGTGCCCACCGCGACCACCGCCGCGCTTTGATTTGAAATGCGCTTGAGATGATCTTCAAACGTTTCGCCCTTGGGACCGGTGGTGCCGTAATTGCCGTCCATTCCCCGCGGGATGGACCCCTCGACCACGCACAAAAACTCGCCCGCAAACGTTTTAGCCGCTTCATCTAGATGGTGTTCGGCCTGGTGACCGGCTGCGGCCTGGATGGTGTGGTTGTACTCCAGCGACACGATATCAAGCAGCAACTCGTCGATCGTGGGCGCATCGCTTCGCAAAATCGCTTCGGTATTGCCCGCGCAATCCTGCAGTTCCAACCAGATAATAGGCACGCGGTTCATCAGTTCCGCAGCTCTGGCCACCGTAGGCGTGAAGGAAGCAGGCAGCATCAGCATCGCCGTAGCCGCGCTGGCCCACTTCATAAAATCCCGTCTGCTGACGCCCTCGGCGTCCAGTACCCTGTGGATGGAGGATTTCTCCGCAGGCGCCGTTTTTTCCAAAAACGACAACCGTTCTTCCATCTTCTGTTTCAGATCGTCGTAATACGCGCTTCCCCTGTTGGTATCAACCCTGGCCCCTTTTGCGCTGAAAAGCTTCAAAAGGCTGTCCCTTTTGTCAATCATCGGTGACTCCTTTGTTTTTTCACAAAAATGAATGGTCATTCACTCTAATTATATTCTTATACAACTTTAGTTAAACTTATCATTACAAGCATTGTTCATTTTTTCTCACATATAAGGTTGTTTTATGAAAATATTTATTATTTCTTTTCTTTTAGGCAGCTGTCTGCTGGCACAAACCGTTACGGATATGCAGGGGCGCAGCGTTACAGTGGCAAAAACCGCGAAGGTCGCCGCCGTTGGTCCCGGAGCGCTGCGGCTGCTGACGTATATGCAGTGTGATTCCCGGTTAGCAGGGATTGAAAGAATCGAACTCGGCTTTGAAAAAGAAGCGCCCTACAGACGGGCCCTGGACATGAACAAAGTGCGCGCCCTGCCCGTGATCGGCCAGGGAGGCCCCGGCAGAATGCCAAATATCGAAGCCCTGATCCAAAGCGGCGCGCAGATAGTTTTTACCTCCTTTTTAAGCAGACAGCAAAATGATATGCTTTCACAAAAAAGCAACCTGCCCGTTATAGCGCTGAGTTACGGCGCCGGGTATGGAGGCAGTAAAGACCGAAGTAAGCTTGCATCGATCCAACAGTCGCTGCGATTGTTGGGCAGGATTTTCAATAAACAGGAACGAGCCGGGGAACTTGTCTCGTTCATGCAAACAAATCAAAACCTGCTGCGCCATATCTATGACAGCCATAAAGAAGCTTATATCGGCGCGACCGGATACAAAGGCGCCAGGGGTATCCTGGCCAGCCAAAACGGATACGAACCCTTTGTGCTGCTGGGCCTGCAAAACGCCCTGGCGCCAAATCAGAGGGGCAGTTTCACCACCTCGTATGAAGCGCTGCTGCAAAAGAATCCCGAAACGATCTTTGTAGACTGGCTTGGAAAATCGATCGTGCAAGAAGAGTTTGAAAACAAGCGCCCCATCCTGCAGGCTCTGCGCGCGCATAAAGAAAAAAATATCTTTTGGCTGTATCCCTATAATTATTACAATACCAATATAGAAAACATCTTTATCAACGCATTTATCATCGCCGACAAACTGGGCGTATCCATCGATACCAAAGCCGTGGCCGGGCAAATTTACGCAACATTCCTGCCCCGGCTTACAGCAGATGACATCATCACCCTGCCCAAATTCACATGGTAACCCTGCCTCTTCGCATCACGCTGTCTGTTGCCGGGGTTTTGCTTATCACTCTTTTTTCTCTGGCTACCGGCGGCAGTGAGAGTTTTTACGGCGAAGTTACAGGCTACTACAGCGGCGATGAACGCTACGTTCTCATCTTTGAACAGATCCGCCTGCCCCGCACGCTCAGCGCTTTTTTTGCCGGCGCCGCCCTGGGACTGAGCGGCACCCTGCTGCAGGCGGTCCTGAAAAACCCGCTTGCCTCGCCCTTTACGCTTGGTATCTCCAGCGCCGGGGCTTTCGGGGCCAGTTTTGCCATCATCGTGCTGCAAAGTTACGCGGGGATACGGGGAAGTTCCATGATCGCGCTGTGCGCGTTTGCCGCGGCACTGCTGAGTACCCTGTTTATCCTCTACCTCGGGAATAAAACACGGATGCAAAACAGCGCTTTGATCCTGGCAGGCGTTGCCATCGGCGCGCTGTTTAACGCTATGACGATGTTTTTGCAGTATTTTGCCAGCGAGCTGGACGCGGCGGCGACGCTGTTTTGGACCTTTGGCGATCTTAGCAAAGCCGGTATGCACACCGCGGCGGTTTTCGCCGTACTTTCCGTGGGCGTTTTGGCGCTGTTTTGGCGGTTTTTCTGGCAGTTTGACGCCATGGAACTTGGCAAAAGCCACGCCCGGAGTCTTGGCGTACATACGACAAGATTACAGCTTGGCGCCCTCATTGCCGCTTCGCTGCTGGCGGCGGTGACGGTGGCGTTTTTGGGTGTAATCGGCTTTATCGGTTTGATAGCGCCCCACATCGTCAGGCTGCTTTTTGGCAATACGCATAAATTACTGCTTCCCTTAAGTGCGCTTTTTGGCGCGGGCCTGTTAACAGGCGCCGATATCGGTTCCCGCGTTTTGTTGGCCCCCGTTACGCTGCCGGTGGGCATTTTAACCGCATTTTTAGGCGCGCCGCTGTTTTTATACCTGCTGGTATGGAGGCACAGATGAGTATTACGGCAAAAAATTTACGCGTACGCCTTGGCAAAAAGCCGATCATCGAAGCGACAGATTTCACCCTGCATCCGGGCCGCATCCATATGCTCATCGGTCCAAACGGAGCGGGCAAAAGCACCCTGTTGCACACGCTGGCGGGACTGCTGCCCTACAGCGGCGGCCTGTATTACCAAAACGAACAGATCAGGCACGGCGAATATAAGCAAAACGCCAAAACAACCGCGATGATGCAGCAGTTTTACAACGCGCCCGCCATCAGCGGTTTTGATCTGCTCAGCCTGGGCAGGCGTCCCTACAGCGGGGCGGTGCTGTCAAAAGAGGATAAGAAAATTATAGAAACAACGGCAAAAGAGTTGGGCGTAAGCGATCTTTTACGAAGTGATATCAGCACCCTAAGCGGCGGGCAGCGCCAGCTGCTGTATCTGGCCAAGGCCCTGGTGCAGACGCCGCGCATCCTTCTGCTTGATGAACCCATCGCGCATCTGGACCCAAAGAACCAGATGGATATTTTAGACAGGGTCAAGCATGTCACCTATACCAACGACCTGATTACCGTTATTGTAATGCACGATCTGCAAAGCGCGCTGCATTACGGCGATGAAATATTGATGATGGCACAAGGCAGACTGTGTCATCACGTACAAAGCGGCGAGGTTGAGGAGAAAATGCTCAGCGGGCTGTATGAACTGCCCTGCAAAATCTTCAAACAAAGCGGACATCCCTTTGTTCTGCTTGGCCACAGCCACGTCCACAAAAGCGGACATGACCACCGGCACTAATGCTTAACTCTGTTTTTTCTTCTTTTTTGTTTTATCTTTTTTGCGTTTTCGAAAGAGGTGAAAGTTTTCGTTTTCAAGCTGTTCTTCGACATAATCGTTGACGCATTTGTCACAATCGGTCCAGATGCCTGAGGGCAGGCGGACCTCCAGCTTCTTTTTTTCACGCAGTTTAATGATCTTTTTGGGAGAAAGCACCTTGGTAACGGGGGAAAAATCCACCGAAGTCAGATCGATATCGGTTTTATAAAACAGCGTTTGTTCTTTAAAGCGTCCCCATCCGGGTACACCGTCTTCGTCATAGGGAACTTCGTATCCGTTTTTAAACGTTACCATCATCTTGTAATAACTGTCTTGAAAAACTTCGGTTACTTCTCCCAGACCAAACACCAGTCCAAATACATGGTCGCCTTTTGCGACTTTATCGAAATAGGCCATAACAATCCTTTTTTTCTCTCTATTGTATCATGATTTGCTTACAATTTTAAAACAGATCGGCGTGCCCGAAATAGATTTCACCGCGGGGGTCTTTGAGCATACTTTCAAGCAGTGCTTTGACCTTTTTTTTGGTGGGGTGGTCAAAATAGATCAGCATATTGCGAGAAAAAATATAATCAAATTTTCCAAGCTGTTTAAACCCCGGATCAAACACGTTGGCCACCTGAAATGTTACGGTATCTTTGACAAGGGGTTGCAGACATTTCAACTCATGACGGGTGGTAAAATATTTTGCCTCGATGGGTGCGGGAGTCTTGCGCAGGCTTTTTGGCCGGTAGCAGCCTCTTTTGGCAAACTCAATCGCGTAACGGCTGATATCGATGGCGGTGATTTCAAAACGGGAGGGACTGATTCCCGCTTCAAGCAGCGTCATGGCGATGGTGTAGGGTTCTTCGCCGCTGGCACACGGTGCCGAGAGGATACGGACGGGGCTGCCTTTGGCCTTCACTTTCCCGGCCAAATCCTCTATCTGCACCATCTCTCTGAAAAAGTAGGTTTCATTGGTTGTCAGTACATCAATGAGCTTGTCTTTGAGATCAGTTTCGGGTCCCCGCATCAAGTCGATGCAGCTTTGAACCGAATGCAGGCCGTTGTTTTTGGCAAAATTGATCACCTTGTTTTCAAAAATGGAGCGTTTGGATTCAAACTCCACCCCCGTTTGCTCTTTAAAGGTTGCAATAAGCTTGTCGAAGTTATACGTATCGGTGATTTCGGGCGGATCTTCTTTTTTCGCCGGCAGGGGTGTTTGTTTTTTGTTTTTAAAAAACCAGTTAAACATTATCGTGATCCAAATTCTAAGATTTTTTCTATCAACTCTTGTAAGTCGTATTCGCTTGCACACGGGCTGAGTTCTTTTGCTCTTTGGGGCATACCGTAGACGACGGAGCTTTCTTTGTTTTCTACCATCGCCACGCCGCCGGCTTTACAGATGGAGGCCAGTCCCGCCGCCCCGTCGGAACCGATCCCGGTTAAGACCACGCCCAGAAGATCGCTGCCAAGACCGAGCCTGGAGACCGAATCAAAAAGCGTATCCACAGAAGGGTTGTAATCTGAAAGAATTGTCTGCGGGGTGATGCAGTAATAGTGCCCCTGTTTTTTCTGAACCGCGCAGTCGGAGGTACACACATACACTCCGCCTGTATCAAGGCTCAGCCCCGGGCGCATCTGCCGCAGCCCCAGCGGGCTGATACAGGCTAAACGCTTGACAAAACTTGGAATATACTGGTTGTCCATATGCTGGGCGATAACCACGGTGGCGCCAAAGGTCGGCGGCAGCGCCTTGATGATGCGTTCAATCTGTTTGGGTCCTCCCGTGGACGCGCCTATTACGATGATCTTACTCAGTTTTAAATACCTCCAGCTTGGTATTGAGTTCATCGGTCATT
>CAYUAC010000062.1:0-11693 GCA_964442515.1 uncultured Campylobacterales bacterium | reverse complement strand
TTTCACCGGCCAGCTTCAGCGCTTCGATGACGTTGGGGCTGTTGCCGCTTGTGGAGATGGCAATGAGCACATCCTCTTTTTGCCCCAGGGCTTCAAGCTGTCTTTTAAAAACCTGCTCAAAGCCAAAATCATTGCCGATTGCCGTCAGCGCGGAGGTGTCTGTAGTAAGCGCAACAGCTGGCAGCGCCCGGCGCTGGGTCTTGTAGCGTCCAGTGAGTTCTGCGGCGATATGCTGCGCGTCCGCGGCACTTCCGCCGTTGCCACAGACAAGGATTTTATTGCCCCGCTTCAAAGCCTCCACGCATAAAATCGCGGCAGTATAGATACTATGGGTCAGATTCGCCGAAGTTTGTTCAAAGACTTCCGCGTGCGAAAGCATCTCCTTTTCTATCGTTTTTAGCATACCTAACCCTTTATCTTTTCTATCGTAGCACTGGTGGATTTGCCCTGCATAAATTCAATCAGCACCGTTTTACCGGCAATATCGCTGCCCACGATCTGCTTATCTTTGTAATCACCGCCTTTGACCAATACGTCGGGTTTGATCTGTTTGATCAGTTCATAGGGCGTATCCTCTTCAAAGATCACCACGTAATCCACCGCTTCCAGACTGGCCAGCAGATACGCGCGGTCGTACTGAGGGTTCACCGGACGGTCGTCGCCTTTGAGGCGCTTGACCGATTCGTCGCTGTTAAGGCCCACAATCAGCACGTCGCCTTGCTGTTTAGCCTGTTCAAGATACTTGATATGGCCTAAGTGCAAGATATCAAAACAGCCGTTGGTAAAAACGACCTTTTTCTCCCGCTTTCTGTAATTGGCCGCAAACTCTTTGATCTGGGCAAAGGTTTTGATGTGTTCATCCCCGCTGCTTTTGTGCAGCATCGATTCATAATCGATCACTTCTTCAATGCTGACCGTGGCACTGCCAAGCTTGCCCACCGCAACGGCCGCAGCCTGGTTGGCAAACTTGGCGGCGGTAACGATATCATACCCGCACGCCAGCGCAAAGCCAAGGGCGGCCAAGACCGTATCGCCCGCGCCGGTGACGTCATAGACTTCCCTGGCAACGGTGGGAATGATCTCCATCTCGTCGCTGCACACCGCCATACCGTCTTCAGACAGCGTAATCACGGCGTATTCCAGCTCCAACCCTTCACGCAGCTTTTTCGCCACGCCTGTCAAATCTTTTTTTGCGTCAATACCGGTTGCCAGAGACGCTTCTTTTCTGTTTGGCGTTATCAGGTATGCGCCTTTATATTTGCTGTAATCAGTGCCTTTAGGATCGACCAGGACTTTTTTATCGTTTTGCTTGGCAATCTTGATCAACTCTTTTGTCAACCGCTCAGTCAGTACGCCCTTTCCGTAATCGGAAAGCAGTACGATATCCACGTCGATAATGGCGGTTTTATAATACTCTAAAATATTATCTTCTAATTCTTTGGTAATATCATCTTTACTTTCATTATCAAAGCGTACCACCTGATGTTTTTGCGCGATCAGGCGGCTTTTTTTGCTGGTACGCCTGCCCTTTTGCACAAACAAACGGTCTTCGTATTTATCCAAAAGCGAGCGCATACTCTTTGCGTTGTCATCATCGCCGACCACACTTACCACCCGCAGACGCGCGCCCATTGTTTTAAGGTTGTTGATCACGTTGCCGGCCCCGCCAAGAACCATGCTTTCACTGTCTACTTCTACCACCTGTACCGGAGCCTCGGGAGAAATACGGTCACAATCGCCCCAGAGATAGTGATCGATCATCAAATCCCCGATCACCATTACCCGAGGATTTCTGTCTTTGAGTTCTATCATTGAAAAATTCCTTTTTCATGTATTGTTATAATCTCGTCGCAATACGCTTTGACCCCCGCTTCGAGGCTAAATTGCGGTTTATACCCAAGTTTTTGACAGGTAGTGTCTATGTCCGCTTCAGTATGGTTTTGATAAAAGCTGTACGGATTATCAAAAAACTCTATCTGCCTGTTCATATCCAGATTATCATTCAGAGCCGCCACGATATCTTTAAACATCCTGGCATTGCCCGTGCCTACGTTAAACACGCCGCTAATTCCGGCGGTTGCAGCTTTGAGGTTAGCCTGCACCACATCATCGATATAAACAAAATCTCTTTTTTGCTCGCCGTATTTAAACAGCCTTGGATTCTTGCCATCAAGCATTTGCAAACCAAGCTGTAAGATCATGGACGCCGTTTTGCTTTTGTACACTTCGCGCGGGCCGTAGACGTTGAAATACCGCAGCCCGGCGATGGTAATGTCATGCTTTGCCATATATTCATACGCGATATTATCCATCATCAGCTTGCTAAAGCCGTAAATGTTTTCAGGTTCCTCACCGCTGCCCACGCTGTTGGGTGCCGGAGAGTTGCCGTATGTCCCGGCACTGCTTGCATACACCATTGTTGCGTTTTTTCGCACACACATATCAAGCAAGTCTTGAAACGCGTTGACATTGGTAGCAGCCATCAGTTTTTGATCCATCACGGTCGTATCCGAGATCGCAGCCTGATGGAACATATAATCAAACTCTATGGCTTCCAGCCTGGCCAGATCGGCAGCGTCGTTGATATCGCCGCTTATCACTTCGCCGCCAAAGCCTATGAGGTTTTTAAAATGGCCCAGACTGGTAGGATTGCCGTTTGGGAAGGTCGCATCGCTTCGAAAGGAATCAAAAGCCACTATTTTACAGCTTGGATACTGTTTTTGCAGCATCAGGGCCAGATTGCTTCCGATAAACCCGGCTGCTCCTGTGATGACTACGGTTTTATTATCAAACATCAACGTCCTTTATTCTATTAAATCTTTAAAATCATACGCAATTATATCAGCACCGTCTAAACGGGACCTAAAAGCGATCTTTTTACCCACTCCCGCAGCTTTGGCAGCATCGATATCGCTTTGTTTATCCCCGATCATAACCGAGTTTTCAAGGTCGATGCCATGTTCGTCGGCTGCCTGCTCAATCATCTGCGGCGAGGGCTTGCGGCAGCTGCACCCCTCATCGGGACGGTGGGGGCAGTAGTAGATTCCCAAAAGTTCTATACCCTCTTTTGCAAAGGCTTCATGGATAAAAGCATTGAGCTTTTCAAGATCGTTTTGGGTAAAATACCCCCGGCCAAGACCGGATTGATTGGTAATAATGACTGCGGGCAATCCCGCATGACGGAGATAATCAAACAATCCCGGGACAAATTCAAAATCCTCTTTTTTATATACATAACCGTAATCTTGGTTGACCACCCCGTCACGGTCTAAAAACACCGCTTTTCTCACGATACCGCCTTGCCTGCGTAGTTGTTTATCGTAACATTATAACTTACAAAAACGAAAATATTCTTTAATTTTGTTTTGTTTAAGATTGGCCTGTTATAATTGTGCTGAACTCTAAAATTTTACAAAGGGGAATACAGTATGAAAAAAGTTCTAATTGCTTCAGTAGTTGCAGGTGCTTTGACTTCAGGCTTTGCAGCCGGTCTTTCAGCCAAGCACGGATGTATCGCGTGCCACGGTCCAAACATGGAGAAAAAAGCTCCGCCGGTAACGCCTGAAACGGTAGTAGTTGCCGAAATGAGCAAAGAAGATATCGTAACTGCTCTTAAAGGGTATAAAGACGGTTCTTACGGCAGAGCGACAAAAGGTATCATGCAAGGTCAAGCTGCAAAACTCAGCGAAGACGATATCAACGCAATTGCTGAAGAATACGGTCAGTAAATCATTTTTTCAAAGCGGCACAGTGCCGCTTTGAAACAGCTTCTTTTTTTCCCGCAACCGGTTTCAAACTCCCAATACGATATAATAAGTTTCTCAATAACCATTTTCACAGGATACGTATATGCAAAATATCGATATGAACTCACCCGAGTTTCAAAAAGAGATGGAAAAAACCAAAAAATTTACCGACAAAGTCTGCAAACAGTTCAATCTTGCCTACAATCCCGAACCTGAAATCAACGAGGGCGTCACCATGGGACTGGCCCGCAACAAAATGATATACGGCAAACGCTACTGCCCCTGTTTTATGGTCATCGGCCAGACACCACAGGAGCGAAAAGAAGCCGATAACCGCATCTGCCCGTGCAAACCCGCCCTTGAAGAAGAGATACCGCGCGATGGCAAATGCCACTGCGGCATCTTTTGCAGCCGGCAATACGCCAGGCTGCACGCCAGCGAAGACAGCGCCGAGGAAGCCGCGCACACTCACAGCAGGGGCTTAAGCCGGGATGAAGCCGATTTTTTGGTTCAAAAACCCCAGCTTGACGGCGA
The DNA here is from genome assembly GCA_964442515.1 of uncultured Campylobacterales bacterium. Taxonomy (GTDB): domain Bacteria; phylum Campylobacterota; class Campylobacteria; order Campylobacterales; family Sulfurovaceae; genus TCS-49. Next base: position 7,413 of record CAYUAC010000062.1, on the reverse strand, counting down.
TGAGATGCAGTCACTCATGGAAGCAAGAGACCTTGGCATGGTCGAGTTTGAACTCATCGACTGCAGGGAAGCCATGGAGTACCACATGGCCCGTATCAAAGGTACCGACCGGCTGATCCCCACCAGTCAGTTTTACAGCAAGATTGAAGAGTTGGAAGATTGTAAAGATAAACGCCTCATCATCTATTGTCATACCGGCAGTAGAAGCTACCAGGTCCAGCAGGCTATGGGTTCGATGGGTTTTACCAAAGTGGGCAATTTAGCCCCGGGCATTATCGCTTACCGCGGCGAAATAGAAAAAGGGTAGTCAATGCATGTGATCGATCTGTTCATCAAGCTGCTTGGATATGAATCCGTCACCCCCGATGATGCGGGAAGTCTGGATTTTATCAACGATTACTTGAAAGATTTTGAAGCCCTGTGGCTGAATAAAAACGGTGTAAAAAACCTGTTTTTATACAAAAAATTCGGCGAAGGCGACCACCTCTGCTTTGCCGGACACGTGGACGTCGTGCCCGCAGGTGATGGCTGGGACAGCGATCCTTTCACCCCCGTTATCACCCAAGACTGTATACAGGCCCGCGGAACCCAGGATATGAAAAGCGGCGTGGCAGCCTTTGTCCAGGCGTGCAAAGAGGCACAAAATTTTAACGGAACGCTTTCAATTTTACTTACCAGCGATGAAGAAGGCGAAGCCATAGACGGCACAAAATACGCACTGCAGGAACTGGGCAAAAAAAAGATGTTGCCGGATATGTGCATCGTAGCAGAACCCACATGCGAACAATCCTTCGGCGATGCCATCAAGGTAGGAAGACGAGGCTCTATCAACGGCGTACTGGAAATAACGGGATTACAGGGCCACGCGGCTTACCCGCAAAAATCAGACAACCCGATCCACCGCTTCGGGCCAGCACTGTCGGCGATGGCAGGCCATGATCTGGACACCGGTGACAAGCATTTTGCTCCAAGCAAGTTTGTCATAACCGATATCCGATCGGGTATGGAAGTTACCAACGTGACGCCGGGCAGACTGAAGATGATGTTTAATGTCAGAAACAATACCAAAACGACCGAAGAGGATGTGGAAAATTTTGTTATAAACAATTGTAATGATTTAAATTATTCGCTCAAATTATCGCAGGGATCTTTTCCTTTTTACACCGATATTAACGCTAAAATAGTGCGATCTATGGTAAACTGTGTTACCGATATCACACACAGGCAGCCAAAGCTTTCCACCGCAGGCGGAACAAGCGATGCGCGCTATATCGCCGCAGAAGGCATCGATGTCGTGGAGTTTGGCGTCATAAACGACCGTATCCACGCACCCAATGAACGTACCGGGATCGAGGAGGTCAAACGTCTGCATGAAGTTTTTGCGCGCCTGATACAAACCCTATAGGAGCTTTCCATGCGTTTTATACTTGTTTTCATACTCAGTCTGGGCGCCGCCTTTTCCCTGCACGCCGATTCTCCCAAGTGGCACGATTCGCTGCAGGAGCTGGAAAACAAACCCACCTTTGTCATGGTCGAAACCGATTACTGCCCCTGGTGTAAAAAGATGAAAGAAACCACGCTTCAAAAGCCCGAAGTATTGGCAAAACTGCAGCATTTCAACAGTGTCAAAATGCGTAAAAGAGCGTGGAACAAAGAGGGCATCGCCCATGTGCGCATGGTTCCCGGACTTGTGTTTTTAGACCAAAACGCACAGCTTGCGGCCAGATTCAACGGCTATAAAGACAGCGACGAATTCATAGAAATACTTGAGACGATACTACAGGAGAACAGGTCATGAAAAAGTTTATATTATTACTGTTGGCAGGCAGCGCACTGCTGTTTGCCAACAGCTTGCAGTGGCAAAATACCCTGCCCGTAAAATCGGACAAACCCCTGATGGTCTTTGTGGAAAAAAGCGGCTGTCCCTGGTGCCAAAAGATGAAAGGCAATACGTTCAAAGATAAAAAGGTCATCAACGCGTTACAGGCTTATAAACCGGTTAAAATGAGTATCAAACGCTGGAACAGGCTCGGGTTTGAGCAGGTCAATTCCGTCCCCGCGATCTTTTTTTTCGACCGGGATAAAACACTGGTTCACAAAACCTCGGGCTACTGGGAACCCATGGATTTTTTATTTGACATCAAAAAAGCGTCGCAGAAACTTGATCTAAAGGAGTAACCATGCTACGGGCCGCACTGCTGTTGATATTGCTCTTTTCTTTCTCTTTTAGCGCAAACAAGGTGGTTTTTTGTATCGATAATACCGACTACATCTGGAAGCGTATTCAGCTGCAACAGCTGCGTGATCGTTTTGCCCAAATCACACAGATCGATTTCAGCTATAAAAACGGCAAAGGCGATATCGCAAAGCAGGTTGACGATATCGAAAAATCGATAGATCAGGGGGCAGATGTTCTTATTATAAGTCCCGTCAACGCCGCAATCACTGCACCGGTGATCGAAAAAGCCTATGATGCCGGGGTCAAAATCATTTACGCCATCCGCGCGGCTAATACGGACCGTTTTCATACCTACATCCATCCGGATGATTACCAGATAGCCGCAGAGGCGGCCAGATACATCCTGCAGCGGCTTGAAAACCCCAAAGCGGTCATGATCCAGGGCCGGGTCGGGGCCAATACCGTCAAAATGAGAAAAGAGGGGTTTGTCCATGAGTTTCAAAAACACGCCGATGCTGAAATTACGGCGGTCAAAACCGGCAATTATACGCCTGATGGAGCACTGAAGGCAATGGATTCCATCATCGAAGAGGGAGTTGAATTTAACGCCGTTTATACCCATAACGATGCCATGCAGCAGGGAGTTCGCATCGCGCTGCAAAGAAACGGCATCGATTTTAAAGACGTCGTTCTTGTAGGCATCGACTATATCAAAGAGGCAAGAGATGCCATCAAATCCGGCCAGATGGATGCGACATTCACTTACCCCACCTGTGCTGAAGATATCGTTAACGCCACCTCCGCGCTGCTTGCAGATAAAGAGGTTAAAAAAGATATCACCGTTGCGTCACAACGTATTACCACCGAAAACGTAGACACGATAAAACCGCTGTTTTAAAGGATGTCTTTGCATTTTAAAAGTATCAGGTACAAACTGTTTTTTCTCATATTTGCAACAGTTTTACTGCTGGCCACCGCATTAATGCTGGTTATGACAAACGTGCTTAAAAACATTACGAAACAAAACTATTACGAATTTTCAAAACAGGAATTTGTGCAGATTGAAAGCTTTATACAGCGGGTCGCCTCGGAGATGAAAAACAGTACCGATATTATCGCCTCTGACGGTGAGGTCATTCTTTCAGTCAATCTTATCGATAAATATGAAAAACGTTTTGATTATAAAAATGAAACCTTTAACGCCCAGAAAAAAAAGTTGACGGGGATACTTGACAGATACGAAGACGTCTCACTGAGTTCCTACGTAGCCCTTTTTAACTCCAAAAAGCAGATGCTTGGCTTTGTAGCCGGCGATCAGGAGGGCATCGTACGTTATGACAGCGGCAAACCCGTTGTTCAGACACTTCAGGGAGAAAACTACACCCCGCCTTTTGATACCGATATTCTAACGCGCAAAGCCGATAAACTCTTTTTCACAAACGGTAAAAACCTTTATCTCAACTATATCAGAAAGATTAATAACAATGATACGCATGTGGGATATGTATTAAGCAGCGTCAAGCTGGACAAACTCGTCTTTGAATCCCTTAAAGATGAAAACTTCTGCCTGCTGCTGCAAACGCCGGAGGCTACCTTCCAAAGCCAAAAGACGTGCCGGGTTCCAAGTTCTAAAACACTGCAGTCGATGGATCCAGATCAGCCTGTGGCAACCCTGGAAGATGAACAAAATTTCATCTACCGCTACAACAGTTCCCTGGACGATCTGGGTCTTGTATACATCGCATCCAAGCAACATTATCACGCAACACTGTCTTCACTGCAAAAACAGCTTTTTGTCATTATTATACTCATCACGCTGGCAGTGGCGCTGATAACCTATATCTTTACCAAAAAAATTTTTCTTGACCCTTTTAAGCGCTTTTATGAAGGGTTCCAACAGTTGCAAAAAGGCAATTACGAGCACGAAATCACCGTCGAAAGCGATGACGAAATCAAACATCTGGCCCAGGCGTTTAACGATATGAGCCACCGCATCTACAAAAGCGACGCCGAAAAAACCCAGAACTACGAAGAAGTGATCTTAGCCATGGTCGACATCATCGAACAGCGCGACACCTATACCGCCGGTCACAGCAAGCGGGTAGCGCACTACTGCAAGCTTATCGCCCAGACGATGGGACTGGAACCCCACACCGTGGCCAAACTGTACAAAGCCGCGATGCTGCATGATATCGGCAAGGTTCAGACACCTGACAGCATCCTGCTCAAACCCGCAAAACTCTCTAATCTTGAATACACCCTGATTAAAGAACATGTCAGCGTCAGTGACGATATCCTGGATAAGCTGACCATGTATAAAGATTTGGCCAAAATCGTCAAGTACCACCACGAACGCTTTGACGGCAATGGATACCCTTTTGGCAAAAAAGGAAAGGATATTCCGCTGCTTTCACGCATCATGATCGTAGCTGACGCGTTTGACGCGATGACGACTAACCGTATCTACAAACCCAGACTGTCGCTGCAAGAAGCACTGCAGGAGTTGGAAAACAACAGCGGCACGCAGTTTGACCCCGATGTCGTCGCCCACGCCAAAGAAGCGCTCAAAGATGTCACTCTTCCAAAAACGGGCGACCAGCTGCCCCACAGCGCGGTAGAACGTGAACGTTTTGCATACTTTTTCAAAGATAAGCTGACCCAGGCGTACAATATCGATTATTTCAATACCGTGCTCAATAAAGAAGAGATGAAAGAGGAACTTGCCTACCTGGTACAGATGAAACACTTCACCGCCTATAACAAAACCTACGGCTGGCAGGCAGGCGACAGATATTTGATCGCTTTTGTGGATTTTATTAAGAAACACTATCCAAACGCGATGATATTCAGGGTTCAAGGCGATGATTTTGTTATCGTCTGCCACACCTTGGATGCTGACTTTATTCAAGCCTTTGCCGGCGAAACGATCGAAATTGAGGTGCGATCTATCTCTTTACGCAATATCGATTCGTTTGAAACCCTGATCGCAAAGCTAAATGAGTAGCAGCTTTACGCGTTGACCGCGCGTAACCTGCGTGGTGGCTTCATCTAGCATCAAAAGCCCGTGGCCTGTTTTCAAATTGGTCAAATCAGCGCTGGAACCAAACTTCTTGCCTGAAAAATCCGCGTGCAGTATTCCTTCTTTATTGGTGATATTAACGGCAAAAAACGCCGTTTTGCCCGCGGGTTTGCGAAAATCTTCATCCAAAATACCCTCTACGGGATTCAGCGTATATGGCCTGGAGGCAAATTTTGCCAGCAGCGCGGGAAGATACAAATGCGCCGTCACCGCGGCAGAATACGCAAAACCGGGCAGGGCTAAAATCAGTTTATTGTCTTTTTGCGCCAGCAGCAAATGCTGCCCGGGTTTTATACGCACCCCGTGAAACACAACCTTGGCCCCAAGCCGCTCAATCACGTCCCTGGTAAAATCATAATCACCCACGCTCACGCCGCCGGTGGTTATGACGATATCACTGCTTGTAAGCCCCTCCTGCAGGGTTTGCAGCATGGAGGTTTTATCATCGGCAACCACACCCAGCTGCATACAGGATGCGCCCAGTTTCCGGGCAAGAACCTGCAAGGTTATATGGTTTGCGCTGCGAATCTGGGCATCGTTTTGCCGCGGCTGGGCGATATCCAGGATTTCGCTGCCGCTGCTGGCAACGGCGACTTTTGGAGGCGAGAATACCGGCATGAACGCTTTGTTCAAACTTGCCAGCACCGCCGCTTCGCTGAAGCCAAGCACACTGCCCTTTTGGATCAACTCTTCGCCGGCGGCGTATGTTTCCCCTGTGCTGCGGCAGGCAAACCCCCTGGCGACCTTTTGTTTTATCCGTATCCGGCCGCCGTTGTTTGCAATATTTTCCACAGGCACCAGCGTATCGCTGCCGCGTGGCATAATCGCACCGGTAAAGGTTTTGATGCAGCTGCCCCTGCCTACGGTTTTTACGCTCCCGTCTCCGGCGGCATTGTCGCCAAGTACCTCCAAGGACGCATCCTGGTCTTCAAAACGCACCGCGTATCCGTCCATTGCGGCGGTAGGAGCGGCGGGGTTGTCATGATCGGCCTTGACCGACACTGCAGCAACTGCCCCCTCAATATCACCGATCCACCTGTTCTCAATACCTGCAGCAGCAATATCAAGATCGCTGATTATTTGCAGCGACTCTTCAAAACCGATAAATCTTTTCATACTTTCCCTTTACCCGTACACTTTTTTGACGTTTTCCAATCTGCTTGTGGCATTGAGCAACAGCATATCGGCCAGTATCACCGCAAGCATCGCTTCACACACGACGCTGCCCCGGATACCGATGCAGGGATCGTGACGCCCCTTGAGTTCGCAGGTTTGTTCTCTACCCCGCGTATCTACGGTGCTCATAGGTTTGAAAATAGAAGGCGTGGGTTTAAAATGCACCGTTACCTCAATATCCTGTCCGCTGCTGATACCCCCGAGTACCCCGCCGCTGTTATTGGAACCAAATCCTTCGCTGCTGATTTGGTCATTGTTTTCATATCCGCTTTTTTTCGCCGCTTCTTCACCCGCGCCCACCGAGACGGCTTTGACGCCGTTTAATCCAAGCATCGCTTCGCCAATGGCGCCGTCAAGCTTATGATACATCGGCTCGCCAAGGCCGGCAGGCACTCCAAAAGCTTTGATCTTGACCACGGAACCAAGTGAATCGTGATCGCTTCTTGCCTGCATGATCGCATCTTTTTGCACCGATTCCACACGGGGATCTAAGGCGCGGATTTCGCTTTTGTGCGCATTGGCAAAATCAAACGCCTGCGCCTGCACGCTGCCCACATCGGCAACGCCGCCGATTACGCTGATATCAAATTCGCGCAAAAGCATCTTCGCCACGGCCCCTGCGGCCACTCTGGCCGCGCTTTCTCGCGCGCTGCTTCGCCCGCCGCCCCTGTAGTCTCTGATGCCGTATTTACGAAAATAGGTAAAATCCGCATGTCCCGGGCGGAAAATATCTTTGATCGCGTCATAATCTCTGCTTTTCTGGTCGGTGTTAAAAACCACCATCGCAATGGGCGTTCCCGTAGTCCTGCCCTCAAAGACGCCGCTTAGGATTTCGACCCTGTCGCCCTCTTTTCTGGCCGTGGCGTACCTGCCGCCGGGTTTGCGCGCATCCATGCACGCCTGCAAAAACTCTTCATCGATTTTCAGCCCCGCAGGCACTCCTTCCAGTACGCAGCCAACGGCCCTGCCGTGGGATTCG
>CAYUAC010000061.1:0-11833 GCA_964442515.1 uncultured Campylobacterales bacterium | reverse complement strand
ATTAAACGACATACGGGAAAATTAGTTGCATCTGCCGTTTTGGTGCTTGCTCTTATCCTGGCGTATAATTTGTACCAGGCACCCGTTGAAGGGTTGGATAAGAAATTTATCTATCTGCTGAAAGAATACGGATACGTCATCCTTTTTGCGTGGAGTATTTTAGAAGGCGAACTGGGGCTTATTATGGCCGGGCTGCTGGCACACAACGGAAATATGCTCGTGCCCGTGGCCATCTTTGTCGCGGGGCTGGGCGCGTTTACCGGGGATCAGATCAATTTTTATATCGGCCGGTATAACAAAGGGTATGTTTTAAGCAAGCTCAAAAGCCAGCGGCGCAAATTCGCGCTGGCCCATCTGCTGCTCAAAAGATACGGCTGGCCGATTATTTTTGTGCAGCGTTATCTTTTTGGGATGCGAACGGTTATTCCCATCTCAATAGGATTAACCCGCTATGACGCCAAAAAATTTGCGATTATCAATCTCATCAGCGCGTGGTGCTGGGCGGCTATCACGATTCTGCCGACATGGTACTTTGGCAAAGAGATCATGGAAATCCTGCACTGGGCCAAAGCCCACTGGTATCTGGCAGTGCCGTTTGCACTTGTTTTTGTGGGATCGGTGATGTATTATTTCCATGTAGCGACCAAAAAAGTAGAAAAAAAAGTAGTTAAGGAGTATGAATGAATATAGTTTTAGAAAAACAAGAGTATGATATAGAAGTGGTTTTATCGCAGACAAGCGATGATTTTTTGCGCAGATTCGGATTTGAGGGTAAGGCGGAACAAACCTGTCTGCTGCCAGAAAAAGGCGTGCTTTACAGCGGACTTGAAGATGAAAGCGATGAGAGTTTGAAACTGGCCGCGTCTGCTGCGGTGAAAGCTTTAAGCGGCAAGAAAATTGAAACGATCAAAATCACGTTGGAGAAAAAAGCGTATACCTATGCGGTGGTCCAGGGCCTTATCCTTGGCGGATACGTTTTTGACAAGTATAAAACTAAGCCCGCAATCGGCGTGAAAACAGCCGTGATCGAAGGCGGCGACAGTGAAGCGGCAAGCCAGGCAATGGCGGTAGCCGAAGCGATCAATTATACAAGAGATATTATCAACACCACCCCTGATGACGCCACACCAGAGGTTATGGCAAGCCTGAGTACCGAACTGGCCAGAAACAACGACCTTGGCTGCGTTATTTTGGATGAAGAGCAGATGAAGCAGCAAAATATGAACGCGCTGCTTGCGGTATCACGGGCCAGCGTCAATGAAGCCAGACTGTGCCACTTAAGCTACACGCCCAAAAATGCCAAAGCCAAAGTCGTCATCGTGGGCAAGGGCCTTACCTATGACAGCGGCGGGCTGAGCCTGAAGCCAAGTGATTTCATGGCGACGATGAAAAGCGACAAAAGTGGCGGTTGCGCGGCGATGGGGATCATCAATGCTGTTAGTATGCTGGGGCTGGACGTAGAAGTTCACGCCGTTATCGGCGCGGTTGAAAATATGATCGGCGGCGATGCATACAAACCCGATGACGTGCTTATTGCTAAAAACGGCAAGAGTATTGAAGTCAAAAACACCGACGCCGAAGGGCGGCTGGTGCTGGCCGACTGCCTGGGCTACGCGCAGGAAAATATCGGCGAATGCGACGCGCTTTTAGATATAGCGACACTAACAGGCGCTTGTGCCGTGGGGCTTGGCGAATACACAAGCGGCATCATGACGCACAATACCGATATGGTGTGCAGTATGCAAAAAGCAGCCGGTCAAAGCGGTGAAAATATCGCGTATCTGCCTTTTAACCGCTACTTGCCAAAACTGCTTAAAAGCGAAGTGGCCGATGTGTGTCATATCGCTTCCAGCCGCTACGGCGGGGCGATTACGGCCGCGTGCTTTTTGGATGAGTTTATCGATGAGGGCAATAAAGACAGATGGGTCCATATCGATATCGCAGGTCCTGCGTATGTGGAAAAACCCTGGGGCTACAATCCTCACGGCGCCAGCGGAGCGGGCGTAGCCCTTGGCGTGGAATTTATTAAAAATATGGCACAAAAGGATAGTAAATAGATGGGACTGAGTATCGGAATCGTAGGTATGCCAAACGTGGGCAAATCCACCACGTTTAACGCATTAACCAAGGCACAAAACGCCCAGGCGCAGAATTTTCCCTTTTGTACGATCGAGCCAAATAAGGCCGTCGTACCCGTCCCCGATCCGCGCATCGACAAACTTTCAGAAATCGTCAAACCCCAAAAGGTTCAGCACGCGACCATTGATTTTGTCGATATTGCCGGGCTGGTCAAGGGTGCCAGCGCGGGTGAGGGGCTTGGCAACAAGTTTTTATCAAATATCAAAGAAACCGAAGTAATTTTGCATATGGTGCGCTGTTTTGAAGATGACAATATCAGCCACGTCGAAGGCGGCGTCGATCCGCTCCGTGATATCGAAATCATTGAAACGGAGTTGATGCTGGCTGATATTCAGACGCTTGAAAATAGGATTCAGCGCCTTACCAAGCAGGCAAAAGCGGATAAAGACGCCAAAGTAATGCTGGAAACGGCTCAGAAGCTGCTGGAACATTTGGAAGATTCCAATCCTGTTAAAACCTTTGATGATGACAGCGACACGTTTAAGAAGCTGGACCGGGATCTGCGCTTTTTGACCAACAAAGCAATCATTTACGGCGCCAACGTCAACGAAGACGAACTGGAAGAAGATAACGAGCTGGTCAAAAGGGTTAAAGACCATGCGGCGCAAACAGATTCCGAAGTGATCAAACTGTGTGCCAAGATTGAAGAGGAGATGGTCACCTTTGACGAGGATGAGAAAAAAGAGATGCTTGAAAGCCTGGGCGTAGAAGAGTCCGGTCTGGAACAGATCATTCGTCTTGGGTTTGCCAAACTCGGCCTTATCAGTTACTTTACCGCCGGCGTCAAAGAGGTACGTGCCTGGACGATCACCGAAGGCACCAAAGCGCCTCAGGCGGCGGCCGTGATCCACAACGATTTTGAAAAAGGTTTTATCAGAGCCGAAGTAATCAGCTATGAGGATTTTGTCGCCTGCGGCGGCGATCAGGGCGCCAAAGACGCGGGCAAGATGCGTCTGGAAGGCAAGGATTATGTGGTGCATGACGGCGATGTAATGCATTTTCGCTTTAACGTGTAAACTAAAAGCCGCAGATTACTGATATATTTTTAGTTTTTGTAACAATTTCGTTACAATCTTGTGATACAATAAGTATAATAAATAAATATGGTGGGGTAAATGACTATAAAGCTTAAACATAAACTGCTGCTTTTGATATTTGTCCCTTTAAGCCTTGCCTTTGTCATGGTCGCAGTCATTTACAACAACCACCTGCAGTCATACTTTCAAAAGATGGCTTTGCAGGATACCACCCACCGTTTAGAAGTTTTTGAATCCAAGATGCAAAATCTGCAAGCCTCGCTGAATTCATATGCCAAAAGTTTGCAAAACGATCCCGAAATCATTAATTCGCTCAACCTTATCATTAATTACCAGGATCCTGACTCTTACCGTTATCTTATCTTTGATTCAGAGAAGAAAAAACTGCTTGAAAACAGTAAAAGCCTCTCGGTGGACGGCTACAGTTTTGAAGTCAGTTACTTCAACGCCCAAAAGGAGCTTTTGGCCCACGGCAGGTACGGACATGACAGCAGGCGGATCACGCAGTCTTTTAACAGCAGCGGCGAGGTGATCTATCTTGATCAAAACAGCCAGGTGACACAGCCTGATGCTGTTTTTCTTGACCGGCTCAGTGAGGAAACCAGATACGGGTATTATCAGGATGCATTGCATCTGCAGCAGCTGACGCCGCTGTTTAAGGATAATGAAGTGTTTGGTTATATCAAACTGGGCGTTATCATCGATGAAAAAAACTTTCAAAACCTCGTGGAGGGGATCAATGATTCGCTCTATCTTGTCGGGCCCGGTTTTATGCTTTCTAAAAACGGAAAAAAAGTACAGGATCTCTCATACGAGGATTTGGTGCAGGCCAGTAGAGGGTATGTGGATGCTTCGGAGTATATTTATAATTTTATCAAGCTGTGCGAGGATTTTAACGGCGGTAATCTGTTTGCGGTTTCAAGTCTGAGCAAGAAAGATCTTCATGCGGGGCTGGATACTCTTTTTTATCAGGTCACCTCCGTACTGGCACTTTCGTTTTTAGCCCTGACGCTTTTGGTTACGGCATTTACCAACCGCTTTTTTATGATGCCTTTAAACTCACTGGTGGCTTCGATCAAAGAGTTAAAACAAAAACGCTACAAAGCCATCAGTGTCGACAGCAACGATGAACTCGGTGAAATCGCCAAAGAGTTTAACGAACTTTCCCTGCAGCTGCAGCAGTCTATCGTGGAGTTAGAACGCAGCAACACCCAGCTGGAAGAGATTTTTAATGCCGTACCGCTTCGTATTTTTATCAAGGATATGCAGGGGCGTTATATCAAAGCCAACAGTTACTTTCTGCAAGACTGCGGTTTTGCGCGTGAAGAGGAACTTATAGGCAAAACCGATCAGGAACTTCCCTGGAGCAAAGAGCAAAACCGCATCTTCCAGGAAGATGACCGCAAAGTCCTTTTTGAAAATGAAAAACTGATGAAAAAGCAGGAATTCCTGCGCCGGCATGACGGAAGCGATCGCGTCATTATGACGTCGAAAATAGCGCTGAAAAACAGCAGCGCGCAGCCTGAAGCGCTTCTTGGCGTATATGACGATGTGACCGAACAAAAAAGCGTCGAAAGGCAGCTTGAAGAAAAAGAGCGCTACCTGATGCATCAAAGCAGGCTGGCACAGATGGGGGAGATGATCAGTATGATCGCCCACCAGTGGCGCCAACCGTTAGCCGCGATCAGTTCCACCGCCAACGCGATGAGTCTGAAGCTTGCGATGGGACGGATGGATAAAGAGTATTTTGCCGCAAAGCTTGACAATATCAATGAGTATTCCCAGCATCTGTCATCGACCATCGATGATTTCAGAAACTTTTTTAAAAAGCATAAAGATAAAAAGAAAGTCACGATGGAACAGATGGTTGATGATTCGATCAATATCATCGCTACCTCTATGCAAAACAGAAGTATCCGGCTGTATAAAGAGTATGACTGCCACAAATACTTTTACACCTATCCCAACGAGGTACGCCAGGTGATTTTGAATCTGCTCAAAAACGCAGAAGACGTACTGGTTGAGCGAACGGATATGGAACACAAGTGGGTCAAAATCGCTACGGCGTATCAAAACAGCCGCTACGTGCTTACCATCGAAGACAACGCGGGCGGAATTGATGATACAATAATAGATAAGATATTTGAACCCTATTTTAGTACCAAGCAAAACAAAGACGGCACGGGCCTTGGGCTGTATATGTCAAAAACGATCATCGAAGAACACTGCGGCGGCGTTTTGAGCGTATACAACGGTAAAGACGGAGCCGTATTTAAGGTGGAAATATGAATAAAGAAAAAATCGATCAGCTTATGGAAGTGGGCAAAGACCTCAGGGTCCTTTATATCGAAGACAATAAAGAAGCAAGAGAATCCACCCTGGATCTGCTGCAAGACTTCTTCCCCCGTATCGAAGTTGCCGCAGACGGGCAGGAAGGCTTGCAAAAGTTTTACGACAACAGGTATGATTTTATCATCACCGATATCAATATGCCCCGGCTTAACGGCATTGATATGATCGAAAAGATCCGGCAGAGTGATCTGGATATACCGATTTTGATCACTTCGGCGTATAACGATTCGGGATATTTTATGGAAACGATCCGTCTTGGGGTGGAAGGGTATCTTCTCAAACCGGTTGAACTGAACCAGTTTGTGGATATGCTGACCAAAGCGGTGGAAAAGATCAGCCTCAAACAGCAAAACGAAGCATACAGAAAGCAGCTTGAAAATGAAAACCGCACCCTGGCGCGTAATGTTCACAATAAAGAAAAAATGCTGCAGGATCAAATGTTTCTGGATCAGTTGACGGGGCTGCAAAACAGGGCTTCGCTGGATGCGAAGATGAATGAAGCCGACAGCATTCCGCAGCTGCGTTCGATCTTGTTTTTAATCGATATCAACAATTTTAAAAACATCAATTCCGTTTACAGTATTGATACGGGCAACGAGGTATTGCGTACTTTTGGAAAGCAGCTGCGGGAATTTGCCTCCGCAAACGGGTATGAAGCTTATCGTACCTCCGCTGACGAGTTTGCGCTTTTTGTCGCGTGCAGCGAATGCAGCTACCGAAAGATTTATGAAGATATAACCGCTATGTTAAAACAGGTTGACGGCAAAGAGGTTGAAGTAGCCGGCGAAAATATCATGATAACCATTACCGTGGGTATCGCCTTTGAGTGCAGCGATCTTTTCAATAAAGCCAGCCTGTCGCTGGAAGAAGCCAAGCGCAAAAATAAAAAGTTCATCGAATACGAAAACGCTCTTGATACCACCGATGAACTTAAAAATATGTTTTACTGGCAAAAAGAACTCACCGCGGCACTGCAGGAAAGCCGTATCGTACCCTTTTTTCAGCCCATATTTGACGGCCGGGGCAATGTGGTCAAATATGAAGCATTGATGCGGCTGTACAAAGCAGACAGTGATGAGTACGTATCGCCGTTTTTCTTTCTGGATGTCTCCTTGCAGACAAAACAGTATGACCAAGTGTCGCAGATGATGATAGAAAAGGTGCTTGCAGTTGCCAGGGCCAATAAGGATACAACCTTTACGATCAACCTCAATTACAAAGATATGCAAAATGAAAAAATCAGCAGGATTTTTCATGATTATATGGAAGAAAGTATCCGCAACAATATCCGCTGCAATCTTGTCTTTGAAATCGTAGAGAGCCAGGATATAGACAATTATAAAAAGCTCAAAGAGTTTTTTGACAGTTTTGACTGCCGCGAACTCAAAATCGCGGTGGATGATTTTGGCAGCGGGTATTCCAACTTTACCCAGATTCTGTCGCTGCTGCCTGAATACATCAAAATTGACGGCTCCCTGATTAAAAATATCGATCACGATATCCAGTCGCTGGTACTGGTCAAGGCTATCATCAGTTTTGCCAAGAAACTCTCTATTAAAACGATTGCCGAGTTTGTCCACTCCAAAGAAGTGTATGATATCTTAAAAGATGAAGGAATCGATCAGTTCCAAGGCTTTTATCTGGGCAAACCGCAACCCAAACTGCTGTAGTTTTTGCCGGTTGTGATGCAAACGGTCAAAACAGGCTTGATCTGGCTCATCTATTTATCGTTGGCGGCCTTTGCGCTGATGTATATGAACGCGGTCAAAAACAGCAGGATCGATGCCTTTTTGGATGCCCAGACGAAAAACCTGCAAAATCAGTATGAAACGATTTATCACTCGTTTTCAATCGCTTCCAAAAATGTATATCTGTCTTTACAAGACAATGAAAAACTTCTGGAGCTTTTTTACAGGGCGGGGCAGGGTGACACCGAGCAAAAACGCCACGTCAGACAACAGATGCGGCATATGCTGGCGCAGAAATACAAAAGGATGCGAAATTTCGGCGTTGAGCAGTTTCATTTTCACCTGCCCGATGCCGAAAGTTTTTTACGGATGCACAAACCCCAAAAATATGGCGATGATCTCAGTGACGTCCGTCCCGGGGTGGTTTTGACAAACAAAACCAAAACGATGCAGGAGGGTTTTGAAATCGGACGGGTCGTGCACGGATTTCGTTTCATTTATCCGCTTTCGCGGGGGTCTGTTCATCTGGGAAGCGTTGAAATCTCCATGTCGGGAGAGATATTGCAGCGTTTCATGGCCAAGTCTTTTCAAAACGAAACGGGTATCATGCTGCATGAAACGATGGCGACATCCAACCTGTGGCCAAAGGATTTGCAGCAAAAGTATAGCCGTTTGGCAAACAACCCGGCCTTTTTTATCTCCGGCAAAAAGCAAAGCACCCCGCTGCCGCAGATGCAAAAACGGCTGCTTGAGTACAATGCGTTCAGCCTGTATGATAAAGACAGCCAAAAAATATTCAGCTTCAAACCGATCAGGGATATAACGGGCCAAAATACGGGATATATCTATTCAGTGACCTCAGGCGCTCAGGTTGCGGCGATTTATAGGGATTATTATACCGTAACCGCGACGGTTTCTATCTTCTTGCTGCTGATTGCCTACTTAATATACAGAGATCAGAAATATAAACGCACACTGTATGAAAAGATTGAGCAAAAAAGCAGGCAGCTGCACCAAAAGCACCAGAAAATGATGCAGCAAACCAGGCTTGCCCAGATGGGAGAGATGATCAATATGATCGCCCACCAGTGGCGGCAGCCGCTTTCAGCCATCGCATCCACCGCCAATTCGCTGCAGCTTAAAACCTCACTGGAGAGTTTTGACAAAACCTTTTTCCAAAGCCGTTTAGAAAAAATCGCGTATTACACCCAAAATCTTTCGGCCACGGTAGATGATTTTCGCAATTTTTTCAAACCCCACAAAGAGATGGTTGAGATTACCCCCGAAAAAATCTGTGATGACGCGGTATTTATTATTGAGATATCGCTGAATAACAACCATATCACACTGCGGCGCCGTTATGACTGTTATCAAAAAATACAAACCTATCCAAGCGAAATCCGGCAGGTAATTTTAAATTTATTAAAAAACAGTGAAGACGCTATTGTACAAAACGGACATAAAGATGGATTTATAGAAATTTCTACTACAATATTGGACAGGGATTTTGTTCAGATAAGCGTCGCAGACAGCGGCGGCGGGATTGATCCGCAGAATCTTGATAAAATCTTCGATCCCTATTTCAGTACCAAGGATGTCAAAGTGGGAACGGGAATCGGCTTGTATATGTCAAACATGATTGTTTCCAAACACTGCGGCGGAAAGATAGAAGCCGCCAATACAGACAGCGGTGCCTGTTTTACGGTTACCCTGCCAAGAGAAATGGATACGTAATGGATGCACAACAGATTGGAAAGCTTCAGGAAAGCTGCAAAGAGTATACGCTTTTGTATGTTGAAGATAACGAGATTGCCAGAGAGGCCACGCTGGACGTGCTGCAAACCTTTTTTTTCCACATCGATACCGCCCATGACGGGGAAGAAGGGTTGCAAAAGTTTCAGACACGCCCCTATGATCTGGTCATCACCGATATCAATATGCCGAAAATGAACGGTATAGAGATGATTGAACAGATCAAACAGATAGATCAAAACGTGCCGATTTTAATTACTTCAGCTTATAACGAACCCGATTTTTTCCTCCAGACGATCAAGCTGGGCGTGGAAGGCTATCTTTTAAAGCCTTTGGATATGCAGCAGTTTTTAACCAGCCTGAACAAAGCTGTGGAGAAGTTGCGGCTGCGCCGTGAGAATGAGCAGTACCGGTTGCATCTGGAACAAAAAGTACAGCAGCAGGTTGATCAGCTGCGCCAAAAAGATGAGATCATTGCCGAACGTTCCAAGTTTGCGGTCATGGGAGAGATGATAGATGCGATTGCCCACCAGTATAAACAGCCCCTTTCTATTATCCAGCTGCAGGCCCAGCAGTTGGAATACACGTATAACGAATTCGGCACGGTCGATAAAGACGTGATCGAAGATTCCACTAAAGGCACGATGCGGCAGGTCGATCACCTGATTGAAACGATCGATCATTTTCGCAGTTTTTTCCGGCCCGATTATACGATTGAACGGGTATCGCTGGATTCGCTTTTGGATTCCGTATCCACGCTGCTTCAGGACGAGCTGCGAAAACACCGCGTCAAGCTTTCTGTTGTGGGTGACAGCGATACGCACGTATACGTCATCGCCACGGATTTAAAGCACCTGCTGATTAATCTTATCAATAACGCCAAAGATGCCTTTGAAGCCCGCGGTATCGGCAGAGACAGAGAGGTGGAGGTGCATGTGCAAAAAGATGAGCAAAACACATATCTTAAAATCTGTGACAACGCCGGCGGTATTGATGAAAAGGTACTGCCAAATATTTTCAAACCAAATGTAAGCACGAAAAAATTTGACAAAGGTACCGGCATCGGTTTATATATCTGTACTCTGATAGTCAAAAAAATCGGCGCGGGTTTAGAGGCGGACAACTGGTCCAAAGGGGCGGTATTTACCGTTACGCTGCCCAACAAAAGGGCAGATGCTTAGCGGTCAAAGCGGGTAAGATCGTTGTGTTTGATCATATCTTTTAGCAAAGCGGTGTATTCTTTGCCCTTTTCGGAGTAGCTGTCCAGGTGGTCGATAAGCGTGAAGGGGTCATCGGTTTTTAAGCGAAATTCGCGAAACTCTTCATACGCGTATCCCGTGGCGATGGTTTTGTAATAATCGGCAATGGATTCTTTGGTGCTGTCATATTTTCGAAGCCAAACCTTTTGCCCTTCGCGGCTGCCCGTGGCTTCGATTCGGGGTTCGTTTTTATTAAACGACCAGACCCCAAAAAGGTTGTTGGCCCGTTTATAAAAGCGTGAAGTGGCCCATGCGCTTTCCACCGCCGCCTGGGCAAGCGTGATACTTTTTGGATGGGGTTTGACCGCGGCAAGCAGTTCTTTATTCGTATCCACGCCGTATCTGTTTTTCAGCTTTTTAAGCGTGTCTTCATCGTTGTTGGCAATCGCTTCTTTTGCCATGTCGTATTTTTGGCGCAGCTGCATATCGACGTTATACACCGCGGGAAGAACCGTCTTTAAATACTGTTTTTTTCTTTTTGAAAGCGATTTTGGGATTTTGGCGTAAAGCTGCTGGACGTTGACGGCTCTGTTTTTTTGGGTTTCGGGTTTGCTTTGGGGTTTGACTGCTGGATGGGAAAACTTCGCAAAACCCGCCAGCAGCAGTGAAAAAAAGAGGACGTAGATAATGGCGTATTCAATTGTTTTCAAAAAAGCTCCTTATATATTGAAATAATTGGCTTCAGGGTGCGGACACACCAAAGCCGAAGTGGATTGTTCGGGAACGATCTGGTGGGTCTGGCTCAGTGTTATGCCGTATTCATCAGGCTTTAACAGTTCAAAGAGAGCTTCATTGAGTTCCAGATCCGGACACGCCGGGTAGCCAAAGCTGTAGCGTGCGCCCTGGTAGCCGGTCATATTTACGTCTCTGATACTGCCTGAATCAATACCCAGATCCAGCCGTATCTGCTTATGCGCGATCTCAGCCAGCGCTTCGGCCAGTTCCGCGCCAAGCCCGTGGACAAAATAGTAATCACTGAAATTGCCTGCATTATACAGCTTTTGTTCATATTCGCTGATCTTTGCTCCCGCGCTTACGATACTAAATGCTGCTAACTTTTCATGCAGATAAAAATCCGGGATCGCTCTGAAAGGAGGTTTTTGCTGCCTTTGAAAGTCAAAAACGTGAGCTTTGTTATTTTCATCATAAACGATCAGATCATCCCTGCTGGCTTCACACGCAAAATAGCCGTAAATCACGGTGGGTTCAAACAGTTCATCCAAAAACAGCTGTTTAAGTTCCAGATATTTTGGCGTGATAACGTCTTGCATCTGCTTGTGTTTTTGCTCTTTGCTTAAATCTTTACCTTTAAAGCCCCAGCGCTGTTTAAACAGCATCTTTTCATTGATCCAGTCAAAAGCCAGCGCTTTGTCTACGGGCATGACCCGTCTGCCCCAAAAGGGCGGTTCATGGCTGGTGTAGGGTTTTGGCATGGCGATATCTTCATATTTTGGCATGGTATGGGCCGGTTTTTTCGGCGCCTGTTTTTCTATCTTTTCATGCAGATCAGTGTCATTATCACCCTTTTCGATGCGCCCCATCGCCGTCACGCCGTCAAAAGCGTCTTTGCAGTAAAAAATGGGGCCTTTATAGATCGGGCGGCAGT
>CAYUAC010000060.1:0-11973 GCA_964442515.1 uncultured Campylobacterales bacterium | reverse complement strand
CTGATAGTGTCTATATCCATATTAACCTCCAAAAACAAAAAATTTGCTAAAATTCCGCCCACAATGCTCAAAGGGGACGATTTTGCTGAAAAAGAAAACCAAAAACAAAATGATAAGCCTGCGCATCGAAGAGGACCTGCTCAAAGACTTTGATTATTTTGTCAAACAGCGATACGCCCTGTCACGCAACGAAGCGATCGAACAGCTGATGAAACACTTCAACGAAAAAGAAAAGCGCAAAAAGGGAGCCGACACCACCACGTCCAGACTGTTTTAATCGCTTTTAGACAATACCAGTTCCCTGTAGGTTTCATCCTTTTTTAGCATCCCCGCCTCATACAAAAACTGCGAGGGTTTAAACGTAATCTCTTTGATAGAATCAAACTTGGCAAAGGAAAGACTCAGCCGGTCTTTGGCCCGTGTGGCCGCCACGTAAAACAGACGCCGCTCCTCTTCGATGGAGCCTGTTTTTTCCATCAGCTTTCTGTTTGGAAAGCGCCCGTCCATCAGATCGATCAAAAACACTTCGCTAAACTCCAATCCCTTGCTGGCATGCACCGTCAGTAGGTTCACACCCTCGCCTTCACTCAACTCGCCGCCGCCTAAGACCATAGCGTTGACAAACTTGTCGATACTGTCATAATGCCCGCTTAGATCAAGCAGCAGCTTGGCTTTTCGCTGAATGCGCTCTAAGGCTTCGTGCTTTTTTTGCTCATCGATCTGCCCGCTTTTAAGCAGTGCGCGTTTTTTGGCGATATCGTCAAAGATATAGCCAAAGAGTTTGGACTCCCTGATTGCGGCAACGGCAGTTTTGGAACGCTTGATATGGCTAAGGCGCTTAAACAGCAGGATGAACTCCTGCATAAAATGCACCGATTCGGTTGAGAGTTTGGGATGTTTGAGGATGGGGTGGGCCAGGATCGCCTCATCCAGCCCCATCTTGGCAAACTTGGTTACAGAACCAAACCCGACCTCATCTTCAAAAAGCGCCAGCTGGACGTTTTTGACCCGGCGTTTGCTGGGCAGCGTTTTTTGCACGGGAGAAAGCACCCCCTTTTCCAGCGATCCCTTTCCAAAATGCACGAAGCTTTCGTAAAACTCTTTGGCACTGGCCCCGCCCACGCCTTTGGCGTATTCAAAGATATGGATAAAACTCATCATATCCTTTGGATTACTCAAAAGCGAAAGCAGATTGAGCACGGCTTTGACCTCTTTGGAGTCAAAAAAACTCGTGCCGCCTTTGCGCCGGCATCCAAGGCCAAGTTCCCGCAGGCTGGCTTCCACCCCGTCGGCACTGGCGTTGTTGCGAAAGATAACGGCGATATCATCTTTTGGCGTAAAGCTGAGCTTGATCTTATGCGCAATCGCCTGATACTGTTTAAACAGTTCGTCATAGATCAAAAGCTTTGGCTTATGGGCCGCCTCGTTGCGTCCGACCTCCAGCGACTTGGGATAGATGCGTTCATTATTGGAAATAACGTTATTGGCCAGGGTCAGGATGAATTTGGTTGAGCGGTAGTTTTTTTTCAGCGTATGGACCTTTGCCCCTTCGTACCTGGCCGTAAAGGTGGCGATATTATTGATATTAGCCCCGTTAAAAGCGTAAATGCTTTGATCAAAATCACCAACACAAAACAGTGACCCAGGCCGCATCGTATCGATCAGGCTTTCTTGCAGGGTATTGGTATCCTGGTACTCATCTACAAGTATTTCGCTAAAGGGCATCCGCTGCTTTGTCACAAGCGTTTTCATCTTCAAAAGCAGGTCGTTAAAACCTACAAAGCCAAACTCCTCCTTGGTGGCTTCAAACTCTTCAAACATATGCACGTAGATGTCAACCAACCCTTCATGATCGGGGTATTTTTGCAAAAACCACGCATCAAAGCCCTCAAGCGAACAGTTTTGATACAGCGAGTATAGATCAAAAAGAAAACTGGCCGAAAAGGGTTCCACGCTGCTTCCAAAGCGCGTAAAGTTTCGTTTTTCATATATACTGCGAAAAAGGGTTTTGAGTTCGCTTGGCTGCTTCAGGATCACTTTGTCAAAGCGTTTGAGCCACCGGTAGCTTACGGCATGGAAAGTACCCGCTTCGATCTTTTTTACTTCATCCATGGCAAAATAACGGCCAAGTCTGGCGACCATCTCGGCAGCTGCTTTGTTGGTAAAGGTCAGCAGTAAAATCTCTTCAGGTTTTGTTCCGTTTTGTAAAAGATGCGCGATTCGGCCTACAATCGTGGATGTTTTGCCCGTTCCGGCCGAAGCGATAATGAGATTGTGCCCGTTAGAAGCGGTGGCAGCGGCAAGCTGCTCACCGTTGAGGTTTTGTAGCGGCATCTATTTGTGGCCGATGATATAATAGGTCTCTTTGCCCTGAACCTTTTTGACTTCGACTTTGTATTTATCCGCCCAGCTTGTAACCTTTTCATCAAACTCGTCTACTAATTCTTTTGTTGTTTCATCGCATTTGATCTTGAGTTTGTCCACGGTGTTTGACAGCGCGATAAAGCCGTGCACGTGGCGCAGGTAATCATTAAGACTGATGATGTGGGAAGCAAACTTTTCAAATCCTGGCGTATTGTCCATCACTTTTTGCATCTGTTCGATCTCGTGTGTACTTTCACCCATGCCAAGCTGCTTAACCAACACTTCAGGCGTTATTTCCATATCCATTCTTATCCTTTTTTGTCTGATTCTAAATGAAATCATATTGTAACAAAACTTGCATTTAAAATCGTATTTAAGAGAAATTTTATCCTAAATGAAGTATACTCCTTTTTGCAACCAAATCATAATAAAGGATAGATAATGCCAAAGATTAACAGATATGTAGATATTGACCAGGTAGACAAAGAAGCGAAAAAAGATTTCATCGACAGACACTCTCCTTTCATCCACTGTGAGAGTGAAGCAAAAGCGGGCGAACCGTTTGCGGTCACGGTCAAAATGGGCAACGAATACAGCCACCCCGATGATTTTGACCACTATATCAAAAGCATTACGCTGTTTGATAAAGAAACGCAACTAACGCACGCGGACTTCGTCGCAGGCGCTCTTGGCAACGAAAAGGGCCACCAAACGGTTACGTTTCACATCGTAGCACACAAAAAGATGAAGCTTGTGGCTCACGCATACTGTACAAAACACGGTATCTGGGAAAGCGATCCCGTAGAAGTGGCGGTAAACTAAAACTGCACTGCAGGGTGCAGGGTTTTCCGCCCTGCGTTAACGGATAATCTCGA
This sequence comes from uncultured Campylobacterales bacterium, assembly GCA_964442515.1. Taxonomy (GTDB): domain Bacteria; phylum Campylobacterota; class Campylobacteria; order Campylobacterales; family Sulfurovaceae; genus TCS-49. The sequence goes on along the minus strand of CAYUAC010000060.1, from coordinate 8,734 downwards.
TCTGCGTTTTTGCACGCAGCTTTTGAAAATGCAGCTTCACGATCTCTTCTTGCTGCTTTTGCCGCCAGCTTTGCTCTACCTGCCGTTTGACATCTTCAAAATTCTTTTTACTCACACCCTCTTTACCTTTAATGTAAAATACCGCGTAACGATCAGACATGTTGACAACGGGAGTAAACTCGCCTTTTGGGGTGTTGTTGATCATATACTCCAGCTGCCCCGAAACGTCGTCTGCGCGTATCGTCTGCGCTCCGCGCCGGACGTTTTCATTGAGCGCAAAAGGGTTTTGCACCTGTTCTTGCAAAGCTTTCTTGGAAGAAGAAACGTACTGGGTTACCTCGGCTTTTTCAAAGGTTGAAAACTGATCGATATTGTTTTCATAGTGGATTTTCAACTCATCCCGGCTTGGGGGAGTGATGCTTGAAGACGCCAGCTTGTCAGTCAGTTTCCGCTCCTGCAGCTTGTTTTTAAACTCCTCTTTGTACGTTTGAAAATCGCGCCCGCTGTTTTGAATCATCTGTTCCAGCTGTCTTAGGGTCAAATCGTTGCTTTGAGCCATCTGTTCCAGTTCGCTAGTGAGTTCATACTCGCTGACTTCTATGCCAAGCCGCTCTATCTCCATTTCACGCAGTTTCTGCCTGATCAAATGCTGTGCCGCTTCATTTGAACTCATATCGCGTGTTTGCCGGGTTTTGTCTATATCATACAGTGTAATGGGTTTCTCCCCCACCGTAATCGCCACGGCGTTTACCAGTCCCGCCTGTAAAGTTGCCGTCAGCATAAGTATTGCCAGCCATATTCTCATATCAGCCCTTTTTTGTCTGTTTTGTATTATAATTATATCAAACAATAAGCATTTACGCCTGTAAAATAAGCTTAATACCCTTTTGCGCAAAAGATTTAAAAGCGCGAAAATAGCGGTTTTTAACAAAATAACGGTACAATCACTAAATTTATAACGATAAAGGCAAACAATGGTATCAACACGATTTGCTCCAAGCCCGACGGGGTATCTGCATATCGGCGGACTGCGGACAGCATTGTTAAACTACCTGTGGGCCCGTAAAAACGGCGGCAAGTTTTATCTGCGGATTGAAGACACCGATCTGAAAAGAAATTCCCGGGAAGCGACAAAAGCGATCATCCAGGCTTTTGACTGGCTGGGTCTTGATTATGACGGCGAAGTCATTTATCAGTCAAAACGCTTCGATCTGTACAGACAGTATATCGACCGCCTCCTTGAAGAGGGCAAAGCTTACTACTGTTATATGAGTAAAGAGGAACTTGACGCTTTGAGACAGGAACAGATCGCAAACGGACAGCGTCCCAGATACGACAACCGCTACCGTGACTTTACCGGCACGCCTCCTGCGGATGTCGAACCGGTGGTACGTATCAAAGCCCCTACCCACGGCGCCATTATCATTGACGACGGGATCAAGGGAGAGATCACGATAAACAGCGATGAAGTGGATGATTTCATCATCGCCAGAAGCGACGGGACGCCCACGTATAACTTTGTCGTAGCCATTGATGACGCGACGATGGGCTTAAGCGATATCATCAGAGGCGATGATCACCTGTACAATACCCCAAAACAGCTTATTATCTATGAAGCCCTGGGTCTGCGGCCGCCGAACTTTTACCATGTGCCCATGATCAACAATGAAGCGGGCAAGAAGATGTCCAAACGCGACGGCGCTCTGGATGTGATGGAGTACAAAAAAATGGGGTATCTGCCCGAAGCGCTGCTTAACTTCCTGGTACGCCTTGGCTGGAGTTACGGCGATCAGGAGATTTTCAGCCTGGATGACATGCTGAAAAAATTTGATCCAAAAGATCTTAACTCCAGCGCCTCGGCTTTTAACGTGGACAAACTCAACTGGCTTAATTCCCACTATATCAAAAACTGTAACAACGACCGCCTGGCCAAACTGTTAGAAGAGTTTGACATCTATATTTTCAGTCATGATAAAAAAGAGATTTTGCTGGATGAATCCAAAGAACGCAGCAAAACGATCAAACAGCTGGCGCAGAATGTATACATGATCGTGGTTGATCCAGGCGAATATGACAAGAAGGCGGTTAAAAAAGCGGCCAAAAATTACGATATACTGATCGAGTTTTACAATTATTTGGAAAGTTACGACAAACAGCTGCACCTGCCAAGCGATTTTCACCAGGTGATTGAAAGCTTTTTAGACAAAAAACAGCTGGGCTTTGGCAAACTCGGCCAACCCCTTCGCGTAGCTCTTGTGGGGGCTATGAAGGGACCCGGGCTTGATGTGATCATGAGTGCCATCGGAAAAAAACAGAGTATGAAAAGAATCAAAAAAGCCTTAGAGGTTTTTGATACCCAGGAGTGAAAATGCTGTATCTTGAGATAGCCATAGCGCTGCTGCTTGTTATCCTGATCATTATCGAATACAAGCGTCTGGCCCTGTTAAAGGCAGATAGAGCCAAGGGCGGAGCATATGAACAAGAGGGTACCATCCCCCAAAACGAAACGGGCAAAGCCCAGGACTGCGACGCCCTGCACGACCATATCGAAGAAGAGATTTCAAAACTCAAACGCTATAACACTTACTCCGTGACGCATATGAATTTCACCATGAATCTTGATGCCGTGGAAGTGGCTAAAAAATTAAAAGATTTCGTACGAAAAAGCGACCGCGTTTTTGCGTGCAAACATAAAGTCTATATCTTTTTCCCCTTTACCAAAGACAGCCACTCCATCCGTCAGAAAATAGAAAAACGGATTTTAAACCACCTGCAGGGCGAATACGATAAAGAGATCAAATTTATCACCGTCAAATTCCAGGGCTTCAAATACGACCCCGAACTCAATATCGATCTATTTCCCAAACTTCCTTAAGCGTTTTGCTATCTTTTCCGCGCCTCCGGGCCGCAGCATCCCAAGAAGCCTCCGGCTGGCTTCTTGCAGTGTCGCATCATCAAGGCTTTGAAAAAAGTTCATATCAAACGACTCCTGGCGCATAACCCATCCAGCGCCGTTTTCCACCGTAGCCAGCGCGTTATAATACTGGTGGTCCCGCGCAGCATAGGGAAAAGGGACAAACACCGCCGGTAAACCGTTGGCGCAGGTTTCCCATACCGTTGACGCCCCCGCCCTGGCCACGGCGATATCGGCTTTGTGCATCTTACCGGCGATATCTTTGCTAAAAGTAAACAGATCAACCTCCACGCCCAGTTTTGCATACTCCTTTTGCAGCATCGCGTACTCGCTTTTGCCGCACTGGTGGATAATGGCAAAATCATAACGCTTTGCCACCTGCAGAGCTATGGCGTTGATACCGCTTGCCCCCTGCGATCCGCCTAAAAAAAGAATCGTTTTCAATCTCTTTCGCTGTCTGGCCTGCTTAAAAAACACCTCTTTGACCGGGTAGTCGCTTCTGTCTTTGCCAAAAGATTCGATCACCTCTTTGGCAAAGGGCTTTAACATCACGTTCAGCCGCCCGGGAACGGAGTTTTGTTCATGAATAATCAAGGGTTTTCGCAGCAGTACCGCCAGGATCGCCGCCGGTGCCGCACTGAAACCGCCTACGCTGAAAACGGCGCTGCTTTTGCGCACCACGGGCCAGACAGATTTCATCTGGGCCAGAATCTGCAACAAAGCACCTGCCTTGGCAAAGCCTTTTTTATCCACGACCCCCGCAGTTTGCAAAAAAATCCGCTGTGTAAAGCGCGTATCGTTTGCAAACCAGTCACGGTCCTGCCCTTTTTGCGATCCGATATAAACGATGTCATCCAGATAATTGGCCACGGCGTCGATGATAACCAGGTGGCCGCCGGTTCCCCCGCCACTGCACACGATCACAGGATCGCCTTTTTACTGATCATCAGCATCATCCCCATGGCGATACACGACGCCCAGATATGAGACCCGCCATAACTCAAAAACGGCACCGCAATCCCTTTAATGGGCGCGATCCCGCTGATACCGTAGGCGTTGATAAGAAACGACAGACCGACAATCATCGCAATACCGACGCTGAAAAGATGGTACGGGCGGTTCTTGCTTCTGGCTGCGATTTTGAAAACACGAAACAAAACCACCGCAAAAGCAAACGCGATCAGCGCCACCGCGAAAAATCCAAGTTCTTCAGCTATCCCCGACAGCACGAAATCGGTATGGACTTCACTCAGATAGCCCAGCTTAAACTGCCCGTTGCCAAGCCCCTGACCGAAAAACTCCCCGTTGGCGATCGCGTTGAGCGAATGCCCTATCTGGTAGGGTTCCTGATTGTTTTCTACGCGCAGATGCTGCTGCAAACCCGCCGGGGCCATATCCAGCACGAGGTCCTGGATACTGGACCACCAGGACCGCAGCCTGGCGATGCGGTGTTCGCTGATGGCGATAAAGACGGTAAAAGCCGCCGCCGCCAGCGCAAAAATGATCAAAAACAGCCGTTTGCTGCGTTCGGCAAACAAAAGCATCGTCGCAAGCGTCACGCTTAAGACCACGACCTGCCCGAAATCGTTTTGAAAGATGGCAATAAGCACCACCACCACGCCAAAAACCAGCAGATACGGGATCACTTCCAAAAACTCTTCGCCCAGGGGACGGTTGTCTTTTGTCTGGGAAAACTTGCGCGAAAAACTCCACGCCAAAAACCAGACAAAACCCACTTTGAAAAACTCCACGGGGGATATAGAGGCAACGCCGAGATTGATCCACCGTTTTGCCCCGCCGATTTGGGGAACAAGGGATGCGGGCATAAACTGCATAGCGATCATGACGATAAAAAAGACCACAAACAGGGCCGCGCCGATACGGTTAAACCACTTGTCAGGATCAAGGGCTGCAAGCATAAACATCATCGCCAATCCGCTGAATACCGCCACGGCCTGCTTGATAAAAAAGTTGTACTGGGAAGTTTCCAGACTCATCGTCACAAAAGTAGAAAGCGAATAGCTAAAAATCAAACCGATGCTTAGCAGCACGGTTACGGTATAAAGAAGATATTTATCTGCCATCAGTGTCGCTTTTTACTTTAATTTTATCACAACAGCTCTCAAAATCTCATTAGCCCGTTACGCCGTCGATATTGGCATGCTTTTTGCTTTTATCTTTACAAATGTTTTTGGTATAATATGCTCAACACATAATAAAAGGAATAGCGATGCAGATCAGTCAAGCCAGATCACTTGCCCAGGAAGCATTGGATTACAGAAGTATCAGACAAGACCTTATCGCAGGCAACCTGGCAAATGTAGACACTCCTTTTTATAAAGCAAAAGATATCAGCTTTGAATCGATGCTCGCGCAAAAACGCGCAGCTCATGAAAATGCCGGACACTCAAAGCAGCTTGATCTTGCCAAGACAGCCTCCGGGCATCTTGACAGTTCCAAAGAGTTTGACAGCAGCCGGGCCACCCTCTTTCACAGAGACGGGCACATGACGCGCAATGACGGCAACAGCGTCGATCTTGATACCGAGACGAGCGAAATGTCCAAAAACGGGATGATGTACAATGCCCTGCTGACGGCTTTGAAAAAAGACAAAGCGATCTTTAACAGCGTCATTGACTCATCGAAAAGTATTTAAGGATTGAATAATGGGATTTTTAAGCAGTTTTGATATCAGCGGATACGGATTAACCGCTCAGCGGCAGCGAATAAACGCCGTCAGTTCCAATATCGCCAACGCAAACACGACACGAACGGAAGAAGGCGGGCCGTACAGAAGAAAAGAGGTCGTTTTTAAAGAAGTTGATTTTAAAGATGTGCTGAATTCCAGGATCGATGAAAACGCGAATATGTTACAATACAGTGATCCGCTTGATGAGGGAAGCCGGGGCAAAAAGCCCGATCCGGCGCTTTCAAGCGTACGAGTGGACAAAATCGTCCGTGACGACAGCGAACCGAAGATGAAACACGAACCCGGTCACCCCGATGCAAACGCGCAGGGGTATGTGGCTTATCCCAATATTAACCCCGTCGTGGAAATGGCCGATATGATAGAAGCCACAAGAGCGTACCAAGCCAATGTGTCGGCGTTTCAAAATGCCAAAACAATGGCCAACACCGCTATAGAGATGATGAGGACATAGATAGATGCCAAACAATATTAACGGTTTTGACAAGTTAAACAACCTTAATACGTTAAACAAGCCAAACAAAGGCGGCAATGAAACCTCCGAAATGGACTTTGAGAAGATGCTCAAAGATTCCATTGGCGAATCCAACGCCGTGCAGAAAAAAAGTGAAGACGCGCTTGCGGATATGGCCACCGGACAGGTAAAAGACCTCCATCAGGCCGCTATTTCTATCGGCAAAGCCGAAACCAATATGAAAATGATGCTGGAAGTACGAAACAAAGCGATCACGGCATATAAAGAACTGCTCAAAACCCAAATATAAGATGACGCCTGAAGAGCTGCAGAGCAATAAAAAGATCAGGTCCCTGATCTTTTTTTCCACTTTTGTTATCTTTTTACTCTTTTTTCTTCTTCGCATGGGGTTTGAAGCCGGCGGCAACAGGGACCTTCCCACCCAAAAAGCCACTATCAGCGAAAAATCCAAGCGGGGCAAAATCGTCACCGCCGACGGCTTTACCATCAGTCAGTCGGTGAAACTGTACAAAGCCTCCATCTTCGCCCCGGGTATCAAAAAAGGCAAACGCGAACTTTTTATCAATCTGTTCAGTATTTACAGCAGTTTAAGCAAAGATTATATCAAACGCCGTCTGGGAAGATTTGATTCCAATGTCGTACTTTCTTACAATATCAACCCCACTACCGCCAAATATCTCAAAGAACTCTCCAGAAAGCTGTATACCATGGGCGTGTATAAGCGTATCCACTACCAAAACGGCGGCAGTATCACTTATAAGCTCGAAATAGAAGAAAGCGGCGAAAGCAGGGAGTTTTTTTACCGCGACACCCTCACCCCGGCCGTGGGCCACATGACAAAGGTCAATGATCAAGGCTACACCAGACCGCAGGGATTAAAGGGACTTGAAAAACAGTACCAGGAGCAGTTAAACGACGGACAGGACGGCTTTATCCGCGGCAAACGCGACCTGCACGGCGATATCGTTTTTGACGGCGACTCGATACGGAAACGTACCCGCGACGGGTACAACCTCAAACTGCATATAAATCTCAAACTCCAAAAACGCGTGGAAATGGTTTTAGATGCCTACAAGAAAGAACTCAAAGCCAAAGAGATAACGGCGGTGGTCATGGACAGTACAACCGGCAGTGTTTACGCCTTTGCCAGTTCCAACCGTTACGACCCTTCCAATATCAAACAAAACCAGATCTCTTTTCTCAACCCCACCGCCACCGAACACCTTTACGAACCCGGTTCGGTGATCAAACCCATCACCTTTACCCTGCTGCTTGAAACAGACAAAGTCAATCCCCTGGAACTGATCAATACCGAAAACGGCCGCTACCGCCTCAACGGTTACCTGATTACCGATGAACACAAAAACGACTGGCTCAGCGCGCAAAACGTGATCACCTACTCGTCCAACATCGGTATGGCCAAACTGGCCCAGCGGCTGGAAGGATACGAACTGTATGACGGATTTAAGCGTTTCGGGCTGACCAGACAAAGCGGTATCGACCTGCCTTACGAGCGCGTCGGGGGCATCCAGGAGGTCGCGCAGCTCAACTCCCCCGTGTACAAAGCCACCTCGGCATACGGCTACGGGATGAGCGTGAATCTTATTCAGCTGCTCAAAGCCCACAGCGCCTTTAACAACGGCGGGCATCTTGTCACCCCCCACCTGGTGGCGTCCATGACAAGGGGAAACAAAACCTATCACCAAAAACCAAGCAGGGAACAAGTCATCACTTCAGCCACCGCCGCACGGATGAACAATATTTTGCAAAGAGTTGCCAAAAAAGGCAGCGCCAACCGTGCGCTGATAGAGGGCCTTGAAATCGGCGGCAAAACCGGTACGGCCCATATTTCGGTGGAGGGGACGTATGAAAACAGGTATAATTCCACCTTTATCGGGTTTGTAAATGACGTCAAGAATCGATATAATATCGCTGTTTTAACACATATGCCGCAGAAAAAATACCACCACTTCGCGTCACTGACCTCGGTGCCGGTATTTAAAGCCGTCGCCGAAAAAATGATAGAGCTGGATATGCTGCGGCCAAAAAAAGACGAGGGAGAGTAAAATGGCATTAGACCATCAGCATCGTTTGGATCTTCATCTGCAGCTGCCCAAAAAATACGAAGTGCTGCTGCACAACGATGATTACACGACGATGGATTTTGTCGTTGAAATCTTAATGGAGTTTTTTCACAAAAGCAAGCCCGAAGCCTACGCGATCATGATCACGATCCACAAAAAGGGACAGGCCGTATGCGGCGTTTATACCAAAGAGATCGCGGAGATGAAGGTCAACCAGGTCAAAGCCGCGGCCAAGCAAAACGGGTTTGCACTGCTTGCGACGATGAGGGAGAGCGATGATTAGCAAAGAATTAAACAGGGTTTTTCAAAAAGCAATCGAATTTGCCAAAGATAACAACCATGAGTATTTAACCATAGAACATCTTTTTTTAACGGCACTGGAACACCCCGCCGGCGGGCAGATTTTTGACGCGCTGCAGGTTGACAGCGAAGCGATGAAAAAGGAACTTGCCTTTTACGTACTTTCCAACAACGAATCGCTGCCAACCCACAAAGAACCCGTTGAAACCATCGCGCTTTCACGGGTATTAGAGCAGATGATGCTGCATATCCAA
>CAYUAC010000059.1:0-12184 GCA_964442515.1 uncultured Campylobacterales bacterium | reverse complement strand
AACGCCGCGCTGCTTTTTTCACAGATTGCCAAGCTGCAAAATCAGCTTAAAGAGTATGTCACGACAGTAGAACCGGCTGCGACCGGCCAGCAAAGCGATACGGATTACGAATCCTCAGGCGCGCTGCAGTGGGAAGAAGCCGAAATTACGCCCGTTGCGTTTGATCCCTCCGTCGCCGCGGACAGCCTGGGACTGCCAAATGAGCTGATCAGCGAATTTGTGGATGATTTTATTGAACAGGCGCAGGAAAACAAAGAGGTGTTTGAAAAGGCATATGACCGGCAGGATATAAAAACGATTCAGCAAACGGCCCACAAACTCAAAGGCGCGGCTTCAAACCTGCGCATTGACACGATGGCGGAGAAGCTTGAACAGCTGCAGCACAATGATGATTTTGACAAAGTCAAACCCCTGCTTTTAGAATACTGGGGGATGTATCTTGGTTTAAAAGAGGTGCTGCAATGAAAAAAGTTTTAAGTGTCTTGCTCTTTTGCGCGCTTGGCGCACAGGCTTCGATCTTTTCAGACGCGGTAAAGGCATATAACCAAAAAGAATACAAAGAAGCGTATGCCCTGTTTGAAAGAGCGGCAAACAACCAAAGTTCCATACAGGCCAACTATTTTCTGGGGCTGATGTATCTCAGAGGCCGGGGCGTTGAAAAAAACCTGGGCCGGGCACAGCATTTTTTGCAGACAGCTTCCACCATCGGCAACAAAAGAGCGCAGTGCCTGCTGGCTGAAGTCTATCTGCAGCAGGAAAGAACACCGCTTGCCATGGATATTTTAAACCGGCTTAAAGATCAAAACATCGTCGAATGCGAAAAAATCCGACAACAATACAATATAAAGTAAAGGGTAGATAATGAAACTAGGATTTAAGGGCAGACTCGAACTTATCAGTTTATTGCCTATTTTGCTTTTATTCGCGCTTTCCTCCTATACGCTGTATCAGTCATACACCACCTACTCCAAGGCAAACGCGCTGGCTGACAAGGTACAGATCAACCAGCTGGCCAACGACGTGGCCACGGAAATTGCCAATGAAAGAGGGTTAAGCTCGATTTTTGCAAGCAGTTCAGGCAATATGCTGGAACAAAACCTGCAGCAGCAGCGCAAAAAGGTCGACAGCGCGATCAACAAGCTGCAATCTTTTGCCAAAAGCAACGATAACGTGGATTTAAACGGCAAAATCATTTCCCATATCAACGGCTTAGACAAGGTCAGAGAAAACGTCGACAATCTACAGCTTGGATTTGAAGAGATCTTTTTCGGATTTTATTCCGATTTCACGGCCGCGCTGCTGGCGGATATTAAAAACTTTGACGCCCAGGGACTCAGCGAAGAGCTGGCGCGGCTTTCAAGCGTATATGTCGGCTTGCTGGAATCCAAGGATTACAGCGGGATCGAACGGGGGTATATCTCCCACATCCTGACCCGCTATACCCCCATGAGCGATGCGGAAATTCAAAAATGGCTGCACTACATCGGAATCAGCGACAGTTACAAAAACCAGATTCCTCAAAGCGGTCCGGTGGCCGCAAGATTGCAAACGCTGCTTAATTCTAAAAGCGTCAAGCAGGTCCAAAACCAGATCGATGAAGCCAGATCGCAGATCATGCACTCGGTGAATGAAGGGTTTTATACCGTTGATCCCACCCAGTGGTTTCGGATGAACCTGAGCAAACTCAACACCATCGCCAAGGCCGAAGATATCGTCTCTTCCGAGATGACGACACAGCTGCACGCGGTGAAAAACCACAACCTCTACGTTCTCATCGGCGCCGCGGCGGTTTGGGTGCTTGCGGTTATACTCGCACTGGTAGGCTTTTTCTTCGCCAAAGGTTTGACGACCAATATCAGAAGTTTGGAAGATATTTTTAAAACCGCGGCAAAACGAAGCGATCATCTTGATCTTGACCTTGAGATCGATTTTGATTCGCCTGATGGCACCAAATCGGCTTACCAGCTGCTGGAATACCTGCTGGAAGAATCTTATAAAAGAAAAGAGATGGCAGAAGACGCCAGCCAGTCCAAATCGCTTTTCCTTGCCAATATGAGCCACGAGATCAGAACGCCGCTAAACGGGATCGTGGGCTTTACCGAACTACTCAAAAACACCGATCTGGACGGGGAACAAAAAGAGTTCATCCAGATCATTGAAAAAAGTTCGGAAAACCTGCTGTCTATTATCAACAACATTCTTGATCTGTCAAAGATCGAAAGCAACAGTATCGAGATTGAAAACATCACTTTTAACGCAAGAGAAGAGTTTGAAAACGCCGTGGAAGTGTATTCGGTCAAATCCGCGGAAAAAAATATCAACCTGGGCTTCTTTCTTGATCCTTCGATCCAAAACCCGATCAAGGGCGATCCGACAAAGATCAAAGAGGTTATTATCAACCTTATCAGCAACGCGATCAAATTCACAAACGCCGGCGGCGAAATCGATGTGGAGATCAAAAAACTGCCCGCTGAGACCAAGAATAAAGCCAAAATCCAATTCAGCGTCAAAGACAACGGTATCGGCATGACACCCGATCAACAGGAAAAAGTCTTTGAAGCCTTCGGACAGGCCGATTCCAGTATTACCAGAAAATATGGCGGTACCGGCCTTGGTCTGACCATTTCCAGCCAGTACATCGAAAAGATGGGCGGTCAAATGGAACTGGAAAGCGAACAGGGCAAAGGCACGTGCTTTTTCTTTACGCTGGAATTTGACGAACTGCCCACCGTCGGGGAAGAGCGGCCAAACTTCAACGATATCACCCTGGCCAGGCTCACTTCCAGCAAACACAAAAAACAGGATGATTATATCAGCACGTACATGGATTTCTACGGGGCCAAATACAAAACCTTCAGCACGATGAACGAACTCAAATCCCTCAAAGAACAGGGGATTGACACCGTCTTTATAGACCTCGAACACGCCGATGAAGATATCTTGAAAGAGTACCAGAAAACGGGTATGGACCTTGTCATCGTCGCCAAAGCGACAAAACAGGGCAAATTTGACGATTCCGCGCTGGTAAAAAAGACGATCTACGAACCGGTCAATCTGACCAAGGTCAAAACCGCCCTTGAAGCCCTCAGAGGCAGTGAGGAAGTAGAACAGACCGTCAGCCGCAAAAACCTCAATACCGTCAGGTACGACGCCAAAGCCCTGGTTGCAGAAGACAACAGTATCAACCAAAAACTGATCAAACGTACCCTTGAAGAACTGGGTATGGAGGTTGAACTGGCCGGAAACGGATTGGAAGCGTTTGAGAAAAGAAGAGCCAACCCCTACTATGATATTATCTTCATGGATATCCAGATGCCGGTGATGGACGGGGTGGAAGCCACCCACGAGATACTGGATTATGAGGAAGATGAAGAGTTGGACCACATCCCCATCGTCGCACTGACGGCAAACGCGCTCAAAGGCGACAGGGAGCGCTTTTTAAACGAAGGGTTGGATGAATACACGACAAAACCGCTTGTCATTAACGAAATCATCTCCATTCTTGACCGCCTTATCGGACAGACGGCCCAGGAAATCACTGCCGATGAAGAGGATACGGCCGAAGATGTGGAAGATTCTACACAGCAGGAATCCATTTCACTGGATTTGGAAGAAAACGAAGCTGTGGTAAAAGAAAATGATGATAAAATTTTACTCTTAAAAGAAAACGCGCTGGAGGGAAGAATCTTTACGCGCATTCTTGAAAACCTGGGACATGAGGTTGAACTGGTTGAAGATTTTGACCGGCTCAGACAAAAAGCCGACAACAGCGGCGATCCGTATAAACTGATACTGGCTGACAGAACCGCCGGCAATCTCGACCTGGCAGAGCTTGAAAAGATCAATAAGATCACGCCGGTCATCATGCTGGTAAGTTCTTCGTATGAACCCAGTCAGCGCGAAGAAGCGGCCGTTACCGAAATCATTAAAAATTTCATAAACAAAGAGCTGCTCAAAGTAGTGATACAAAAACATAGCAGAGGATAACAATGAATTTAAAAATTTTGAACGTTGATGATGATATGATCAACCGGAAACTTTTAACCACCATGATCAAAAAGGACCAGGACGTCTCCGAAGTCGTAGAGGTTGAAAACGGGGAAGAGGCGCTGAAGGAATTGAAAGCGAAAGATTACGATATCGTTTTGCTGGATATTATAATGCCCGTACTTGACGGTTTGGAAGTGATCCGGGTGATGAAATCGGATAAGCGTTTGAAAGATATCCCCATCATCATCCTTACCACCGACGAAACCAAAAAAACGCAGGCTCTGGAACTGGGCGCCAACGATTTTCTCTCAAAGCCCGTGCGCACCGAACTGCTGCTGAACAAGCTGAAAAACTGGACCTCTCTTTAGCCGCCGGTGGTATAAAACGATCTGGCCGAGGTCGCAAACTCGTTTGCGTTGTGGCTCCATCTGTTTTTTTGGGGCTTGTTTTGCAAAACGGTTTCCACGATCTTTTCCACCGACGCGGCGTCTTTGTTTTTCAAAGCATTTGACAGGCTCAGCGAATCCTCAAAGTATAAGCACGGGATCAAATCCCCCTGCGCGCTGAGACGCAGTTTGTTGCAGCTTTTGCAAAAGCTGTCGTCATAGGGCTCGATGATACCAAAACGATACCCGTCCTCATCTTCGTACGCCGTAGCTGCCGAAGGCGTGTCGCTGCTGCGTTTTTGCACACCTACTGCCTGCGTGATCGTTTCCAGTATTTTTTGGCCGCTGAGGCTTTTGATCGTACTGTCGGCACTTTCATTTTCCATAAACTCGATAAAGCGTATCTCGTATCCGTGGATTTTGGCATAGCGGTAGAGCGATAAAATCTCGGTATCGTTGATATCTTTCATGACCACGGTGTTAAGTTTTACCTTCAACCCCTCTTTGCGTGCCGCGTGCAAGCCCTTAAGCACCTGCGAAAGAGCGTCTTTTTTGGTAATGGAATGAAACTTTTCTGATTCAAGCGTATCCAGTGAAACATTAACCCGTTTCAATCCCGCCGCGGCGAGTTTTGCCGCCATCGCTTCAAGCAGAAAACCGTTGGTTGTCACGGCCAGATCAAGGGAGGATTCGTACCCGTAAAGCATTTTGATAAAACGGTCCAGATCTCCCCGCACCAGCGGTTCGCCGCCGGTAATCCTGATCTTGCTGACACCCCGGTCGATACTGAAGCGCAGGAAGTCAAACATCTGTTCATAACTTAAAAGTTCTTCTTTGGGAACCCATTCAAGGGGTTTTTCGGGCATACAGTAGCTGCAGCGGAAATTACACCGTGACGTTACCGAGATACGCAGATAATCCACCACCCGTCCGCAGGAGTCAATCAGCATGGTTCATCCTTATTGTTTCAATCTGTCTTTATGCTATCACGTTTTGCAGCTGCGATCATTGACCTTTGTCAAGTTTTTTGATTTTGGTCAAAAATCTTCAAAACATTGTCAAGTTCTGCCTTTAACTCCTGCAGTTTTTTATTGGTTCGCACCATCTCTTCTGAAGATTGGATCATAATATCTTCACTTTTGTCGATACTGTCGCCGATCCCTTTTTTGTTAGCGACTTCGCCGATAATATCGTTAAACTCTCCGGTCAACTCCTCGAGCTTGTCTGAAGCCTGCTTGGACTGGCGCAGCGCGGCATTGGAAAGTTCCATGGCGCTGTTGACTTTAAAGATGAAATGATTCAGCGAATGAGCGACCTCTTCGATCTCGTTTTCAGCGTCAACGCTCATAGGTTCAATCGGGGTTTTGATGTCGCGCTGGGTTAACTGTTTGGATTTTTTCATAAACTCCCTGGCATGCATCTCTATCTGTTTGAGTTTGAGAATCGAAAAAGCTATCAGCGCAAAAAGAACAAAAAAGGCGGCGTATTGGAACTTTTGGATGAATTCCGTTTTTTTCGCGGTATGGGTACTGTACAGTCCCACCGCTTCATCCATCTGGGCCAGCAATTCTTCGTTTGTCTGGGCGATATCTTCAAAAGCATCCTGCTGCATCGTAGCATCGTTTTGTTCGATCCCTGTTATAAACTCTTCTACGTCCTTTTCATACGCATCCCACAGGTTCTGTACGATCTTGAGCTGCATCGATATTTCCTGTGTGGGTGCCGGCGGAATTTTTAACGCGTCATTGCCACGGCGCAAAATATCAAGACCGTTTTCAAACTCTTTCACGGCACTTTGCAGCTGTTTGAACTCTCTGGTACCCGTGGCGTGGATATAAAAAATATTTTTAGCAATCTTTTGGGAAAGCATCCGCTGTTTACCCGCGATGTTTACAACCAGACCGTCGCTTTTGTTTTGGTAGTTGAGATACATCGATATCACAATCGTACTAAAGGTAGCGACAATAAGCAAACCCCCCAAAATTTTTACCTTGGTGCTGATCTTGTTTGTTTTCATATCCTATCCTATATCCATAAAAATTTCATGCAGCCGCTGTTTGTCGACGATAACAACCATCCCTTTTTCCACGCTGATCACCCCGTTTCTGCTTAAGCGCTTGAGTACCCGTGAAAGCGTTTCGGGCTGCACATGCAGCATAAACGCCGCTTCGTTTCGCTTCAGATCGTTAAACATATCCAAATCATTATACAGCATAAACGCCACCTTCGCCGTGGCGTCAAAAACCAGTTCGCGGTTGAGTACGCACTGCAGCTGGTGATTTCTGGCGATAAGTTCTTTACTGAAGGGCAGGCTAAGCGTTGGATAACGCTGCAAAAACTCCGTAAACTCAGCAAAATCGATTGAAAGAATCTGGCTGTCTTGTACAAACTCCGCGTTGGAAAAACAGTGGATCGATCCGGTCTCAAGCGAGGAAAGTTCTGAAATCATACTGTTTTTATAGACATAATACAGGAAAATTTCATTATCGTACTTATCGATTTTATACACTTTCAAAAGTCCTCGCACCAAAAAAAGCAGCCTGTTTTGTGTTTCTGCCTCATAATACAGAATGCTTTCTTTTTCATAACGGTGCAGGGAGCTGATGGCGGCCAGTTTTTGTTTTGCCCCTTCATCCAAAGAGGCAAACAGTTCAATATCTTCTATAATATCAGCTATCATCCAAAACGCCTCTGTCTTTTTTTATATATTCTAAACAAATGTTTCGCTTTCTGTCATTGACTAAAATCAAGACTTTTGATCAAAACCGGTAATAAAAGCCGTGCATTTTTGCGTATCAAGTGGCTTGGCATAATAAAAGCCCTGCAAAATATCGGCGCCCAGGCGCTGCATATACTCAGCCTGCTGCCCGGTCTCGATCCCTTCGACGATACTTTTAACCCCCAGATTCTGGGCCATTGAGATGATAGTCTTGACAATCACGTCATCTTCGGTGTTTTCAAAGATATCGACTAAAAACTCTTTGTCGATCTTGATGTAATCAAGGGGCAGCTTTTTCAGATACATCAACGAAGAATACCCCGTACCGAAATCATCGATTGCCGTCTGGATGCCAAGTTTATTGCAGCGGTTGATGAATTTGGTCATCATCTCAAAGCTGTCTACCAAAGAGTGTTCGGTAATCTCAAAGATCAGGCGACGGGCCACTTTCTCATCCAGGTTTTCTATACTCTCAAGCAGCCGTGCGTGAAAAATCTGCTTTGGCGAAATGTTTACCGATATGGGCAGGTGCCCGTAGGGCGTATCTTCCCATGATTGCAGCATAGCGACCACTTTTTCATAGACCGCCTGTCCGATATGCAAAATCAGATCGCTTTGTTCGGCAATGGGGATAAACTCCCCGGGCGGTACCAGTCTGCCCTCTTTCTGCCAGCGCACCAGCGCTTCAAGACTGTATACTTTGTGGCTGTAGGGATCAATCTTTGGCTGCAGATAGATGATAAACTCGTCATTTTGCAGGGCCTGCTTCATATCCGCTTCAAAGGCCAGCTTTTTGAGCAGATCTTTATGCAGTTTTTCATCATAATAGCTAAAACTGTTTTTGCCCAGTTCCTTGGCCCGAAACATCGCCATATCCGCGTACTTAACGATGGTATCGATATCATCTGCGTCATTTGGATAGATGCTGATACCCATGCTGCCGGAGAGTTCAAAATCGATATTTTTAAGCATAAAAGGTTTGGCCAGAATCTGCAGCACTCGCTTGGCAAAGGTTTCGACATAACCGGTACCGCCTATATCCTCCAAAATAAAAATAAACTCATCACCGCCGACCCTGCACAGGGTATCGCTTTTGCGAAGATTCCTGCGAAGCTGACTGACCATATCGATCAGCAGCCTGTCGCCGTAACTGTGCCCAAGGGCGTCGTTGACCGTTTTAAAATCATCCAGGTCCAGATATATAAACGCCACTTTCTGCTTCTGCCGGTCGGCTTTTTCAATCGCCTTTTGCGCGATCTCATACATCAAATTGCGGTTTGGCAGCTTGGTCAGCGGATCATAATTGGCCAGGAAACTCAGCTGACGCTTTGTTTCGTATTTGTAGGTAATATCACTTAATATCCCCACATAATAGCGCACCTGTTTATTTTCATCATAAATGGCAAAGATATCGCTTTGCTGGATATATTCCTTGTCTCCTTTGGTCTTATTGATAATTTCACTGCTAAAACGTCCGGTCTTTTGCAGCTGCTGCCACATCCCTTCATAAAAGCTTTGCTTATGGCGGCTTGACTTTAAAATGCCCGGCGTTTTGCCAAGCACCTCCTCTTTGCCGTAACCGGTAATACGTTCAAAAGCGGGGTTGACATCCAGGATTTTACTGTGGGAGTCGGTGATGATGATGGCGTCGTTGGCGTTGGTAAAAACCTTTGACTGCAAAAGCAGCGATTTATACTGCTTGTCCAGGCGCCGTTTATACTCGCCAAATTTCATCTTGATCTTTTCTATAACGGGTCTGGCGAAAAAGTGCGCTTCAAACAAGATAGTCAGCACCGTGGCCATATAGATCAGCAGTTCCCTGTTTTGCAGCTGTCTTGTTTTTTGTTCGCTTTCTTTTTGAAATACGCTGACGGCGTCATCAAGCTTGGGCAGCAGCACCTGTGAGAGCGCATACACCTGTGCTACAGAAGCTTCCTTTGGATTTTGAAAATAATGTTTGACAAGATTGGTATAATCTTTGACGGTATCATTAATGCCGCCGGTATGAAAGTACAACTCATTAGAACGCTGTGACTGTAGATTGGAAACAATAAATGAGTAATCGTCCTGAAAGGTTTTGAGTAACTTTTTGGCTTCTTGCAGATACTGCCGTTTACCTGTTTTTTGATGCATCTGCAGTGACAGGACGATTTTTTGCGAAAGCATTCTCTGTTTGCCGCTGAGATTGATCACCTTGGCATAGTGGCTTTGAGACTGGATAAGCGAATGCATCGTGTAGTAGGCAAAAGAAGCCCAGAAAATCAGCAGCGCAAAGATGATCGCGTATGATTGCAGCACGCTTAATTTTTTAAACATTAATCCACCCTCTGTGCAAACTCGCCGCATTTGCTTATTTTGGGGTGGGGTGAGAAATAAGGAGGATTATTTATAAAAACAATCATGCGGCAAGCTGCAATTTGTATTGTATCTGTTTTTCATATGTCTGTATTTGACCCGGGTCAAATCAGTTGGAATACACAACGGTTCTGATGTTGTCTTTGTCGATATTTCTCATCTCATCGTATTTTCGCTGGTACGCGATCTTGGTACGTTGATCAATCGGTGAGCGCAGCGATTTATACTCTATAAGTTCCCCATCCTTATATACGCCGCTTATTATAGCATGGACCCAGTAAAATCCGTCATCTTTTCGCATATTTTTCACAATTCCTTCCCAGCGGCCCTGGATTTTCAAATCTTCCCACATCTGTGCAAAGACGCTTTTGGGCATATCGGGATGTCGTACGACGGAGTGGGGTTTGCCCACCAATTCCCGTGCACTGTAGCCGCTGATGGAGGCAAACATTTCATTGGCGTAGGTGATACGTCCACTCAGGTCCGTACGCGAAATAATCAACTCCCCTTCGGGAACTTCGGTTTCAAACAAAAATTCAGAGCTGTTAT
The DNA here is from genome assembly GCA_964442515.1 of uncultured Campylobacterales bacterium. GTDB lineage: Bacteria > Campylobacterota > Campylobacteria > Campylobacterales > Sulfurovaceae > TCS-49. The sequence goes on along the minus strand of CAYUAC010000059.1, from coordinate 2,185 downwards.
ACTCTTTCATTATCTATCCTTTAAATCTTTTTTATACCCAAAGCCTTTGTCCAGACTCTTGGCAAAACCTTCCAGATTGTCTTTGCCCTTCAGATCACCGTGATACACGATGCGGGTGGGATCGACGTCATCTCTTTGCAGCAGCTCGGGAACGTCGTCGGCGTTATTCATTACCTGCATATTCCGCTCAAGTTCCTCTTCGCTGTATGCCATCTGCATATCCGCTGCGATGACGTGCTCAATCTCTTCGATAACCCGCAGCTTTTCAAGCTCCTCATCCACGCTTTCGCCCTCTATAGTGACAATAACGCGGCCTATCTCGTCATGAAGGTGATAATCGCATACTTCACACGCTTTTACATCCGCTACCACACCCTCGACGTGTTCGGGTCTGGTTTGGATTACTATACTTGAAATATTCATACTGTACTCCTTATTGTAATGTGTAATGGTTGATCGTTTCGCTTTCGCTGGCGACAAACACTTCATTGTCTGATACAAACAGTATCTTTGTCACCACTGCCTCGTTGCCGGTAAGATCATACAGCCTGTCTTTACTGCCTGTCTCAAAAACAAGTACGTCGTTTGCCGGGTTGTACGCTACGGCCCCGAGTGTGGCGGCCTCATTCATGCCGCACGCATACAGCAAGAAATCAAACTGCATATACGTTGCCGCACCAAAGGGTTTATAAATGCTCAGACGCCGGTCCTGCCCCGCACCCATAACCACGCCGTTTTTATACGACACGTCATAGATTCGGTCCACGTTTTGTCCCTCATACTCTTTGGTCACTTCAAAATCACTCACGCGCAGCATATGCACCACCCCGCTTTCATCAGTAGCAGCGGCTACTTTTTTCTCTTTGTCCAGGGCAAAATCGCTGAAAGAGGAGTAACTCAGCTGCTTTTTGGCCAACTCCGTGTTTTTTTTATAATCGTACTTGATCAGCTGATTGGAAAGGGTGGCCATCAGGATCGTATCCTCATCCAAAAACTTCGCTTCTGAGAGCATATAGCCTTTGGACGTGTCTATGATCTTTGTCAGTTTGCCCGCTTCATACATCCAGATATTTCTGTAGCTGCCCTGTCCCTGTGCCGAAACAAGAATTTTGTCACCGATCTTATCAATACTGTAAATCTTTGCAGGTACCATTTCGTGGGTAAAACTCTCGATCTCTGGCAGGGTAAAAAGCGTAGTGCGCTGCCTGCTTTGCAGATCGTACGCGTGCACAACGCCGTTTTGTGTGGCCGCATAGAGGGTGCCTTTTTCATGCAGCAGGGTTTTCACCAGTCCGTCGGCTTTAAGGCTGTAATCCGGCTGCAGTGCTTTTTGGCCCCAAAGCAGGCTCGCACAGGCAAAAAACACAAAAAGAATGCGTCTCATCTACAGATCCTCTTGTTTTTCAAACTGCTCTTTGTATTTTGCCATCTCAACCTTGATGTTATGAAAATTTTCTTCGCTGAGATTGTCATCACTGCTCCACTCTACCTGCGCTTTTCCCTCATACAGCGACCCCAGACGCTCGACTTCAACGGAAAATTCGTGCATACTTTTACAAATATATTCTTTATTGTCAAAACTATCAGTCAATCTGATCAGCCACCCGCCCAGGCCGTCTTCTTCTATATTTGCTTTAAGCTTTACGCTGTTCATTTTCTCCTCCTTCTTTCGTAATAATCTCTATCGCCCCGGGTGCGGGACATACCCCCACGCAAAAGCCACACGATGTGCATTTGTCCTGATCGATGCTTGGCCGAAACATCGCCAAAAAGGTAATGGCGTTATCCAGGCACGGGTCTTTGCAGGAAAAGCACATCGTCTTGTTCCAGCTGAGGCACTTGAGCATATCGATTTCAAAATGCGCGTCGATTTGGCTTTTATTAGCTACCTGCAGCACTTCCTCAGGACACGCAATCGCGCATTCGCCACAGTAGGTACATCCTGATTTTGAAAAATCCAGCCGCGGAGTATTATCTTCTCCCAAAACGATGATACGCTCTTGGCAAGCGTGCGCGCAGTCACCTTCACAGTCTGCGCACTCCTTGGCAAAAGCGTCTTCATCGACACAATACGGCGGTCTGATAAGGACCTCTTTTTTCTCTTTTGGTTGAAAGCTGCCCCTAAATGCACTGAATAGTTCTCGTCTGCTGCTCATCATCACCCCTTGATACGTGCAAAAAGAAG
>CAYUAC010000058.1:0-12286 GCA_964442515.1 uncultured Campylobacterales bacterium | reverse complement strand
GCGTGATAAAAAGCAGACGGTTAAGTGTCTTTGTCTGCAAGATACGCTCTTCGACGCTGCTGCACTGAATATGTTTGTATATGGTATCGTTTATGACTCTTGGGGAAGAAAAACTCAACTGTTTTCAAATATCCTTTCACTAAACTCCGCAAACCGCCCTCTTACCGCTTTTTCCAACTCGATGGCAAAGAGGCTGATCTCTTCGTGGGGCTGTTTTGTCTGTTTTAACAGTGTGGTAAGACCGTTGTTGTAGCGGTTGAGATACAGATTGTCAATCTGCCTGTTTGACCCGATCACGATCGCTTTGCAGCTTTCATCCAGCCGGGACAGAATCAGCTGGGTGGTGTTTTCGCTGCTGTTTTGCCACTCATCCATGATCACCACCGCTCCGCTAAGCGTTCGGCCTCTGGCTTCGCCGGGCCAGAGCATTTCGATATTGTATTTATTGACAAGTTCATCACTTTTGGCTTTGAGGGCTTCTTTGTTTTCTTTATTGTTTGCGTTTTTGAGCTTTTTTTTGGCGATAAATTCCAGCGTATCATACAGCGCCATATTATAAACGCGAAACTTTTCGTCATTGCCCGCCAGATAACCCACATCGGCACCTTTATCCAGTGATTCGATCGAATTTCGCACATACACGATCTTTTCATACTCACCCCGGTCGATTAATCGCATGGCTGAAACGATGCTCATCAGCGTTTTGCCGCTGCCGGCTTTGGCGTCTAAGACAAGCAGGTTGTACAGATTGCTCATGATCGCTTTGACAAAATACTTTTGGCGCAGATTCACGGGCTTGATGCTTTGGTGGGCAAAGTCTTTATCATCCAGTACGTGCAGCTGCCCATTTGCGACGATGGCAAAGGCTTTGTTGCCGTCACTTGAGCAAAACTCATAACAGAAATTTTCGCAGGCATAATCCGGATCGATCTCGCGGATGTTTTGCAGATGCAGACGGTTAAAACAGCTTGAATCAAGCTCCATACTCTTGACAAAAGCAAACTCGGGGATATCGCTGCGGTCTTCCTGCAGGGTCTGGGTCTTGATGTTGGCCAGTTTCGCAAAGGTTCTGGCGTAGATATCGATAGATAAAAAGACCACTTTGAGGCCCTTGTAGTACTCCTTGGCAACGCTGGCGACTTCGATGATACGCTTGTCGTTGCTCTCGGCGATATTATAGGGGCTGACTTCACTTTTGTAACTGTCCTTGGCGATGATGTGGATTTCGGTGTCCTCCAGTGCCAGCTTGACCACCTGGTAATTTTTTTTGAAATCCACTTCCTTGGTCTTCATCTTCGCAAGCATCCGCGCAAATTCGCGCGATTGAAAGCCAAGTTCGTTAAAAAGCTTCTTTTTATCTTCCAGTTCCAAAAGAACCGTTTCGGGGATGACGACGATGTTGGAACCGTTATCGGAGATTTCGCTGATATTTCTTATATTTTGTAAAATAATATTGGTATCAAGTACGTACACTTTAGGTGACATTGTTATCCTTTACACTGCAGTATAAAACACAACGGTTACAAATCGGTTACCGTACAAACACCCTAAAATCCAGAAAGTTAAATACCGAATTTTTTGTCTCCATATACTCCAGCGCATCCAGATCCATGCCCTCATGCAGCATCGTGTGAAGTCTGTTGAAATTGGAAATATGCTCTTTGCTTCTATGCACGCTATACTCTCTGGCCGTATCGGTTGTCATCAAAAACGCCCAGTCGCTGCTTTGGGCCAAAAGCAGCTCTTTTGCCATTTGATTAAGCACCTTGGTAGTATGAAAGTCGGCACTGTCTCTGTACCGGCTTGCCAACTCTGCCATCGTATCGGCCATATAATGCAGATGCATATAGATCCAGTCGTTGCCGCCGTTTAGCCACACGTCATAATAGCCTTTGTCCCCCCATGAACTGGGCGCTACTTCTACTACCTGGTTTTGCGGGTAGCGCTGCAGATACTGCACGGGAGTAACCGGTTCGATCACTCCGTGTTGGTGCAGCTGCTTAAACAGATGGTACAAAAACTTAGGCCCTTCAAACCACCAGTGTCCAAAAAGCTCCGCGTCATAAGGCGAAACGATCAGGGGTTTTCTATCCATATGGTTTGCAAGATGATCGATCTGTTTTTCTCTGTTGAAGTGAAAATGTTTTGCGTGCTGCTGAACCTTTTGGGCCGCGGCTGCCGGATCATAAAGCTGTTTGTGCGCGCTCTGGCCCGTAATGGCACGGTATTTAAAGCCCGTAAACACGCGAGAACCGTCAGGATCGATATAATCTTTTATATACTCAAAATCCAGATCATACCCGATATCACGGTAAAAATCACGGTACACTACATCACCGGGATAGCCTTCTTTGGAACTCCACACCTGTTTGGAAGATTCACCGTCTCTGGCAAAAGCAGCGACCTGATGCTTGCTGTAGCAGGGAGCGTACACGCCGTAGCTGCTTGCGGGTTTGGAATAGATAAGGCCGTGGGTGTCTACAAAGAAAAACTCAATCCCCGCATCTGAGAGCAGCTTATCCAACCCCTCATAATACGCGCACTCAGGCAGCCAGATGCCTCTTGGCTTTTTGCCAAAATGCTTTTGATGGGCTTGCACCGCCACTTCTATCTGTACCCGCACGGCTTGCTCATTGACGCTTAAAAGCGGCAAAAAGCCATGCGTCGCCCCGCACGTAATGATTTCAAGGTAACCAAGATCGCTCATTTTCTTATAACCGCTTAGCACGCTTTTATCAAGCGTGTGTACAAAAAAATCTTTGGTATCACTGTACAGCTGCTGATAAAAGCAGGCCAGCTTGTGTTCGTCACTGTCTTTTGTGCGCTGTAACTCTTTTTGGGCCAGTTCCAGCTGGCGGTTGAGATGAGCCACGTATTTGTCCATCAGGTGGGTATCGCTTAGCATCTGTGCCAGCGGCGGGGTGACTGAAACGGTCAGCGCAAACGGCACACCCTCCTTATGCAGCGCGTACAGGTTTTGCAAAAGCGGAATATAACACTCAGTGATCGCTTCAAAAAGCCAGTGTTCTTCCAAAAAATAATCATATTCGGGGTGTTTGACAAAAGGCAGGTGCGAATGCAGCACCGGCGCGAAATAACCTTTACTCATCGTTGGTATCCTTAAGTGAGTGTGACAAATAGTGGGTACTGTCTTCATACTCTCGCAATCTTTTGATCTGCCTGGCATAGCGGTCTGAACTCATGCCAAGCGTGAAGTGTGTCATACTGGAGCGTATTACTTCGCTGTAGCCTTTTTGCTTGCTTAGATACACCGTGTCAGAAGGGTCAGCGGGCTGTATTTTGGTATAAAAGGTGCCGATGGTATTTGAATGCAGCAGCGTCAGGAAACGCTTGCCGCGATAAAAGCCGCAAACAGCCTGCAGCCCAGACGCGTCAAAACGCTTGTTGATATAGTGCTTGCCCTGTCTGCCTTTTTGTCCAAACTCATACACGCTCTTGCCTGAGCTATCATGAAGCTTAAAATAAAGCTCTACACTGTCATTGATGCTGTGAGTATGCATCAGCGCATCAGAGAGTTCATAATACAAAAAACAGGTATCAGGGTTGATAGGCATCAAAGTGATCCGGTCTTTGCCGTAGCGATCCGGGATTGAATACTGAGGGGCTGCTATGGGAGTGCTGTCCTGGGTCACTCCGTGTACATTGCTGGAAAAACTGTCCGCATTTTGCAGACTCTGCTTTAACGTCTCTTCACTGTTGTTGCTCATTTAGCGCCTTTGCATCATACATGTACGTATAGTATTCATAAACCATCCTGCCCGAATCAAAGGCCGGGACCACGTCACTGATGGCGTTTTTCATGATCTTGACCCACTCTTTGGGCCTTTCGTAATATATCGGCAACACACTGTTTTGTACAATATCCATCATCGCTTTATTATCAGCGCTGTCTTGCATCGCTGTATCGGTATGGGTAGAGGCGGGGATAGTAAAGGCATTAACGCCTTCTTTGGCAAACTCCGGGTGCCACCCGTCGCTGATAGAAAGATTCACCGCCGCATTCATCGCCGCGCTCATCCCGCTGGTGCCGCTTGCTTCTCTGGTAACTCTTGGGGTATTGAGCCAGATATCGGCGCCTTTTTTCAGCATTTGCGAAAGATGCAGTTCATAGCCGATCAAAACGGCGATATTGGGATAGGCTTTGCTGATATAGTTGAGTTCATTGAACATATTGATCGCGTTGGTGTCAAAAGGATAGGGTTTGCCCGCCCAGATGATCTGGATGGGATGCTTGCTGCTTTTTACCAGCTTGTCAAAACGCTCAAAGTCGTATTTGAGCAGTCCGGGGCGCTTATACTCGGCAAAACGTCTGGCCCAGACCACTGTAAGCACATCGGTTTGAAACATTTTTCCCGTCTGGTTGGCCACTTCATCAAAGAGTATCCGTTTGAGGTGCTGCTTTCTGGCTAAAAGTTCATAATCTTCATGCTCTTCATACGCCCTGATGATGCCTTTATCGGCCCAGTATTTTTTATTCTGGGCGTTGGTTATGGGGATGATACTGCAGATGCCTTTGTATTTGCTCCACATCTTTGTTGCCACTTCTGCGTGCATCTTGGAAACACCGTTGGCGATCTTGGCCGATTTGAGCGCGCCTACGGTAAGATTAAAACCCTCATGGGCGTCATAATCATTAATTTTTTGTGCCTTTGAAACGGACAAGCCCTCAAAGAAACCCATGCGCGCCAAAAGACTTGGGTCATGGACCTCATTGCCCGCAGCTTCGGGGGTATGGGTGGTAAAGACAACCTTTTGCCTGACTTTATTAAAATCTTTATACCTGTTATACAAAGCATACACCAACGGCAGCGCATGCCCTTCATTCATATGATAAATGTCAACCTTGCGCCCCAAAGCTTCCAGAATCTTGGTCCCGCCAATACCCAGCACGATCTCTTGGGCGATGCGCGTTTGCTCATTGGCGTCATAAAGCTTGTGGGTAATGGTTCGTGAAAGAAAGTCGTTTGGTTCCACATCGGTTGAAAGCAGGATCAAAGGCGCGCTTTGAAACAGATGCGAGGGCACCAGATACGCTTTGACCGTGACGGGTTTATTATTGATCATAACGGTGGTGCTTGTTTCAAGATCAGTCAAAAAATAATAATACTTGCGCCGAAACTCAACCTTAAGGTCACGCTGTTCATCCCTGGCCTGGTCATAATAGCCGTAACTCCACAACATACCGACGCCTACGGTGTTTTGTTTCAGGTCAAACGCACTTTTTAAGTGAGACCCGGCTAAGTACCCAAGCCCTCCCGAATAAATCTTGAGCGCCTGATGCAGGGCAAACTCCATAGAAAAATACGCCACAGAGGTGGAAAATTTCGGATCGATATCATATTCAAACAGATTCATTTACAAATACCTTGTCCCTTCTAAGCTGCCCTCTTGCAGAGTGGATTGTACAATCTGGATCTTTCTGTGCCGCGCAAACGGGCTTTTTTCACACTCTTTGCGGCAAAATTCAACAAGATCTAAGTTGTGCGTAAATACGCTGCCTCCAAGGACTACTCTGCCCGGATCAAACAGTGCCAGCGCAGTCTGCAAAGCGTGTGAAAGGGCTTCATAAACGTTTTGGACTATTGTGTTTGCAGCTTCGCTGCGGGCTTGTTGCAGCTGCTTTAATCCAGTATACGCAAAGTTGATATCAAAACGGTTACACCATTTTTTGATCGCTTCTCCCCCGCAGCTAAGTTCCACGCAGTCATCCCGTCCGCAGGCGCAATGAAAAGGTGTTTTTTTATACGGAATATGACCGATCTCCACACCCAGGGCATTTGCTCCGGCAAGAACCCGGCCCCCGTGCACAAACGCACCGCCAAGGCCGGTGCCAAGATACAAAACCAGCAGATGGTCGTGTTTATTCGCGGCGTATTCGGCTCTTGCGGCACAGTTGAGATCATTATCAAGATACAACCCGGTAGCGGGGTTGCATTTTTTGACCACGGCGGCAAGATCAACGGCACCTGCCCCGGTATTTGGCGAAGAAAGGATTTTGCCCTTTTGTACCTGCCCGGCAAAAGCAATACGTACCGAAGCGGTTTGTTGATCAATGTGTTGAGCCAAAAAGCGTTCTATATCGATCTGTTTTGTTTGTAACTTTTGTATCCGGCCCGGATGCAGCCGCCAGGTAAGATCACTGACCACGGCGTAGCGAAAAAAAGTTCCTCCGTAGTCAATAAGCAGGTGCTTCATCGGTACAGGCTTATGTATTTTTTGGCGCGTTTGTCCCATGAAAAATCCAGGCGCATATTCGCTTTGGCCAGTTTTTCGCGGCGTTTTTTGAGTCCATACAGTGCCAGGGCTCTGGCCGTGGCTGTAAAAAGTTCCTCGGCGTCGATACGCTCCATCACGATCCCGGTCCCGCTATTATCACCGGATTGTTCTGCCCCATAGTCTGTCACCGTATCGGCCAGCCCGCCGGTGTCGGTAACAATGGGCACAGTGCCGTAATGCATAGCTATCATCTGATTGAGCCCGCACGGTTCAAAGATTGAAGGCATCAGCAAGAAATCCGCCGCGGCATAAAGTCTTCTGGATAGCGTTTCATCATAGCCGACGGTAATATTGATATTCTCATAGCGCTTCCCAAAAGACGTAAATTTTGCGTTATACGCTTCATCACCGCTGCCAAGGATGAAAAAATTGGCTTCCAGCCGGGCAAGCTTTGGTATGTTTTCAAGCAGCAGTTCTATGCCTTTTTGCGGTGTCAACCGGCCGATAAAAACAAATAAAGGCCTTTTTGAACGCTTCAGCCCATATGCTTTGCAAAGCTTTTTCTTGTTATATTCTTTTTTATAATAATGACTGCTGTCATACCCCACATACAGCGCGTCATCGCTGCCTGGATCAAATACTTCGTAGCTGATACCGTTGGTAATGCCTTTGAGTTTGTCCGAATGTCTTGCAAGCATATCCTGCAGATCACAGCCAAATTCAGGCGTCTGGATCTGTTTGGCATAGGTTTGGCTCACGGTAGTCAGCTCGTCACAGTAATAGATGCCGGCTTTTAAAAAGTTGACATTATCATAATACTCCATAATCTCGGGTTTAAAATACCGGTGCCAGTCAAGTTCGAGCGCTCCCATCGCGGCTTTGTCAAACACCCCCTGATACGCCAGATTGTGAATGGTAAGGATCACCTTATAGGGTTTATCAAGCTTATCTTTACTTAAAAGCGCGGCAAGTGCCGTTTGCCAGTCATTGAGATGCAGCGTGGTTATAGGCAGATCAAGCACTTCTATCATTTGCAAGATGGCGTAATTAAAAATACCAAAGCGCAGATCGTTATCGCCAAACTCGCCGTATGCGTCAAAATACAGCCCCTGCCGGTCGCACAAAATAGGGTTGTACAGAAAGTATGTTTGGGTTTTTGTATCGATAAAAATATCAACTTGGTGTGCAACATCTTGCAAGAGCACATCAAAACTGTATCCGGTATCGGTGATGGCATGCTTTGTTCTATCCACGTCATGGTATAGCGGCATTACAGACGCTACGGGCAGTGTTTTTGAAAGCGCGCCAGGAAGAGCGTGAGCGACATCAGCCAACCCGCCGGTTTTGGCGTAGGGATAAATCTCGCTTGCGGCAAAAAGAATCATTATGTATCCTTGATAGGAAATAGGAGTATTTTATCTAAATGCGGGGGCGGAAAAAAGCGGTATTGTTTACAAATTGTTATTTGTGACAAGAAGAAATGATTTAAAAAAAAGGTGTTAAACTTGTTTTATCTGTTTTTCCATTTAAAAATATCCAAAACCTTGATCTGATCATATTCAACTTTGTAAGTGATGGTGTATCCTTTAAAAATCATATCCCGGTAATCATCGTCATCACTATAAAAAGATTTTCTGTACATTTTTGGATTATATTGCAAGTCACCTAGGGAAGTCAAAAGATTGTCATTGAACTTTTTGGCTGCAAATTGCTTGTCTTCTGCGATAAACTGCAGTATTTCTTTCAATGAATTTTTGAAGCTTTCTTCATAGACAATTCTCATAACGATTCAATAAACGCATCCATCTCTTTACACAACACTTCATGAGAAATGTATTTACCGTTTTGTTCGGCATGATGAACTCTTTTTTTTGCTTCATCTACACTTTGAACTACAAAATCGGGAACATTGCACTTATCAATTATACTAATTTCTTCTTTTGGATAGCTTTTCAAAAACTTCAGTACATCTTCGTAATTTTGATCAGAGACATTGAGTGTTAAACTTTGCATTTCAAAATCCTTTCAATACTATTTGCATTGTAGCACAACAAAAATACCAAAGTCAATCTTCCCCTCGCAGCTGTTTTGCCGCTTCTTCGGGCAGCACGGTATTGATATGAACCCCCGTGGCCAGTTCAAAGCCGGCCATGTAGTACAGCCTGGGCACGATGCGGATATAAAAGCGATATATCTGATTGCTGTCACTTTCTTGCTCATTCACCGGCGCGGTAAAAAAGAGCATATTAAAAGCAAAGTGGCCAAGGACCTCATTATAGCGCGTAAAGAGCCGCTGTAAAATCGCGCCAAGACTTTGCAGATCGCTAAAATCGAGCTGTTCAAAGCTGCTGTAGCCCTTTTTATTGACCACCATTGTTTCAAACGCAAACTGTGAAGCATACGGACAGTACATGATAAAAGACTCGTTTTCATCCACGACGCGTTTGGCGCTTTTTTTCTCATCATAGATCAAATCATCCATCAATGCGCGCTCATGGCGTCTGTAATAACTTCGTTTGTATTCTATTTTCTTTGCGATCTCAGCGGGCACCTTGGCTGTGGCCATGATCTGAGTGTGGCTGTGGCTCATGCTGGCTCCGGCTTTTTGGCCGCTGTTTTTAAAGATACTGATATAGCGCAGTCTCACGTCTTTTTTCAGTGAAACGCAGCGCCGCTGCAGCAGGGTGAGGTAATACTCAAAATCCAGCGCTTCAAAATCAAACATCTGCTTTGTATGTTCAGGCGTCTCGATCACCACTTCATGGGCGCCAAAGCCCCCTCTTTTTTCAAAAAAGCCGTCTTTTTGCAGCGTCGGATTTTCTTCGATACCAAGAGCGTTAAACAGATTAGGCACCACCCGGCACCGCCACCCGTTTTCATCCTCTATTTTATCGATCTGCTGGGGCGTATACTCTTCCCTGCCCTTTTCAAAGGGACACCCGCGTATATCATCGATACGCTCAACCTCTGAAACGAAACTTTCGGGACGCTTGAGCCGCTTGGGGGCAAAGATAACTTCACAGCCGCTTATTCTGCAATATCGCATTTGAGACAAATTCTACTCCTATACATACCACCGTGTCAGCGACAACGGGTCAAAGGACACGGTAAAATCCGAATATATCGGGAAAAATTGTACCTTTTGTTGGCTTTTATACAGCTCAAAACCAAACTCTATCTGGGTATCATACACTTTTCGCGGTATTTTCAACTCTATGGCGTTTTCAAAACAGACAGTACAGCCGTTTTTGCGGCACGAACCTTTGTTTAAAGTAAATGTATGAGCCTTTTGATCCAGATACACCACCAGCGAATATTCTGGCCCCACATGCTTAAAATCACCCTCAAACAGCAGATAAAAAAAGCTCTCATCATAACCGTAGCGAAGGACTGAGACGATGTTTTGCTTTGCGTCCATAGCTGAAAACTCTTTTTTCAAATCAATCCTGCTCGCATCCAGCCAGTCAAAATAGTTGGTATCCCTGCCGTCAATCTTTGGTGTAATATAAGACTTTGGCTTGGTATGAAATCTGTTTTGCGGCTTGTTTTTAATAATAGGCGTTGCCACAGCCTGGGGCAGCTGTCTTTGCATAAGGCTGTAGACATTGATCAAGTGTTTGCGAAAGAGCATATCAAATTCGCCCTTAAGTGAGGTATAATGATCATCACCGTACCACCAAAACCAGTCACTGCCCATAGCAATCATCAGTTCACGCTCGATCTGCTTTTGTGTTTGCTTCCCAAGACTTGCTTTATTTTTGGCATAATCGCCATAAGCCATATCGATCAGTTCCCACGCGCGGTTTTTCTCCTCATGACCGATCCAGATATCAAAATTGCCCCCTATCCAGCTGCCGCTTGAGAGATGTTGCAACTGTTTTGTTCTGATATGCTCGTTTTGACTGATTTCATCCATTGTCACCGTCTGCAGCCACGGCGCGTTTGCTAACTCTTTATACAACGTATCAAAAAACATTTGAGCGTTTTGCGGGTAAAACTCCCACGCGTTTTCGCCGTCTAAGATCACGTTTACCAGCGGGCTTTCGCTGCTGTTTTCATAAATAGCTTTAAGATGGTCCATAAACTGCCTGACGGCGTGAAGGGGGTCTTGGTTGCTAAATTCAAAGCCGATCATATCGCTTAGGTGCCGGTCGCGAAAACGAATATCAACAGCCTCCTGCCCAAAGCGCAGCGTATAATTGCTGTACAGATTGCTACGCGAATCGTCACCGAGGGTATGAAACAAGATATCTTCATCGCTGCAGCACCATTTGATGCCGTTTTTAGCAAGCAGACGGGCCGTTTGCATACTTACACTGCCCTCAGAGGGCCAAAAGCCCTGAGGTGCTTTGCCAAAAGTGGATGTAAAATACGCTATGGCATCTTCTACCTGCTTGCCGGCAAAGGCACTCAGATCATGGCTGCACTCTGGCATCGGCGTTTTTTCTCTGGCCTCAAGCGCACTTTTTTTATCCAAAAGCAGCGGCAGGATCGGGTGGTAATACGGCGTTGTACACAGTGCTATCTGCCCGCTTTTTCCCATCTGTGCATACAGCGGTACGATGGCCTTTAAAAACTGCGTAAGCGTGTCAAGAAGCACCATCTTGTCGGTGTGGCTGTACTCCCTGCCCTTTTGGATCATTGAAGCGACAAACTCACTGTTTTGGCGCAGATAATTGCCGCACCACGAGAGCAAAAACAGCATCTGCGTATCCAAAATCTGCTGATTTGAAAACGCCGCAATTGTCTCCTGGCTGTTTTGAAACTCGCGATAGAGATGGTTATAGCGTGGCAGCGGCGTAATCATATTTTTTTCATTAGCCAAAAACAGGTAACTGCTCAGTATCTCTTTTTCATCCTCGCTTAGGATCGAAACATCTTTGCGAAATATTTCAAGCAGCATATCATTGGCGCTGCCCTCAATATAGCGCTGCAGTTGATACATAAGTGAGGGTACAAGATTAAACGTGGCTTTAAGCCCCGGGTATCTGCTGAGATACCACGGAATTTCGTGGTAATCCTTGATCGCGTGCAAAAAGACCCAGGGCATGAGCGTCTTGCCTTCAAGGTCATCTCTGTAGTAAGGCTGGTGCATATGCCACAAAAATGAAAGGTACAGCGTTTTAGCCACGGTTTACCACTTTTGTATCTTGCTTTTATAACTGTAAAATATCTCATTGGCCCGGTTTTCGCTTCTTGCCTGCAGGTAGATATGCAAAAACTCGCTGTTTTGGCTTGGTACCATGAGGATCCACTCATCCTCTTGAAGCCAAATCTTGACGCCGTCGTCATAGGCTGTTTTTTTACCCTTGCCATCTTCCAAAAACCGTCGCATCATCAACCCCTTTTTGTGGCTTGGGCAGGCGACGTTTTCTCCCTTAAAGCAAAACATCGGCAGCGAGTCGGCGATTTCGCTGAGTTTACTGCCGCTTTGTACCAGCAGCTGCAGTATTTTCACGCTGGCAAAGATCGCATCGTTGTTAAGACCAAATTCGGTAAATGAAAAGTGCCCGTCGGTTGTGGCGATCAGATCATACCCCGCCATCTCTTTTGCCTGCAAGGAACCAACCTTGCCTCGCGTAACAGAAAGGTTTTCAAACTCAATGAAATCAGGTGCCCACGCAGGCAAAAAGACTTTATAACCGTCTTTGGCCTTAAGCTCATTTAAAAGCCACAGCACTATCAGCAAAAGCTCATAATCATACACCAACGTACCCTCGTCACTGATAGCTTGCAGTTTTTGACCGTTTGGATAGATCAAAAAACCGCAGTTAAGCCGCATTGTTTTAACGATATCGGAAAGATTGCGGTGGGCCTGCTTGATCATAGAGGGCAGTTTGGTCAAACGGCGGTCGTCTTTGTATCCGTTAAGCACCACGTTTTCAATCTGCAGCTCATTTAAAATCCTTGGGTAGATATCTGAAGTCGAACCAAACATAATATCCGCGGCAATGCGCGTATCACTGTTTTTAAACAGCGGCGCGTCAACCTTTTGGTAAAGGGCTTTGACGTACTGTTCTTTCACATCGGTTTTTTGTGTTATTTCGCC
>CAYUAC010000057.1:10148-12718 GCA_964442515.1 uncultured Campylobacterales bacterium | reverse complement strand
AAAGTGAAATTTTAAAAGAAGCGCTTAATATCAATACCACGCACTTTTTAAACAAACCCATTGAAAAAGAAACGCTTTTAAACGTGCTTTACAGCGCGGCCAAGAGTTTTTTGGCCGATGTGATGCTGCAAAAAGAGCGGGAAAACAAGATCAAAACCCTCGAAGCAAGCCGCGAGTACACCAAAGCCCAGGAACGCATGGCTTTTGAAAAAGAGTTGCATATTATCAGAAACGACCGCTACCTCGAACTCGCCGCGGAGGCAAGGGATGAAAGCTATTTGTGTCTGGATGTGTGTTACAGGCCACTTGACGTACTCAGCGGCGATTCGTTCTCAGTCAGAGAGATTGATGAACATAAAGACCTGTATTTTATCATCGACGCGATGGGCAAAGGTGTCGCGGCTTCCACGACAGCGATGCTGAGCACATCATATCTCAACCATGCGGTGGATATGGCAAAGATTGACAACTCTTTTCATCTGCAAAGCTTTCTCAGAGGCTATATCGATTACATTCAAAAGTTTCTGCTTGATGAGGAGATGCTTTCGCTCATTGCCGTGGTTTTTGACAGACAAAAAGAGATTTTTGAAATGGCCAACTTCGCCATGCCTCCGGTGATGGTAATTGACGCAGCGGGCAGTTTTGAAAAAATCATGGGCCAGAATCTGCCAATCAGCAGATACCTGGAAGATTTTGAAACAGCCACCCGAGATTTGAAAGGATTTAAAAAACTGCTTTTTAGCAGTGACGGTATTTACGAGACGGTAACAAAAGCCGGTGATCTGAGTTATAAATATCTCAAAGACGATTTTTACGCCAGCAGTTTCGCTTTTGAGTTTGAGCGACGCTTTTTTGAACGGGTGCAGCTGCAAGATGATGATGTCACTTTTTTGATGCTGACGCGTGCGGATTTGAAATCCAGCAGTCTCAAGGAGTTTACCGTTTTGGCGTCTCTCAATGAGGTCAAAGCCGCAAACGAAAAGATCATCAAATTTATCAAAACCTTCTTTTCTCCCGACCTTGCGCAGCTTTCCAAGCTTCAGTACGCTTTTTACGAACTGCTGTTTAATGCATACGAACACGGTTCCCTCGGCGTCAGCGGGAGCCAGAAACAGCATTATATTGAGAAAGACCGTTACACCCAGTATCTCCAGTCGCTTGAGACTACCGTATTTTCTATGATATATGTTAAACTATACTTTTACAACAACTACGTAATCATAAAGATCAAGGATGAAGGCAGAGGCTTTGATCTGGGACGCGTTCGGATGGAGTTCATTGTGGATTCGATGAAATTTAGCGGCAGGGGGATTAAAAGTGCCAAAACAATGCTTGACTCGCTGTTTTATAATTTCAAATCCAATGAGGTAATGCTTATAAAAAAAATTAAGGGGGACAAATGAAAATACAAAATTTCAGCCGCATAGGCTTTATCCTGGCTGCTTCGGGCAGTGCGGTGGGACTTGGCAATATTTGGAAGTTTCCGTATATGGCAGGTGACTACGGCGGGGGAGCCTTTGTGCTTATCTACCTGCTGACGATCTTTTTTGTGGGCTTTTCTGTTTTGATTGCTGAAATCCTTATCGGCTATATGGGCCGAAGCGATGCCGTGGCCAACTTTGAGGAGTTGGCGCCAAAGAAAAACGTGGGTTGGAAATACGCCGGCTTTATGGGTGCTACGGGGCTTTTGATCATGACTTTTTATTCGGTGGTCATCGGCTGGATTCTGTACTACATGACCCAGTCGCTGCACTTTCTGCCCACGTCGATGGAAGTGGCCGAGGAGAATTTCGGCAACCTGGTGGGCAACCAGGTTTTTACCCAGATCATTTTCCACCTGATTGCCGCGATCTTTGTCATGGCGATCTTGCTTAAAGGGATCAAAGGCGGGATCGAAAAAGCCAACAAGGTACTGATGCCCGCGCTGATCCTGATCATTCTGGGGCTTTTAATTTATACGATGACGCTGGAGGGCTTTGGCCAGTCGCTTAATTACCTGTTTTCTTTTGAATTTGCCAAACTCAACTCCGAAGCGATCACACAGGCGGTGGGACACTCCTTTTTCACCCTCTCGCTTGGTATGGCGGCTATTTTGACCTATTCGGCGTCGCTGCCAAAGCATACCAACCTGTTTAAAACCTCTTTCTGGATTGTACTGATCGATACGGGTATCGCGCTGATGGCCGGGGTGATGATGTATGCGCTGGTCTTTGAATACGGCCAGGAACCAGGAGCGGGACCCGGGCTTGTTTTCATGACGCTGCCTACGATCTTTGCGCAGCTTGGCGCGCTTGGTACCTTTTTTGCCGTGCTGTTTTTCCTCGCGCTGGCGTTTGCCGGTATGACTTCGGCAATCTCTATTGTCGAACCCACCATCCAGTATACGATGGATAAGTTTAAATGGACCCGCTTTAAAGCGACCTTTGTCGCCACGGCAATCTTTTTTACCGTGGGGGTATTTGCGCTGCTTTCCTATACCGCGGACTTCGGTGAAATCTTTACCTTCGGCGGGATGGCGCTGTTTGATATTTTTGACAAGCTGACGACTAACTTCCTGCTGCCTT
Source organism: uncultured Campylobacterales bacterium (assembly GCA_964442515.1). Classification (GTDB taxonomy): domain Bacteria; phylum Campylobacterota; class Campylobacteria; order Campylobacterales; family Sulfurovaceae; genus TCS-49. The sequence goes on along the minus strand of CAYUAC010000057.1, from coordinate 10,154 downwards.
TTGGCG
>CAYUAC010000057.1:0-10138 GCA_964442515.1 uncultured Campylobacterales bacterium | reverse complement strand
GCCATCTTTATCGGCTACGTGGTGCAAAAAGAGCGGGTATATGCGGCGCTGAAAGATTTCATCAGCGACCCTGTCTTTAACGTATGGTACTTTTCGCTTCGCTATATCGCGGTTCCCGCGCTTATTTTTACCCTGCTCAATCTTGTAGGTATTATCAATATTTAAAGGAAGCACCGCCGGTCTGTAAGCCGGCGGTCATATCCCCATGCAGTTTTACTTGACGCTTGAAAAGATTTTGACACAAAAAGATTTGGGCAAAAAGTTTGCTCTTTTTGAACAACTCTACGGCGCGTACAAAGCCCACACCTGCTCCTTTGCCTCCACGCCCGGGAAGGTTTTTACAACCCCAAGTTACGCGGGACGCTGCCAAATCGTCGATGCCGCCGAAGTACCCAAACGCGCCGGATTGCATACCGATTACGGCAAGGCGGTTCTGTTGCACGCAATCGCCCATATCGAATTCAGCGCCATCGATCTGGCACTGGATGCGTGCTACCGTTTTGAAGATATGCCCATAGAGTTTTATGACGACTGGCTGGAAGTGGCCCAGGATGAAATCCGCCACTTTATGATGATAGAAAACCTTTTGCAAGATTTGGGCTATCGCTACGGCAGCTTCCCGGTCCACAGATTTTTATTTGACGTTTCACAGCGTACGTTGAGTCTGCTGGAGCGCATGGCTGTGGTGCCGCGCTACCTGGAAGCCGCGGGTCTTGACAGCAATCCAAAGATCATAGAAAAACTGCGCGCGCAAAAGGATGCGTTTTCCCCCGCAATCGTGCAAGCTTTGGAGATTATTCTGGAAGAAGAAGTCGATCACGTCAAAAAAGGCGACCGCTGGTTTGCCTATGCGTGCAAAAGGGCCAAAGTCGGCAAAGACAGTTATTACGACATCGTCGAAAAAATTCTGCCCGGGGCCAAAAAGAAAAAAGGGTTTGTCAATATCAAAGACCGCAGGAAAGCGGGCTTTTCCTGCGAAGAGATCAATGTGATCAGCAAGGATGAATGCCGCGGTTAAAACTTTGTTTTTTCGGCAATGCTCGCAATCTTGGACAGAGAATCATTGATCCTTTTAAGCAGTGGGTAGGGGGCATAGGGCATCAGTTCGATCAGTCTGGCAACCTGGTGTTCATAATCCTTATCCTCGGCGATACCCTCTTTCTCTTTGAGCTCTGCTAAAACGGTAAAATTGCTTTTGAGTTTTTGCAGTTCGTTTCCCGAAGAGGTTTTAAACATCATTTTGCACAGGCGGCATTTTGCTTCAAAACTGTGATCAAAAAGTTCCTGCTCGCTTATATCAAGGGCTTCTGCGATATAGGTGACCAGTTCGATGGGAATGCTCACATCGCCGTTTAAATACTTATAAATGGTCTTTTCAGAGGGGACTTCCCCGGTACTTTTGAGTTTGGCCGAGAGGTTGCGCAGCCTGAGGGCAAACTCTCTTTTGGAGATGCCTCTTTCCAAGATTAAAAGATTAATTTTTTCATACACTTCCACGCAAAACTCCATTTGTATATTTATATGCAATAGTTTATTAAAGGCTGTTCTCATTTAATGAGAAATTAATTCTCAGAATAATATAATGAGCATTATAGGATTTTTGCAGGAGAGTTGGTATGTGTTTATCGTTAACTCGGGATAAAAATACGTGCGAAGCAATTTTAAACAGTGATTTTGAAATCTTGCAGATGCACAGTGATATCTGTTTTGTCAATTATATTCCGAGTATGGTTTATAAAAGCAACTGGATTGAAAAGTATGTCGACAGTCAAAACCGCGGCAGGGTCAAAGAACATTTTCTAAAAGCGTTAAACGGTCCTGACAATAAACCCCATCTGCTAAAAACGGACCTGCGCTGTCCCGAGGGGAAACACAAGTACGTCAACCTGATCGTAAAATCCTGCAAACGCGAAAGCGGCGTTTTTTTGCATTTAAAAGCCAGAGAGCATTTTCTACACTACTAGCACCGGACAGTTGGCCAGGCCGGTCACCTTGTGCGATACGCCGCCTAACAGATAGCCCGTTAAGTCTCCCTGTCCCTGCGACCCGATGACGATCAGGTCGATTTCGTGCTGCTTGGCAAATTTGAGTATCTCTTTGGCCGCCGCGCCCATTTTGACAAATCCCCGGATATTTTGTATCCCTCTGCCCTCCAGGGCTTTTTTCCCCTCGTTGACAATGTTTTCAGAGTATCCCCGAAGAGCGTCTTCTAAGTTTTCGGGTTGGGACTTGCCCCGGACCATGGAAAGGGAGCCTTCCATGAAGCTGTAATGTTTGAAAACAGACAGAAGATAGATCTGGGCTTCGTAGCGCTGGGCAAGCTCAGCAGCAACCTCCAGGGCTTCGTGCGATTTGTCCGAACCGTCGATGGGAACGAGAATTTTTTTAAACATATGGTATCCTTATCTGAATGCGATATCTCTTAAAAACAGAGCGATTTGCGGGAAAAAGATCAGCGCCACCGAGACACTGAGCAAGATGACGATAAAGGGAGGCGTCCCCTTGATCACTTCCATATAGGGCCGCTTAAACACGGCAATAGCGGTGAAAATATCACAACCAAAAGGCGGTGTGGCTGAACCGATAGCAACCTGCAGCGTAATGATCGTACCAACCAGTACCGGATCAAGACCGACCGCGTCCACGACGGGGGCAAAGATGGGGACCAAAACCAAGATAACCACGATGGGATCAACAAACATACATCCGACAAAAAACGCGATAGAAATAACCGCCAGTACACCGTAGGGACCCATCTCCGTAATGCCGATGGAACTTAAAATCTCCTGGGGAACCTGCGCATAGGAAAGCACCCACGCAAAGCCCGCGCCCGCGCCCACCAGGATGAAAACAACGGCGGTGACAAGCCCGGTGGATTTAGCCGTATCCAGGAAATCTTTAAACTTCATGGTTTTAAACAAAAAGCCCTCTAAAAAGACCGCATACGCCACGCTTACCGCCGCGGCTTCGGTTGGGCTGAATATCCCGCCAAAGATACCGCCGACGATGATTGCGGGGAAACCAAGCGGCCACAGCGCCTGGTACACCGCATGGGCGCGTTCTTTCCATGTGGCCTTGGGTTCGGTGGGAATCTTGTGCCTGTAAGCGTAAAAAACGCTGTACAGTGAAAATAACAACAAGATCAAAAGCCCGGGACCGATACCGGCTATGAAGAGTTCGGGGATGGAAGTTTTTGCCACGATACCGTAGATGATCATCCCGATACTGGGCGGAATTAAAAACGCGATATCACTGGAATTGACAATCAGCGCAAGAATAAAAGAATCTTTGTATCCGCCCTTTTTCAGCCGGGGGCGAAGGGGCGAGCCTACCGCTACAACCGTCGCCTGTGTAGATCCTGAAACAGCGCCGAACATTGTACACGCGCTGGCGGTGCTGACTGCCAGTCCACCCTTGATATGGCGTACAAAAGCCATAACCATGTCAATAAGCTTTTCAGCAGAGCGTCCCCTTGTCATGATATCGGCCGAGAGGATAAACATCGGTACGGCGATGAGCGCCGCGGGTCTGATGCCGGCCATCATCTGCTGGATGAGAAACTCCATCTTGGAAAAATCCATATCAAAGATTAAAAAGATGCCAAGCGTGGTTCCCGCAATCAGCGGGATCTTCATCGGAAACCCAAGCAGCAGCAGTATGACCATGAGTGTAAAAATAGAGCCGGCCATATGCTTTTTTAAAAACGGATACAGTTTGAAACTGGTATCTTTGTTTACCGAATCACTGAGCGTAGCCAGTACCCGCCCCTCGTGGGTTTTCATCGTCGCTTCGATTGAAATATCGCCGTCGGCAAATTCGGTCGCATCAACACCTATGACTTCCCACATCCCCGCTTTGTCGCTTTCGACCTCTTTGGTGATGCTTTTGCCATCAGGGCCTGTCAGGGTCACATCCACCAGCCGCCATTTGTGGTTGTCGCCGTCTGCGGCTTCAGAGAATCCGTAAACGGTGATGAAAAACTGTTCCTGTTCTTTTTCAGCGACCACTTCATCCAGAGAAAGCGTGACTTTGTCGTTTGCTAGGGTGCTGCCTGCGAAAAAAAGGATAAAAAGGCATAGCGCGAAAAATCTTTGAAAATATGAGACGTTCATAGGCAGTCCTTACACTTCGATTTCATTTTTGGCGTAGCCGTCTCTGATCTTTGTTGAAAGATAGACGTCTTCTTCACGCAGGTTTTTGATCACGGTCATCCAGTATTGCAAACCCGTGATGGTAAAACCGACCGGAACCCACAGATAGATATAAAAAACGGGAATTCCAAGAGCGGGCAGGATGCGGCCGCTTTCATACACGTCTGTGATGTAGCTGTAGGAATAATACGCCAGTACAAACATAAACGCTCCGGTGACAAAGGAGATAATGATCATCAAAACCTTTCTTGATTTTGTCGGCAGGGCGTCATAAATTGCCGACATGCGGATATGGCGGCCGTTTCGCGCGGCGTAGCTGAGGCCGGCGAAGGTAACGATAACGATAAAAATCATATTGAGTTCATCGGTCACTGTCAGCGAATCGTTGAACACAAAGCGGGTAATAACCGAAGCGATAGTCGTAACCGCCATCGCCGTGACACCGATAATAAGCATAAAAGCTTCAAATTTGCTCAGGGCATAATCAAACAGGTCGATCGCTTTTAGCAAGGGGTTTTTTTGGGGCGGGGATTTTTGTGCATCCGGCGGTGTTTCAATGCTCATGCGGGGGCTCCTTTTGCTGCTTATACCAAAACAAAACCGATTTGCTTTGGTATAAGGCATCGGACCCGGACGGGCCGATGCGAATTATCATGATTTAGTTTGCGTTTTCTTCTGCGTCACGCAGGTCTTGCATCATTTGATCCATGATTTCTTTGTTGGATTTGCTTTTATCCGCAAATGATTGCTGTACTTTCCTGGCCGCTTCTTTAAACGGTTTTCTTTCCTCATCCGAAAGCGTTACGATCTTGTACTCGGGATTGGTGCGTACGATTCTGCCAAGACCGATTGCGTCAAGCTTTTGAGCTTCTTCAAGGATCGTTTTCTGCGCGTGCTTGGAAGCTTCTTCCACCAATCTTCTGTCTCGTCTGTTTAATCCGTCAAAGAACTCTTTATTGGCACTGACTGAAGCGTTGAAGTGGCTGTGGCCCATGTAGGTAAGCACGTTTGTCAACTCATCCAGACCGTAGGCTTCGATCCATACCGTAGGATTTTCCTGGCCGTCAACCATACCCGTTTTCAGCGCGCCGATCAGATCGCCCCATGACATAGGCTGCGGAGATGCGCCAAAAGACTCCCATGTCTCAACCAGGATCGGAGATCCGGGCATCACGCGGATTTTTTTGCCGTCTAAATCATCGGGCGACCGAAACTCTTCCATCGTAGTAACGGCCATTTCACCTTCGGGGAAAACCGCCAGCAGTTCCAGACCGTGGTTGTGGAAAATGTTTGGCAGCATTTCGTTGACCACCTTGGAGTTTTTGAAAAAGTAATCAAGTTCTTCGGTATCTGTGGGCATGACATACGGCAGCGTAAACAGGTCCATTTCAGGAATCGTACCGCCCATGTAGCCCGTTGACTGGCCGATAAAGTGCAGCAGACCCGATCTGGCCTGTTCCATCATATCGGTTTCTTCGCCCAGAGAGCCGACTTTATACAGTTCAATGCTGTGTCTTGAGTTTTCTTCGATATATTCTTTAAAGCTTGTGGCATAAATCCCCTGGGGGTCGCTCAGTCCCTCGCCAAAAGCGTACTTCCATGTCGCGGCACCAAGACTTGACGATGCGATAAGCGCGGCCGCCAGCGTTAATTTTAAACCCTTAAACCTCATATTCTCTCCTTTTGTACCCCTGTAAACAGGGCAATTGTTTAATTTCCATTAACTATAGTACCTTTTTGAACTAAATGAAAGCTTAATATTGCTTTTTGAACCTGTTAAATGAAAAAAACTGTGTGAATCGGTGCCAAATAACAGAACAACCCCCGCAGGAAAGGGAGGTTGCACGGGATCGTATTTAGGGGTGAGAGTTTAAGATTTGTAACAACTGCGACGAATCTTTGTATCCCACGACGGTTTCGCCGGCCTGCTTGCCGTTGATAAAAAAGACCGTTGCGGGAGGACCGAAAATTTGATACTCCTGCATGAGCCTTTTATCCTCTTTGCTGTTGTCGGTGACATCGATCTCAAGAAGAGTGTAGTCTTCAAGAGCGTTTTGCACGGCGGAATCTTTCAGTGTCGTAGCTTCAAACTTGTCGCACACGGTACACCAGTCGGCGGTGTATTTGACCATAATCCTGTCGTTGGCGTCAACCTTTTGTTTCAAGCCGTCTAAACTTTTCACGCTATCAAACTGCAGCGCTTTTACCTGGGGTTGATAAAAGGGGCTGAACGGATCAAGCGGATCTTTTGCCCCGTTAAACGCGCCTATTGCCAGCGCAAATCCGTACAGTCCAAGCAGGATGCCTGCCAGTTTGGGCAGCGAGGGTTTACGTACCTTATACGCTTTGAGATACAGTGCCGAGCCGATAAAGAGTGCGGCCCAAAGCAGCATCGTAAAAAAGGACGGAAGGACGCGTTCAAGCATCCAGATAGCCAGTCCCAGCATCACGACGCCGAAGATTTTGCTGACTTTGTCCATCCAGCCGCCGGGTTTTGGCATGAATTTGCCCGCACCCGCGCCGATTGCAAGCAGGGGCATCCCCATTCCAAGGCTCATGACAAACAGCGCGGCTCCGCCAAGCAGGGCGTCACCGCTTTGGCCGATATACACCAGCGCGCCCGCAAGAGGCGGTGCGACGCAGGGACCGACGATAAGAGCTGATAAAAACCCCATGATCGCCACCCCTTTGATCCCTTTGTTCTGGGCGCCCCGGGTTTTGGCGTTGATTTTATTTTGCAGGGACTGGGGCAGTTCGAGTTTGAAATAGCCAAACATTGAAAACGCCAGTACTACAAAGATGCCGGCAAACACGACAAGGACTGTCGGATTTTGCAGCGCCGCTTGCAGGTTGGCTCCAAAAAGCCCGGCCAACACGCCGGCGATGGTGTATGCGATACTCATGGCAAGTACGTATACCAGCGACAGTCCAAACCCTTTTTTCGCGCTCATCGTTTCCCCGCTGCTTGAGTGACTGACAATAAGGCTGGAAAGAATGGGAACCATCGGAAACACGCACGGGGTCAAAGACAGCAGCAGCCCGAAGCCAAAAAAGCTTGCCAGGACCAGTATCGCGCTTTTATCCTGAAAACTTTCGACGATAGAGTTGCCTTGCGCGGGGCCCGATGGCGCATCCTGGGCTGTTTTTAGCATAAAGGTTTCATTCATGGGCGGGTAGCACAGCCCTTCTGTCGAACAGCCCTGAAACGATACGTCGATCCCGTCGCTGCCGCTGTAGAGCTTTTGCGGGATCGTTATCGTCAATGCGTCAAAATAGGTGATAAAACCGTCATACTCTTTGGGTTCACGCAGGTTCAACTGCTCAGTGATATCGCTTTTTTCTCCCGCGTCGATGACGGAGACTTTGACCTGATCGGCGTAGAGGTAGATATCTTCTGCCAGATCAACCGTGGCGGTGACGGTATCTTGCTTTGTTTCAAACGAGAGGGTAAAAGCGTCTTTGGGTTCTAAATAATCCTGTGACAACAGGAAGGAAGTAGAAAATATCAGTAGTAAAAGCGTACGAATCATGCAAACTCCTCACGTAACGGGCACAGATTAAAACCGTAATGATATCATATTTGCGTTGATAGATTGTTAACCGGGTTAACTCTTAAACAAAACTGAAAGTCACCCTGAAAGCGTTTACGTTGGGATTACTTTATCTGGCTACCATGGCAGTATAACTTCAAAAAGGAGATTGTTATGAAAGGCAAATTATTACTGGGACTTGGCACGTTGGCTTTTTTTGCCGCCAGTGCTTTGGCCTTTGAGGGCTGGACGCTCAAAGAACGAGGAGACAGAGGGTATCAAAACAAGGTTGAGACCGAGTGGGTTGAGGGTAAAAACAGGAATGATCTGGACAACCCCACGATTCAATATGCGCTGCCGAAGTTTGAAGGCGACGTGTACTGGGATCCTTTAAACGCCAAACCGATCACGCCCGATAACAAGTACGGCGATATGGTGCAGTACGGGTATCAGCTGATCGTTGCGACGTGGAGACATATCGGACCGCAGGCAGAAGACCCCGAAAAACGTTACTCCGGGAATAATAACGCGTGTAACAACTGTCACCTGGGTGCGGGTACGTCAAAATACGGCGCGCCTTTTGTGGGCACGTACGGCAATTTTCCCCAGTACAGAAACAGAGAAGACCAGCTGGGGTCGCTGACTGCGCGGATCAACGGCTGTATGGAGCGAAGCATGAACGGCAAGAAAATGCCGGCTGACGGCAAAGAGATGAAAGCGATGAAAACCTATATGCACTGGCTTTCTCAGGGGATTCCCGTAGGACAGGGCAGCGTTGAGGGCAGAAGGCTTTCAAAGGTTGATCGATCGATGGTGAAAAAACAGGCCGCAGATGTGGACAACGGTGAAAAAGTTTATAATATGCATTGCGCTTCATGCCACGGCAAAAACGGGGAAGGCCAGAAGCGCGTTGACGCCCGGGGCAACTTTGACGGCTATATCAATCCGCCGCTTTGGGGAACCGATGATACCTATAATACCGGTGCCGGGATGTACCGTACGCTCAAAGCGGCTGATTTTATCAAAACCAATATGCCAAAAGGTTCGTCTCATACCAATCAGATTCTAACGGATAAACAAGCGTATGATGTAGCGGCATATATCAATAAAGACGGGCACTACAGACCGACCAAGCTGAATCGGCAAAACGATTTTCCCGATCCAAAAGTCAGGGTTCCCGATCATGACGTCAAAGGGTATTACGGTAAAGACGGCGAGTTGGTTTATCCCGATGCGGGCAAAAACAGAATGGATTATAAAGTCGGTCCCTATAAGGGCATCATCAAAAGTCCAAAAAAATAACAGCAGGAGTGAATAATGAAATTTACAATCGTATCCCTAGCGGCAGCGGCACTGCTGATCAGCGGGTGTTCTATGAGTTCAAAAGGCGCTAAACCCGGCAGCCTGCCAAGCTTTGAGAAAACGGCCGAGGTTGTCAACGTAGACGACTTTAAAAGCCAGCGTACCACTGCTCTGGTACAAAGCAGCGGCAAGCGTCTTAGAGTAGAGTTTGACAAGCTTGACAATAATATGGGTAAAGACTTCGCGCCCACGGCGTGTGCGGGCGATTTTACCTATACTGATTCTTTTGTTGACCCTCAAAGCAGTGAAAGGGTGGATGTGTACAAAGGCAAATGGGCACTTTCAAACAACCACTGCGCGCTGTATGTGCAGGTGCCCTCAGCACAGTATACGCAACAGAAAAAAACCAGATACGTCCTGCTTCAGGGCGATGAGCTTACGGTGGCCAAAGACGCGCTCGGACGCCGGGCGATCATCACCGGATCGTTTCAGTAAATACGGCTTTCTTCCCCTCTTGCGGGAAGAAGGTTTGCAAACCCCTTGACTGCACGGGCACGTTTCATCCCGATCTCACACCCTCATACCTCTTGATATAACCCCGACAGTTTCAAGGGGTTTGCAAACTTTTGTTATACTGATGGTTTAAAACTTGAAATTAAGGATGAACTATGAATAATGCACTTGATCAAGCCGACATCGGTAAATTTCTGCTTCGTTTTGGCGTGGGCTTTATGATGCTCTTTCACGGATATGCCAAGATCACCGGCGGCGTAGGCGGTATCCAGGGAATGCTGGAGTCATCCGGACTGCCCGGGTTTATGGCTTACGGCGTATATCTGGGTGAAGTGGTGGCCCCGCTGTTTCTGATTCTGGGGCTGTATACCAGAATCAGTGCCGCGGTACTGATTTTTACGATGTTAACCGCAATCTACCTGGCCCACGCCGATGAACTGTTTGCAGTGACAAAACACGGCGCGCTGGCTTTGGAAGTGGTCTATTTTTATATCATCAGTTCGCTTGCGATCATCTTTCTTGGCAGCGGAAAATATTCGATTGATAAAGAGTAATAATTTATGGCCACCTCTAAAAACCCTGTACGAATCATAGAAGGCAAAGTCGGGGTGAGATTTTGTGAAAGATTTCTGCAGGCCTACC
>CAYUAC010000056.1:0-12729 GCA_964442515.1 uncultured Campylobacterales bacterium | reverse complement strand
CGGTTGACGCCGGGAGCGCCAGTGGATCAGATGCTCATTATCTCTTTTTCCTTGAATTGTGTATAGAAGTAGAGGGCCGCAAGCATTTTATCTCCTAAAAAAAGCGGCCCTTATCTTCACAAAAAAAAAGGAATTATTCATGACATTATATATAACTGAAAAAGGCTCACAAGTTCAGGTTTTGCGCAAGGCTTTAAAAGCTAATGGCCTTGAAGGCGATATTGTTTCGCTGGCCGGCCACATTCTCCAAAACTACGATTTCAAAAACTACGGCATTACCGGTTCCTGGCTACAAAACGCCCATGAAAAAAAATTACCATTTTTTCCGGGTTCCTACAAAAAAAAGATCTCGCCAAAAAAAGGCAGCACTGATTACAAAGCCATCTGGCAAGACGTCAAAGAGGCGATTGATGAAGCGGATAAAATTATCTTAGCTACCGACCCCGATAACGAAGGCGTTACACTTGGAATGGAAGTGATAGAAAAAGCTGGCGCCCTTGGTAAAGTAGAAGGCATGATCAACATGTCGCAACTTGATGATCGCTCCATGGAAAAAGCGGTGCGGTCAATCGATAAGCTACCTTATAAAAACATGTTCGCAGCGGGTGATTCTCGATCGATCTTTGATTGGTCGTTTGGTTTAAATTTAACGCGCTTAGCTACCGTTTATCTTGGGGACGGAAAACTCTTAAATTTGGGAGGTGTTAAAACCCCGGTGGTTCGCATGGTAGTTGAAAGAGATCGTGAATTTGAAAATCACGAAAAAGTGCCTTACTGGGAAGTTTTCGCGCGGGTTAAAACAGAGGATGGTTCTGTTTTTGAAACGAAATATGAAGATAAAGAGCACGGTTCGCGGATCCAGACGGATATCGCGGCGGAGGACTTGGCTGCAGCCCTTGAAGATCAAAAAGGTAAAATCGCGGATTATTCAAGAAAGCTCAAAAAAACCGCACCCCCAAAGCCCCATTCACTCGCTGATTTGCAAAAAGAGGCCGCCAAAAAATACAAAATGTCGGCGGCTCAAACGCTGGACGCGGCGCAATCGCTATATTTGGATTTCAAAATGCAAAGTTACCCGCGTACTGATTCAAATTTTTACGCCGAAGGCGAGTTTGAAAATGCCCCTTTGATTTTACAAGAGCTTCAAGATCAAACGGATCTTGCCGGGTATGTTAAGCTCGTTGAAAATATCGAAACTCCAATGAAACGCCCAATTTTTAAGGACAGCAGCGACGGCGCCCACACCGCTTTGTCGCCAACCGCAAGCCTTTCAAATTACTCAAAAATCGATGACAATATGTTAAAGATTTTTGATCTAGTAGCCCGTAGATACATTGCTCAGTTTGTAGATGATTATGAATTTGAAGAGAAAAAAGGCGAGATCAACTGCGGGGATTACAGCTTGCATTTCAAAGAAAATGTCGGAAAAAAGCTTGGTTGGAAGTCCGTTTACAATGAAGAGTTATCCAGTGATTCTAAGATCGGCGATCTCGCCACCGGCCAAAGTGTTGAGATTATCGATGTTTCAATAAGAAAAAAGCACACAAAGCCGCGTCCACGCTTTACAGAGGCAAGTTTGATTTCGGCTATGGAAAATATTTCCAATTTTTACGACGACAAAGAGATTAAAACCCAGCTCAAAAAAGACGGGATCGGTACGGCTGCCACGCGAGCTAAAATCTTAGAAGATTTGCAAACTGCAAAAAAAGGCGATGAACCCTGGTTAAAAAGTGAAAAAGGCAAATTGATCTCTACCGAGAAAGCCCGCTTTGTTATTGATACGCTGCCAGATGACCTCACATCTCCAAAACTTCGCGCGGATATGGAAGCAAAGCTCAAAGAGATCATTAAAGGTGATCTCCAAAAAGAGGATTATATCGCCATGATCCATGGGCAAATTGAGCAATTCGCTATTAGCATTATGCGAAAAGGACAGCTGCCGCCGCTTCCAAAACAGGCGGAAGAAACAGGTATTAACTGCCCGCTATGCGGCGAGCCGGTGGTTGAAGCGGATAAACTATTTAAATGCAGCGATAATCGATTTGAAGGAGGCAAGCAAAAAGGCTGCAAATTCGCGATTTTTAAAGATAGTAAGCCGCTTGGTAAATCAATCACCGTTGATATTTTGGAAAATTTGCTCGCCGGTGAGGTGATCAAGGGAGAAAAGGGTGAGGTGTCATTTGACAAAGATAATAAGTTTTTTCTTAACGTTGACTGGAAGGATTCACCGGCAGATTCAAAAGAGCTGATCGAAACTCCTAAGACTTTCCGAAAAGGCGACAAATTCGTTTTTAAAAGCGTTTTTGGGAAAACTCTCACAAAAAACCAGGCGGAAAATCTGCTCAATGGAAAAGAAGTAAAACTCACCGGTCGCTCAAAAAAGGGCAAAAGCTTTAAAGTGATAGCAAAAGCGGACGGATCCGGCCCTGTCGAAAAGGTCCGTTTCGCCTAATCTCTCGCGCCGCCTTTTTGGGCGGTGATCTTTCTTTAAAAAAGTAATCACGCATGAATGCTTACTTTTGAAATATCTTTACATGTAATCACGCATGCGTTATTACTTTTCAAATATGAAATTTACAGGGGAGGGAGGGGTAGTAGGCAATGGCGGCTAAAAAGCGGCTTTCTGGAGTCTTTAAACTCCATCGTTATATCACACGGGAGGGTGGATATAACTTTTGTTTGATGTTGTTAATCAAACAAACATCACAATTCTATCAAAAAATACAAAATAATCCAAATTGTGTATATATATAAATACGTTAAAAAAGGATTTGCTTATGATCTCACGGCCAGCAAACGTCGGTGCAGCTTCGGCAATGGAATATTTTACTGAAAGCAAAGATAATTACTATCAAAAAGAGGGCAGTTTAGGCACGTGGCAAGGCAAAGCCGCTGAAGAGCTTGGATTATCAGGTGAAATAAATTCAAAAGACCTGGAAAATGTACTTTGGGGTCGCGACAAAGACGGAAACCAACTTGTTCAGGCCCGGCTTGATAAAAACGGCGACCGCAAAAGAGCCGGTCTTGATCTCACCTTTTCTGCCCCAAAATCCGTGTCTGTTTTATATGAAGCAGCAAAGGGGTATGGTGAAGACAGGGCGGCAAAAGAGATCGAAGATGCCCACAATAAAGCCGTTTCCAAGATTTTAGAGAAAACTGAAAACAATTTTGCGCAGGGCAGGGTGAAACAAGATGACGGCTATAAGCCGGTCGATACCGGCAAATTTGCTATTGCAAAATTTACACACGATGTGGCCCGACCTGTTGAAGGCCCCGACGGCAAGGCCACCGTGGACCCGGCACTCCATACTCATAGTGTTATCATGAACATGACAAAAACCGGCGATAAATGGTCAACGATTGAATCAAAAGAGATTTTTCAACATTTTAAAGCTTTGGGGCAGCAGTACCGCAACGAGCTGGCAGCTAATCTTAACGAGCTTGGCTATGAAACCCAAGTGACAGATCCAAAAAAAGGCTTTTTTGATGTTACAAATACAGCAAAAGATGACCTGTTACAGGAGTTTTCAAAGCGTGGCGAACAGTTGGAAGGTAAGGTTTTAGATGACCTCAGAAAAGAGTATCCAAACGCAACAGAAGGTCATTTGAAACAGCTTGCTGCTTGGAAATCCCGGGAGTGGAAAGGAGAGATTGACCGCTCACAAGTGAGATCTGATAACGTCAAACGCATGGAGGAAATGGGTTACGGAAAAGAGGTTTTGCAGCGCGGAGAGGTCAAGCAGCCAAAAAGTATGGAGGTACAAGTCTCTATGGCAAAGGATTATGTAAAAAATGCGATCGCTGCTAAACATGATCAAGATGCGGTTTTTAACCGCGAGGAGGTAATGGATTACGCGGGGAAGATGAGCCTGCATGCTCCGGTGCAACTTGAGGCACTGGAAACCGCGTTTGAGGGGCTTATGAATGAGCGCGGGGATAACCAGGTTCATCAGGTTTCAAAAAACTTTTATACAACCGGCGAGTTTTTACGCAAAGAAAGTGAGATCCAGGCGGAGCTTAAAGATAAAGGTAATTTTACAGCTGAATATGCAAAAAGTGCAGCAAAAGATCTGGTTCAAAAGTATAGTGATAAGAAACAAGAAGACGGAGATTTTGCGCTCACTAAGGGGCAAAACAAATCTGCTGCGTTGATCTTGGGCAGCAAAGACCATGTTATCGGCGTTCAGGGGGATGCAGGTACCGGAAAAACAACGATGCTGCAAGCGGTCAATGAGCTTAACGATTCTCAAAAAATCCTTGGATTATCGTATACCGGGAAAGCGGCCGGGGAGATCCAAAAAGCGACAAAATCAAAAGAAAATTTTGATGATGCCGGCATTGAGAGCATGACGGTTACGAAATTTTTAAAACAGATGAAAGATAAAAAAGCAGACGAATTGCGCGGGGGTAAGTTAGTAGTGGATGAGGCAAGTATGCTTGGGATGAGAGATGCGCACGAATTAGTAAAATTTGCAAAAGAAAATGACACGCAATTGGTAATGATGGGGGATACAAAGCAATTGAAAGCCATCGCTGCCGGTGACAGCTTCGGCATGATGCAGGAAAGCGGGATGAGTACCGTCAAAATGGCAGATGTGATTAGACAAAAAGATCCAATTTTAAAAGAAGCGGTTGCTGCTTTGGGCAATAAAGATGCCAGCAGGGCACTTGATATTTTAGATGAAAACAACATGGTCCATAAAACGGCAGCCGGAAAAGATGATTTGGTCAATGACTTTTTTGAAACCGGAAAAACGGATGACTCTCAAGTTGTGGTTCCTGGCGATAGTGAAGATTTGAAAGACAACCTTGTGCTTGTTAGTACAAATAAAGACAAAGATGATCTCAATCAGATGATTAGAGATAAATTCAAAGAGCGGGGCGAGGTAGAGCAAGATGATTTTTCAATCACTACTCGCGAAAGTACGCGTTTACGCCCATCAGAAAAGTACATCGCTGCCAATTATAAAAAAGGCAATAAGTTATTTTTGCAAAGTAGCGTTGGAGATTTAAAAGCAGGTTCGGAACTTGAAATTTCGGGCATTGATGAGAAGAATAACATGTTATCTGTCGTCGATAAAGAGGGCAATGAAAGCTTTGTAGATACAAAGAGATCCGGCCCAGCCCTGCAGGAGTACAAAGAAGAAAAAAAGGATTTTTCGCGCGGTGATAAGATTGTTTTTGGAAAAAATGATAAGAAATTGGGCGTTAAAAACGGAGAAACTGGAATTGTTCAAAATATCGATAAAGACGGGAATTTGCAGGTAGTCGATAAAGAGGGCAAAGTGACATCATTTAATACGCAAAATTATAGTTATATTGATAGGGGTTATGCTGTCACCAACCACAAAGCGCAGGGTCAAACAAGCGGAAACGTGTTTGCCTTCGTAGAAAGCAAATCTCAATCGTTTAACAGCTTTTATGTCGCAGTCACTCGCGCAAAAAACAATCTTCAAATTTACACCGATAGCAAAGAAAATCTTCGCGATAATATTTCTAAAGAAGAAGAAAAGAAAAACGCGCTTGATCAGTTTAAAAAAATGGCTGACAAAAAAGGTGAGATTGCAACAGATCTTGAAAAGGGCAGCTACGGCAAAGCTGCAGCCAAATACGCAAAAGCGCGGGTTGATCTTCAAAGAGAGGAACGGGCGGCGTTTGAAAGGGCTTTTGAAAATCGGGAAAATAAAATTGCACTTTCTTTAAAAAAAGCAGGTCAATCCTTGCGGGCTGGGATGCAGAAGATTAAACAAAAACTTCAAAAACAAAAGCAAAAAGAAGAGCTTCTTAAAAAAGAGGCGGCAGCTGAACGCCAGCAGCGGGTGCAGCAGCGACAAAAGGAGCGTTAATGCTTTGTGCGAAAAGAGAATGTCGTAATTTGCGCGAAAAAGTGAGAACTTTGCCAGTTGGCGAGTTTGATCGTCACCTTGAAAAGTGTAAATTGTGTATATATATGAAAGCGCAAAAAATTAATTTTAAAACGGAAACGGAAGTGCGTATGGAATACGCGCGCGTTTAACATGAAAAGGGGTCAAAAATGACGGAAATTTTAGATGTTGCGTTTTGCAGCGCCGGCGATTGTAAGGATTTGCAGCAGCAGGTAAAGGCTGATCCTCAAAAATTTACAATGAAAGATTTTTTTAAATGCGGTGAATGTTTGAGCCGTTGCCTAGATTTTGGGTACGCCCCTGGGGACGTGGTGGATACAAGCTTTTTACTACATCAGCTTTGGCTTGATCGTCATTTTGACGAAATTCAAAAAAAGGATGTTTTATGGAAAAGATGATAAATTTAATTGAAAACGGTGGTTTTTATTTTGAGGAGCAGATCATCGAAGATTTACATAATGCGGGCGGATATGGTTATGAGTTGTTAGCTCGATTAGAAGATAACGGAAGAAGGGTTAATCCGTCGGAGTTTTTACACGTCCTTGAAAAAAATCGGATCGATGCTTTTTACAAAACGAAAAAAGAGTATATCAAACGGCTGATCGGTGCGGGAGAAAACGTGTGGATAAACGTCTCTTTTGCGGATTTACAATTTGGCATGTATAAATTTTTAAAAAATGAGTTTAATTGCTCGGAGCGTGATTTTATCATTATAGAGGTAAACGAGCAACTGCCGTTAAGCAACGAGATTTACGAGTGCATGATTGACATACGCGCGCTTGGCTGCTTGATTGCTATTGATGATTTTGGCAGAGGCAGGGCTGGGTTGAGTCTTGACAACAGGGTTATGAAGATGGCAGATGTGATCAAATTTGACGGGTATTGGAATTTTGAGGGTGCGGAAGTTTCGCATCTCGTTAATTTTTTTCATAAGCGTGGGAAAATGACAGTTCTTGAACATATCGATTCAGCGGAAAGATTGCAAAGAGCAGTAGAAGCAGGCTTTGACGGTGGTCAAGGTTTTTATTTTGGCGAAAATAGAAAGGTGGGGTAACATGGATAGAATTATTGTAAGTTGTAAGTTTCTGCATGAATTGCGCGTAAAAGCGCTTCAATGGGTAGGTACTGGTGCGTTTTCAGGCATAAGTGATATTTTAGATAATGCCTTGGGAAAAACGATTGATTCAGGGAAAGATGAGGAGTTTTCGTTTCAGAATATTTTGGAATTTTCGGAAAGTAAGATTGCGTGGCGGGGCGTGTCAAAAAAGATGAGCAGCGTTACAATCGCGGAAGATTTTTATTACCGCACCGCGTGGTTTGTAGATCACTTTAATATCTCGCGAAACTATTTTTTAAATGCAATTATGTTTGAATACTTACATACGTTAGAATCGCGTTTAAAACAGCTCAAAACCTGTATAGTGGGCGATGGCTCAGGTTCGAAAAAAAGAAATGGAATTTACGATTTCAAATGTTTGGAAAAAGTAGATTCGTTTTTTGATGAGGCAAATAAAGAATTTTTTTGTGATTTTGAGGATCGGATTTTTCAAGTCATGGGTCGGAATTTGATCGCCTTAGACGATGATGAGCTTGCCCATTTTGCTGTAATGGGGGTGGTGTGATGGCAAAAAAAATAAGCATAAGTTTAAGTGATGAACTTTTTAGAAAGCTTGATGAACGCGCACAAAAAGAGGATAAAAACCGCAGCAGCGTTGTGTCTGCTGCTTTGGTTACTTATTTTGAAAATGGGAAGGTCAACGAGACCGAAAGGGATGAATTGGTTGAACTTTTGAGTGAGATTAATGCGAAGTTGGGTTAAAAAGGTGGAATAAATTCAGGAGATTGAAATGAATCAATTTTAGTTTTATAGTGCTCAATGATTTCATTAAAATTTGACATAAAATAGTATCTTTTGAAGTTGTCTAGTTTTTCCCACTTTTCATTAAAAGAAGCGATTAACAAACTTGTGTAAATTTCTATAGTCAATGTTTGCTTTTGTCTTTCAGCGTGAAGCCCATTAAATTTTCCTGCCATTTTATCTGCACTGAATTTTGCTTCGCTGACAATAATTTCAAAGAATCTAAACTTTCTTTCTTTTCTTTCATTCTGAATATTTGTTGTGTAGAAAATATTATTTGAAGCTTTTATATTTTCAATACTGCTGGGCTTACTTTTCTCATGAATTATACTAAGTGCATGTAAAAAGTCATAAACATAATTGATTATAAAAAGCTCACTATGGTCCATATAATCTCTATATAATTCTAACGTTTCTATTTCTACTTCACTTGCTGACCCATGTATAGATACAAGATGGTCTATTCCATTTTCATGCAGGTCCATCATTATTTCATCTATTATATTACAGTAATATTCTAAAAGTATCTTATGACTCTCCTGAAGTTGATTAAGTTTTTCAAGCTTACTGATTGTTTTGTTCTCTAAAAATTCCGCCAGATCATTCTTACTGAAGTACTTTTCAATTAACGCCACAATTGGTTTAGTTTTGCGCCAATTGTAATATGTTTTATCTGCGATATTTAATATTTTTTTTATTTCATGCTTCATAAAATATACCTTAGATTGTATTAACTACATATGATTATATTAGCAAGCATAAACATGTATATATTACATTAATTTTCCAATATTTAAGCAAATGATTGACATCTTGTTAAATATTGTATATAATACACTATCTTACTTATAAAGGAGAATATAATGCATAATAATGTACATATTACTGCGGCGCGCCGGCCAAGCAAAGCCGCAGCAATTACATCTCATGACATAGATGCTCTAAATTATACCACAAAGCAGCTTTATGTGAAGCTCTTCTCGAAAAAATACGACAATCCAGAAGACTTCTTCAATGCAATCTCAAGCGATCAAGAACACCATTTCTGGGGGGCCGCAAGGGAGGTTGCAAAAGAAATTTTATCTCGTAAAGCTGGAGAAAGTGATAGCTGGAGCTTGGTTTGCGAGCACTTGGACATTTTTGCAAATTGCGCTCAGGATCATATGCAGCCGCGGCTGCAGCTTTGGTTATTTCGCGCGCAATTGGGCGTAAACGCCTTATCCACACACCTTTGCAATGTCGAGGCGAGTTGTAGCTGGTTGTTTGACAGGTTCTTAAGTGAAGTGAAGAATGCGACGGATCCGAATCGAAAGAATTACATCTCGCGGGGATATTTGCACACGCTTTTGCGAGAGTGTGGTACAGAGGTGGAATATGCGTAGTCTTCTGAAAGCTTTAAGCGTAAAGCCGATTGCCTATTACCCAGCCTATCGTAAACTTGCGGGTAGCACCACGGCTGGCATTTTGTTGAGCCAATTGATGTATTGGTTTAGCAAAAAAGAGGAATTTTGGAAGACAGATGAAGATTTACAAAATGAGACGCTTTTAAGCGAGAGAGAGCTACGTACTGCAAAAAAACAAATTAAAAAGCTTGATTTCATCAACGTAACAAAGCGTGGCGTACCGGCAAAGACTTGGTATGCGATCGATTTTGATGGACTTTCTAAAGCTCTGCAAGAAATTCATGAAGAACCAGTTCGGACGAATCGTCCAAACTGGAAAAACAAAGCGTCCGAACTAGATTGGACGAATCGTCCCAACTTGCTAGGACGAATCGTCCCACCTACTACTAAGACTACTACTAAGACTACTACTAAGACTACTCTCTTTGCTGACGCACAGAATGAGAGAGTAAAAAATGAAAACTTTGCGGCTTTTAAAAATCGCATTGTCAAGCATTACAGCGGACAAGCTATTTGCAAAGGGCCGCCAGGCTTTGCCGCCCACACAGTTATCTCATTGACAAGTAGCGGCTTTTTAAAAAATGAAGTGACGAAAAAGCAGCTGTCAAAAACTGAAGCTTTCAAGCTTTGGGAATATCTTTTTGATAATCAATCGCTAATCGGGCAGACTGAGTTAAACGAAATTGATGTTTTGCGCGAGAAATATCTCTTTCGCTACTTCAAACTACCCGCCGCGCGCAAGGGTCCCGCACTAATTTATCAAATCGTTGCTTTGAAAGAAGAGCACCCGCGCAAATATCGCATCATTATCGAACAAGAGGACGGTACAACCCGTCCCGCAAACAGTCTACTCACTGTCGAGCAGCTTCAGTCGCTTGACTTCTGCGAGGAGGCAAAAGGTGGATAAAATTGCATTAATCGATGAGAACACAATAAATCAAATCTTGGACCAGCAAGCCCGCATCCTGCATCTGTTGGAAGAACAGCAGCAGAGTGACAGTGCTAGCGGCGGAGGTGATCAGCTTCTTTCCACCGCACAAGCGGCCCATTCTTTGGGGGTTTCAAAACAAAAGATTTATAATATGCTCTGGGGCGGCGAGTTGCCATATAAAAAAATTGGAAGACACTATAAGATCAGAAAGAGTGATTTGTGTTCTATCTAATATCTTTTTAGCGTCTGCAGTTTACAGCATATAATTATTATGCTATAATTACATTTGAAGCTAGGATGATTCGCCGACTTGATACGGTGTGCTGGTGCAATTTGTCACCTCTTAGCTTCCATAGATAATTGAAAAACACTTTTAAAAAGCTTTCAAATGTACTTACTCTACGCTGATGAATCAGGCGCACTTACAGATCCAAATCAAGATTATTTCATACTTGCAGGAGTTGCAATATTTGAACGTCATACACACTGGGTTGAGCAAGATTTAATTGATATCGCAAAAAGGTTCACCGACGATCCCTTTGAAATAGAGTTTCATGGATCACCAATGCGTTCTGGTAGAGAGGACTGGAGGAGTGTTTCTGTTGATGATCGTTTGACGGCAGCTAAAGATGTTTTAGCTGTTTGCAAAAAAAGAAAATTAAAGATTTTTGCTTCTGTTATAAATAAGAGTCAAGCATCTGGCATAGATATTCTTGAAAGTTCTTTTGAGCAAGTATCAAGTCGTTTTGATATGTTTTTGAAACGTTGCTATAGAAAAAACAATCAACGCCAACGCGGTTTGATGATACTTGATAAGTCTTCCACAGAGATTCAGATACAAAATTTATCCAGATCTTTTAAATTTGACGGCCATACGTGGGGTCAATTGAAAAATTTTTCTGAAGTTCCCTTATTTATTGACTCCAAAGCTTCAAAACTCATGCAGTTGGCAGATATGATTGCATTTGCCCTGAAACGATATTATGCCAATGATGATGATATTCTGTTTAACGAAATAAAAGAGTGTTTTGATTCAGATGGTGGAACTGTTCATGGTCTTTATAAAAACTTTTAAAAACGGTGTCCTCAACTCAAATAATCATTGAGCAGCTTGTCTGCATGTTATGTGCCAAAATTAAATATCGATTTTGATTTGCTGTCGCAGCGCAAAGTCTTCATCGTTGGGCTGTTGCAGCAGCACACGCAAAAAGATATCTGTTATCTCATATTGCCCCCTGGCGGTACGGCGGATCAGTCCCATATCTTCTAAGGAACTGTGCACGATATAGAGTGATTTTGAAGAGATATCGACCTCTTTGTCGTTGGCTAAAGCTTCGAGAACTTCATAGTGGTGCTTGCGACTTTTGGCTTTGGATATTAGCTCTTCCAGATACGCTTTATTTTCACATCTGAAACAATCCTTTTGCACAGCTGCTTATCGATCATCGCGGGCTTGTCTATCACTATTTTGTAGTAAAGATTTTGTAGGGTTTGCGCACTGTAATCGGGATGACCGTTTAAAAAAAGTAGGAGCTTTTCTACCGAGTCATCAAACGAAACATCCATCTGCTTTAATATATCGTGCGTATACTCAAGAAGCTCGCGGGTATCAAGCCCCCCAAGCTGCATAACTCTGGCAAAGTGAAAAAACGGGGAGCTTTTGCTTTCAAAAATATCTGTCATCATGCTTTCAATACTGCCCAAGAAAACATAGGTGGTCTGCTCATGGTGCTGCATGATTGAGCGCATTTGATCCAAGATATTTTTATCGGCTATTTTTACGATATCTTGAAACTCGTCAAAAACAAACTTGATAGAAAGATCTTTTTTGATCGCGATACGGTCTACCACATCAAGCGCATGAAAAAAAATCTCCGTTTGGCTGGGCTCTTGCTCCAGCATCTTTAGCGTCACTTCCCCGATATCATCAATCTTTACTGATTGCACACTTTTAAAAAGATCGATCGTAGATCTTTTGAAGGTACGCAGGAAGTTGTCAATGCCGGCAAAAGCATACGCTTTGTTTAGAATCTGATCTGCAAGAGAGCTTAATGATGTTGCTCTTCGCACATCCAGATAGATATGTGGCGCATACTGTTCATGCTCAAACACATGCTTTACCATAGAAGTTTTGCCAAATCTCCTGGGCGCTTTGATCATGACGTGCTGACTATTATCCAGATACGCCTTAAAAATAGGAAGATGCTTTTTACGGTCTATAAAATCTTTGCCTTTGACCGGACTGCCTGTTTTAAACATTAAACAACCTTGTCTAATAAATTATTAGACTATTATATCTAATTGATCTTGTATCTAACAAAGAATTAGATTATTATCCATTGATTTTTTTCTTATAAAATCAGCTGCCTCTTTTTTTGTAGCTTCCAGATCTTGCTTTGAAAGAAAGGACTCCTCGCAGGCATCGCAGTACAAGCCCGGCTGCTCTATAGTTGTAGATTCACCTTTGTATCTGTAAACGGTCGGTTTTGTTGTATGCTCCATTTTTTTATTGCAAATCGGACATCTTTTCATGATCTTTCCTTAAATGAAATCACTATAGCATCTGCTGTTGCGTATTAACGGCTTTTGCACCCGGTAAAGCATTTTTTACATTAGCGATCGCACTTTCAACTGCTTGTTTTGCACTAGCAG
>CAYUAC010000055.1:0-12734 GCA_964442515.1 uncultured Campylobacterales bacterium | reverse complement strand
TTGGGTAAATTTGTATTGATATTTTGCCGGTTGATAGAAGAAAAAAAGGGGGTAAAAAAGTTTCAAAAGGGGCAAGAACCCCTCTTGAATAAAGAACGTTTACGCTCTGCCTGCCAGCATACCGTATTGTGTCATCGGTTTTAGCATATATACTTTCAGCAACCAATAGATCCATCGCTCTTTTGTAGGATCAAGCGGGAATGAAGGAGTCGGTTTCTTGCTCCAGTCAAACTCTGCCAGCATTACCGTACCAAGGCCGGTAATAAGAGGACAAACGGTATAACCGTTATATTGTGCGGGCATTTCGCTGCCTTCCATATGTGCTACCAG
This sequence comes from uncultured Campylobacterales bacterium, assembly GCA_964442515.1. Taxonomy (GTDB): domain Bacteria; phylum Campylobacterota; class Campylobacteria; order Campylobacterales; family Sulfurovaceae; genus TCS-49. Next base: position 12,404 of record CAYUAC010000055.1, on the reverse strand, counting down.
GTTTTGGCAAAGCACGTCATACTGTTTTCTTGCAGAACCGCCTGTTTTCCCCATAGGAACAGCCGCGATATCCCCAAGAGAAAATACGTTGTCGTATTTTTTGTGCTGCAGTGTTTCTTTAGTAACGGGAACCCAGCCGGCACCGCTGCCTACTGAAGATGCGCCGATCTCATTTGCCGCTTTCATTTTCGGTGTTACGTGCAAGAAATCATACTCAACATCAACTTTTTTGGAAACTTTTTTCTCAATCTCCATACCAAGATCTTCATCATACACGTTTTTCATCGACCAGTTGTCAAATGTCGCGATTTTCTTGGCCGGATCAACGGCTACAAGGTTGTGGTTATAATGCCACTTCATATCTCTTGCTTTGTACTGATCAACAATTGCGTCGTGGTATTCCGGAACACCAAACATCGCGCCGCCGTTTGGATAGAACGTCAGTTCGGCGTTGGCTCTGGCATCAGCGCCGGCTTCTTTCAATCTGGCTTCAGTCAGATACATAATCTTTTTGGGCGCGCCGCCGCATTTAATCGGCGTATCGGGGTGTGTAAAAACACCTTTGACCTGTTTGCCGCCTTTAGCATCGTTGATGAATTTTTGCATCGATTTCCAGGTATTTTGCGCACCGTTTTCAAAGTAGATAGAGTTAACGCCGTTATCACCTTTGATAACGCTTTCAATTTCGGAAGTGTTACCCCATGTCGTAGCTTCGCCGTTAAGACCCTCAATTGAACCGTAATCCAGCGTGATACCGGCTGCGACAACAAGGTAGTCATAATCAATATCGCCGTTTTTGGCGGTTTTGACTTTCTGTGCGTCTCCGTCGATATCCATCGCTTTATCCTGAACCCATGTGACGCCGTCTGGCATAAAATCTTTGGTTTTATACTTAACGTCACCCGGTTCGTATACGCCTGATGCGACCAGTGTCAGACCCGGCTGATACGATACCGATTCGGGGTTTGGTTCAATGATAGTAATATCGGGGCTGTTAAGCATTCCGCTTAATTTTGCAGCCGTTGATACACCGGCCATACCGCCGCCGACGATAACGATTTTGCCTTTGGCGTCACTTGCTTTGGCAGCAGTTGCGGCCTGTGCGTTTGTTCCGCCGACCATCGCTGCACCTGCACCGATACCCATCATCTTCATCGCGTCTCTTCTAGAGATCCCCTCACTCTTCAGATACTCTGCGATCAATTCTTCGTGGTTTTTTGTGAATTTTTCCATGCTCTCTCCTAGTTTTTTAACGAGTTTAACAGATTTTACCCATTTACGGTATAAATGAACTTTAATTCTAACCTATTTTTGTACATTTGTCACCTTTTTTTGGCATTTGGTCAAAATAAATAAAAACTATTTTTGCAACCTATTTTAATTATAACTCTATCTTAACTATTTGCAGCTGTATGGAGGTTTGGTTTTGGTAACTGTTTTCTTCCACCGCGTAACGCACAGCGATTTTATCATTTATTTTTAAAGCACTCTTAAAATGAAACTCTATAGCTTTAAAACTACACACCCCCTGACGAAGATGCAGTATCCGGTGGGCTTTTGTCTCTCCCACAATCCTGATACCGTCAACGACAACCCCGCTGCTGTAAAAAAGCGGCTTGGGGTTTGCCTCTCCGTAGGGTTCGTATTTTTGCAGCAACTTTATCAGGTCAAAATCGATATCTTCAAATGCAAGCGTTGCCAGCACCGGATTGCTTTCTTTGGCCCGGGGGTATTTGTAAGCGGCCATAGCTTCCGTAAAGCTTTGTAAATGTTCCTGCTTGATACTCAGCCCCGCCGCGGCTCTGTGTCCGCCAAAGCCTTCAAGCAGATGCGAATATTCGTTAATAATACTAAACAGATCGATATCGCCCCAGCTTCTGCCGCTGCCTTTGTAGATGTTTTCTTTTTTTGACAGTACGATGGCGGGTTTTTGAAAATGGCTGCTCAGGTGCCCCGCTACGATACCGACCACCCCTTCATGAAACTCCCCGGCTACTACCAGCACGTTGGCATCGGCGACTGCTTGTTTTTTTGCCTGCGCAAGTATCATTTCCTGGGTTTCTCTGCGCAGCGCATTCATGCTGTTAAGCTGCTGCAGTTTTTCCATCGCGCTATCGCTATCGGGACTGGTTAAAAACTCATACGCGTGTACAGCGTCATCCATACGCCCGGCGCTGTTGATGCGCGGAGCGATAAAAAAACCGATATCCTCGCTGGAAAAGCTGTTTGTATCCATGTACGTTTTCAAAGCCAGCGCAAAGGGTTTGGTTGAACGCGACAACAGCTGCAGCCCGGCTTTGACAAAAGCTCTGTTAATATGTTTCAGCGGCATAACATCGGCAATAACGGCCAGCGAAACGATTCCCATCGCTTCTTTGAGATCATACGCGACGCCGCAGTCAGTTTTTAGCTGGGCAATCAGATACCACGCCACCTGCGCCCCGCAGATTTCGCTGTGGGCAAAGCTACAGTCATCCTGTTTTGGATTCACAACTGCGTAGGCCCGGGGCAGCGTCTCAGGCGGTGTATGGTGATCGGTAATGATAAGTTCCATCCCTTTTTGCGCGCAAAGATCGGCTGCTTCCACCGCACTGATACCGTTATCGACGGTAATGATCAGATCAGTCTCGATGCGTTCTATCAGCTTTGGGCTCAGTCCGTAGCCGTCATCAAAGCGGTTTGGAATAACCACCTCTACCTTGTAATCAGCAGCGGTAAAAAAATCCTGTAAAAGCGCGCTTGAGACAACGCCGTCAACATCATAATCACCCACTACGGTGATCTTTTTGCCCTGCCGCATCGTTTGCGCGATCTTTTTTGCCGCTTTTGGCAAATCCTTGATCGTTTCGGGTTTTGGAAGGTCGGCAAGCTTGCAAAACCCGTCTTCAAAACGGGCTTGCAACAGTTTTTCTATCGTTTGTTTAATGCCGCTCACACGCTGCTTTAACAAACGAAAGGATCGAAGGATTAGGATTTTGCAGTTTAGAAGTAAACTCGGGGTGAAACTGAACGCCTAAAAACCACGGGTGGTCTTTGATCTCGGCCGCTTCGATCAGCCCCTTGCTGTGACCGCTGATAAGCATACCCTCCTGTTCTAATATCTCTTTGTATTTGGGGTTGGCTTCAAAGCGGTGGCGGTGGCGCTCGTAGATGAGCTTCTCGCCGTAAGCGTTAAACAGCGTACTGTCCTCTTCTATTTCACACGGGTATTCACCAAGACGCAGCGTACCGCCCAGAGGACTTTTGTGCGTCCGGATTTCGACCTGGCCGTCCTGGGAGATAAACTGATCGATCAGGTATACAATCTGGTTTTTGCATTCGGGATCAAACTCCACCGAGTTGGCATCTTCGATACCGATCACGTTTCTGGCGTATTCGATCAAAGCCAGCTGCATCCCAAGGCAGATACCGAGGAAGGGGGTCTTGTTTTCTCTGGCGTATTTAATCGAAGCGATCTTGCCCTCCACGCCCCGGCTGCCAAAGCCGCCGGCAACCAGTACGCCGTCTACGCTTGAGAGGTATTTTTCACTGCCTTCATCTTCTACCTTTTCACTGTCGACCCATTTGATATTGACCCTGGTATCCAGATTCGCCCCTGCGTGGATGAGTGCTTCGGTAAGGGATTTGTATGATTCTTTGAGTTCTAAGTATTTGCCCACAAAAGCGATCGTGACGTTGTTTGCGGGGTTTTTGATCTTATCGACCAGATCGATCCAGTGCTGCATCTTGACTTCGGCGTCTTCAAGCTTGAGCTGGCGTTTGATGGGAGCCAGTACGTCCTGAGCAAGCATATTCAAAGGTACTTCATAAATCGTGGGGGCATCCAGCGCTTCGATTACGCTATCTTCGGCCACGTCACAGCTGATGGCGATCTTTTTTTTGATATCGCTTGGTACCTGGTATTCGCTTCTAAGCACGATCATCTGCGGCGAAATACCGATGCGGCGCAGTTCCTGCACGCTGTGCTGGGTCGGTTTTGTTTTGAGCTCTCCGGCGGTTTTGATAAAAGGAAGCAGGGTTACGTGGATATTCATCACATTATCCATACCCTTGTCGTGTTTCATCTGCCGTATGGCTTCAACAAAAGGCAAGCCTTCGATATCACCGATGGTGCCGCCAAGTTCGACGATCAGGATATCTTTGTTGCGCCCGGCTTTTTCGATGCGCTCTTTGATCTCATCGACGATGTGGGGAACAACCTGGATCGTTTTGCCAAGATACTTACCCTCTCTTTCGTTTTCGATGACGGTTTTATATACCTGTCCGGTGGTGAAATTGTTATTTTGTGTTAAATTGGTATCTAAAAAGCGCTCATAGTGGCCAAGATCCAGATCGGTTTCCGCCCCGTCCTGAGTAACAAACACTTCGCCGTGTTCCAGCGGGCTCATCGTGCCCGGATCGACGTTGATATAGGGATCAAGCTTAAGGACGCTTACGCTTTGGCCGGTATGTTTTAAGATCGTGCCGATACTTGCGGCGGTGATCCCTTTTCCTAAAGAACTCAGAACCCCGCCCGTGACAAAAATATATTTGGTATTGCTCATTCATGTAACCCTTTATAAAACTATTGGCATAACAACGGTGCTGAAATCGCCGTCTTTGAGTAAGAAAGGCAGATTTGGTTCGTTGAGTTTGAATTCAAACGTATCGTTTTGTACCTGATTTAAAAAATCCAGCAGGTAGCGGCTGTTGATCGCCATATCAAACGCTTCTTCGGTTCCGTTTTGGATATCGATGGAAGTTTTTGCTTCCAGATTGTCTTCGGCCAGACTTTCAAAAAGGATACTGTCTTGACTGATGGTAAGTTTCAGATCACTGGATACGGTCGCGATCATTTTGATCGACTCGATCATTTGGGTTTTTTCAATAATCAGGTTGTGCTTGGATGTTTTTGGGATGATGCGTTCATAATCGGGAAATTTACCGTTAATGAGACGGGTAAAGAAAAAATAGTTGGACGATTGGATCACCAGATTGTTCTCATCGTAAAAGATTTCAATCTCGTCTAAAAACAGTTTTTGTATCTCCAGGATCGCTTTTTTTGGGATAATAAGCGAAAGTTCATCACTGTTTGATTCATTGATATATTTAATCCCCAGACGTCTGGTGTCGGTTCCCACCAGTCTGGTTGAGTCGGCTTTGATATCAATGAGCGCACCGTTGAGTTCATACTTTGGATTATTGGTATCGATGGTGGGTGTAATCTTTTTCAAGCCTTCTATGAGGTTGGATGAATCCAGTGTAATTTTTGATTTGCCCTGACTTTGAGGAAACTGTGGAAAGATGGAGTGATCAAAGGTAGGCAGTTTAAAACGCGACTGTCCCTGTGAAATAATAATATTGTCACCGCTGTGTTCTATCTTGATCATATCATTTTTAAGAATGCGGATAATATCAAGAATTTTCTTACCGTTTGCGGTAAAGGTACAGTCAGCTGCATCTGATAACTCGATATTTTGAATAAACAGTCCCACTTCACTGTCTGTGGCTTTGAGACTGAGATTGCTGTTTTGTATATCAAAAAGGATATGTGATGTGATCTGTGTCTGGTCTTTTTTTTCCAGAAACGGTTGGATATTTGTCAGTACCGATTCAAAAATCTGCTTTTGGATTGTAAAGTGCATGGCCATCCCCTGTTTATTATTTTAAATTCTTAGTATTAGTAATAAGGACCGTGAAAAAGTGAAAAACCCCTTTAAAAGCCCTCAACCAAACAGTTTGCATGTGCATTGTATATCAAAAAGTATAGCACATCTTTTCACTGGTGCAATTATAACATTTTTTATTTTGCTTTAATCTTGTGCTCTAATTCCTTGATTCTGAGGCGAAAAGTTTCATCGTTTTCTATCAGACTCATCGTCTTTTTGATGTTTTTGCTGATGGCTGAGTGATCCTTCATACCAAAGTACTGTGCCAGCTTGGGCGTGGAGTTTGGCGTGAGGTTTCTTGCGATATAAATCACCACCCGCCTGGCGTTAGCGATATTTTTGGAGCGGCTTTTGGATTTAATTTCGCTTGGTTTGATATTCATTTCGCTTGAAACCATGTCGATCACGTCATCGATACTGATATTTTCTTTTTGCTCATTGATCTGGTCTTTGATAATATCTTTGACAAACTCCAGATCGATCTCTTTGTTCATCATCGAACTGTAGGCGTTGAGTTTGAGGATGGTGCCTTCGATTTCGCGGATATTGTCACCCATATTGGTAGCGATATAGTTGATGATCTCTTTACCCAGATTGACGCCGTCGAGTTCGCATTTCTTTCTGATGATGGCGATCTTTGTTTCCAGTTCCGGAGGTTGGATATCGGTAATCAGACCCCACTCAAAGCGGCTTTTGAGGCGCTCTTCGATGCCTGCGATCTTGTTCGGGGATTTATCGGAAGTGATAACGATCTGCTTGCCCCTGCTGTGGAGTTCATTAAAGGTATGAAACAGTTCTTCCTGAAGTTTTTCTTTATTGCTTAAAAACTGGATATCGTCAATGAGCAGTATATCGCATTTGCGAAACTTTTCACGAAAGCGGTCCATCGTTTTGTTGCCGATATGGCGCAGGTAATCATTGAGAAACTGTTCTAACGTGGTATAAAGAATGGACATGTTTTTTTGTTTGTTCAGGTTGCCGATAGCCTGGAGAAGGTGGGTTTTGCCAAGTCCGACGCCGCCGTAGATATAAAGCGGATTGTAAGGCGTACCCGGATTATTGGCCACACTCAGGGCCGAAGTATAAGCAAACTGGTTGGAATCGCCCACAATAAAGCTGTCAAAGGTCAGTGAGGGATTTAAAAACTTGGCTTTGGATTTTTGGCCGCTTTCGTCTTCTTTTTTCGGTCTGCTTTTTTTGCGCCCCTTTTTGCCCAGTTTGATGATAACCTTGGTTTTGACACCGGTGTGAACTTCAAAAAGGTGGGCTATTTTTTTGGCGTATTTGGTTTTGATCCAGTTGGCGATCAGTTTGTTTGGTGTATAAAAAACGGCTTCGTCGCTTCTGGATTCCTCAAGCGAAAAAGTAAGCTGTTTTATATAACGTTCGTACTCGATACTGGTGACCTCGTTTTTGAGTTCAGCCAGGATTTGGGTGCCAATATTCATATGTGAATAACCTTGTGACTAAGTTCCTATCAAAAAAAAGATAAAATGTGAATAAAATTCGTGTATTTTCTTTGTAAACCCCTGAAACAGGGAACTTCAACATTTTATCAAAAGTTGGATAAAATACAAGTATAAAAGTGAATAAAGTTATTCACATCGTGTGAAAAGGTGTGAATAACCCCAAAATTACGGGATTAGAAAGAGTGAATAAAAAATGAATATATTAGGTATCGATCCGGGCAGCAGAAATTGCGGATATGCGATCATTAATTTTGAAAAAGGCAAGCTTTCTTTAGCCGAAGCGGGACTGATAAAAATAAAAAAAGATGAGCTTCAATACCAACTGCCAGAACTCATCGAAGGGTTTGATCTTATCATTAAAGACAAGGTGATTGATGAAGTGGCAATCGAGGATATATTTTTTGCCCACAATCCAAAAACGGTACTCAAGCTTGCGCAGTTTCGCGGGGCGCTGAGTTTGAAAATATTGCAGGAGTTTGGAAATTTTGCCGAGTATACGCCGCTGCAGGTCAAAAAAGCGCTGACAGGCAAGGCAAAAGCGGATAAAACTCAGGTGGCTTTTATGGTTAAACGGCTTTTGGGGATAAAAAAAGAGATAAAACCGCTTGATATCACCGATGCGATCGCTATTGCGATCACGCATTCGCAGCGAATCGGAATGCGAAAACGTTAATTATAACAAAAATCGCTAAAAGTATTGACACCGGCAGAAAAAGAAGCTATAATTTCATTCGCTTTTAAAGCTGATAAATTTTCGGAGTGTAGCGCAGTCTGGTTAGCGCACCTGGTTTGGGACCAGGGGGTCGGAGGTTCGAATCCTCTCACTCCGACCATGTATTTAAAGATGAAAACTTTTTTAACAGACGGTGGGTGTAGCTCAGTTGGTTAGAGCATCAGATTGTGGCTCTGAGGGCCGTGGGTTCGAATCCCATCATCCACCCCATATAGTGTCTAAACAGGGGCGCTAGTAGCTCAGCTGGATAGAGCATCTGACTTCGGATCAGAGGGTCATGGGTTCGAATCCTATCTAGCGTACCATCTTTAAATAAAACACTAAGGCGCTCTTAGCTCAGTTGGATAGAGCAACGCCCTTCTAAGGCGTAGGTCCCAGGTTCGAATCCTGGAGGGCGTACCACCCTTAACGATACATGCTATGCGGATGTGGTGAAATTGGCAGACACGCTAGACTTAGGATCTAGTGCCTCACGGCGTGGAGGTTCGAGTCCTCTCATCCGCACCATGCTTTTACAGTAAACTCCTTTTTTACTTACCGATAAGTAATTGATCGCGGGATAGAGCAGTTTGGTAGCTCATCGGGCTCATAACCCGAAGGTCGTAGGTTCAAATCCTACTCCCGCCACCAAGTTTAACCCCAAAATTTTAAAAATATTGTCAAAACACCCTTTTTTAACAATGTATTGCAAGGATTAATCAAAAATGGGTAAAACTATGGTATAATTTCAACTCTTAAAGACAATAAGCGGATGTGGTGAAATTGGCAGACACGCTAGAATCAGGATCTAGTGCCTTTGGCGTGGAGGTTCGAGTCCTCTCATCCGCACCATTTATGCTATACTTCCCCTATGAAAATATCACCCAACACACTTTGTCCGTGCCACAGCAAGATCAAATACAAAAAATGCTGCAAAATCTATCATGATGCAAAAGCGAATCCGCAAACGGCTGAAAAACTGATGCGTTCGCGCTACAATGCTTTTGCGCTTGCAAAGGCAGAGTATATCATCGCTACTACCCACCCAAGCCATCCGGAGTTCACCCGTGACACGCAGGCGTGGAAAGCTTCGATCAAAGCCTTTTGTCACAATACCTTGTTTCAAAACCTGCGCATCGCGCGGCATGAAGATGAGGGTCAAAGCGCCACCGTTACCTTTTGTGCCACGCTTTTCTCAGGCGGCCGGGATGTCTCTTTTTGCGAAAAGTCTGATTTTGTCAAAGAAGATAATAAATGGTATTATACAAGCGGTACAATACTAAAGGATATAGAATGAACTTGGATAACTATTTTGAAAACCACACCGGTCTGGGAGTACTCTCCACCGCCGACAAAGAGGGCAGGGTAAACGGGGCGCTGTATGCCAGACCCCATATAGAAGGTGGCAGGGCCGTTTTTTTAGCCGCGCCCAACCAGACGCTGAACAATTTGAAAGAAAATGCGTACGCGCACTACCTGTTTAAAGAAGACGGCGAGGGATATGAAGGCGTGCGCCTGCAGCTGCGGCTGCTTGGTATCGATGAGGATCAGGACCGCGCCGAGGCGCTTCGAAGACGGCACAAAGAAGAAAACAGTTACGCGTATGTTTTGGAATTTGAAATCATCAACAGCCACAGCCTGGTAGGAAAAGAGCCGCTGTCATAGCAGGAATGCAAGCTTACGAAAGGATTTACAAATGCTACAAACATTTTTGATCGCAGCGTTACTGTTTCTGCTGAGTTATTTTGCGATGCAGTTTTGGCTGCTGTGGCGCAATGTCAAACGCCAAAGTGACCCCTACGGCGGCTATTTTGACGCGCAAAACATCGCTGAAAATATTTACGCGTACAAACTGCTGCCCGTTACACTACTAATACCGGGGGTGTTGATAGCGATCTCTTTTATCCTGCAGCCCGCGTCTTTGGGATTTTTGTACATGATCGTACTTTCATTGATCGTGGCCGCAGCGATCCGTATGATATTGCAGGATGCGCTGATGCACAAAGCAGGAATTGAAGCAGCTGTTCCCGAACTTACCGGCAGCCAAAGAGAATATTTTTTAAGCCATTTGGATGATAAGGCCAAAAGCAGACGCTACAAGGCGACACTGCAAACCACGGCCGTTTTTGACTGTCCGTTGAAAAAAGATTCCAGGGAAATAGTCGGTATCGACGGTTACTGCAACGCGCTCCAGATTGCTGCCTATATCAAAGATGACAGCGACCTGGACACGATTGACGCGCAGCTTAAAAAGGGTGAGACAATCGATCACGAGATTACAAAGCTGCTTTTTTCTCCCAAAAACCCCCTCTCAAACTGCTTGAAACTGGTTGAGCGTATCACCATTGAAGGCGTGTATATCGCTTCCAAAGAAAAAGGCGGCTGGGAAGCATTTTACAAAGAGGTTGAAAATTAAGCTTGCATCTGCTAAGGTTTCATGTATGCGCTCTTAGCTCAGTTGGATAGAGCAACGCCCTCCTAAGGCGTAGGCCTCAGGTTCGAATCCTGAAGGGCGCACCAGTCAGTTTAATTCATTTGAATCGATGACAAACGTCACCGGACCGTCGTTGACGATATGTACCTCCATCATCGCTCCAAATTCCCCCGTTTGTACTTTGACTACTTTTGACAACTCTTGGACAAAGTATTCATACAACGCTTTTGCCGTGTCCGCATCCGCGCTTTTGTCAAAACTCGGGCGGCGTCCTTTTTTTACGCTGCCGGCAAGAGTAAACTGCGAAATGACCAGCGCCTGGCCGCTACAATCGATCAAGGAAAGATTCATTTTGCCCTGACTGTCTGCAAAGATACGCAGATTGGCAATCTTTTTGACCAGCTTATCCGCGGCGGTTTTGTCATCGCCTCTTTGCACGCCAAGCAAAATATTCAATCCCGCGCCGATACTGCCCACAATCTTTTCATCCACGCGCACGCTGGAGCTGCTGACCCGTTGAATGACTGCTTTCATGAATCCTCCTTTTGCAAATATCTGCCACACGCCGCCGCGCTGCTAAAGCACCACTGGATATTGTATCCCCCAAGGGCGCCCGTGACATCCAGTACTTCTCCGATAAAAAAAAGTCCCTGCTCTCTTTTGCTCTGCATATTTTTATCAATCTGTGTTGTCTCAATGCCTCCTTTTGTCACTTCCGCCCTGTTGTAGCCAAAATCACCCGCGGGGGCAAATTCGTAGTGCTGCAACTGCTGCAGCAGCTGCCACTGGCCGGGGGTATATTGACGACAGGGTTTGTCAACTAAGTCAAGCGAGTGTAAAAACGCTTTGACAAAGCGTTTTGGAAGCGGCAGCACGGTTGAAATATTTTTTGCTAAGTTTCTTTGTTTTTGCAGGTTGAAACCGGGGGCAAAATCGATCGTTACGGAGCCTTTGGTATGAAACAGCGACGCGTTTAAGATCGCCGGACCGCTGATACCTTTGTGGGTAAAAAGTACGCTGCCCTCAAAGCTTTTGCCTCCGGTCTCAACCCGGGCTTCAAGGCTGATACCGCTTAAGTCTTTGAACCAAAACTGGGGCTTTTGCACGGTAAATCCCACCAAAGCGGGCCAAAGCGGGGTGAGCGTGTGTCCAAAGTCTTCAGCGATGTCATAGCCGATGGAACCGGCTCCAAGTTTGGGGTAGCTGAGCCCTCCGCTGGCGACGATTACCTTTTTGGCATAAAAGGTTCCCTCTGAGGTGTGTATACAAAAGATATCTTTTTTTGTCACGCTTTTGACAAACGTATTCAATTGTTTTTGACACTTATCGCTGCTGTTTTGCAAAGCATTTATTACGTCTTTGCTGTCACGGCAAAAGTAGGTACCTTTAACGATCTTTTCGTGCAGTTGGTAATGAACGCCGCCTTGGCGTAAAAATGAAAGGGTATCATCCTGGTCAAAGCCTTTTAAGGTCTCAGCGATAAAGCTCTCCTCGCCGACAAAAAAGGCGCTTTGCATATCGGCGTTGGTTATATTGCATCGACCCCCGCCGCTGATAGAGACCTTGGCGGCGGGTTTGGCCCCGCCTTCGATGATGAGGGTGTTTTCATTATTGATGAAAGCCGCACACATCAGCCCCGAAGCACCCGCCCCGATGATGCAGTGTTGAAAAACTTTTGCCAAAGCCGCCCTTTTTACGTGCAATTATACAAAAAGATGTCATAATAGATCAAAGGAGAGCCTATGCGCGTTTTACTTACCGGAGCCACCGGATATATCGGTCGGCGGTTGAAACAAAAGCTGCTTCAAGACAGCAATATTGAACCGGTGCTTTTTGTTCGCAATAAAAAAGCCCTCTCGCGATACGCGCAGAAAAACCTGCGCATCATCCAAGGCGATATCTTTGACAAAGAGGCGCTGCAAGAAGCGATGCAGGGCGTTGACGCCGCGTATTATCTTGTCCATTCTCTAAACAGTAAAAATTATAAAGATTTAGACCGCCAACTGGCACAGACCTTTAGCGACACCGCCGCACAATGCGGGGTAGGGCGTATCATCTATCTGGGCGGGCTTGGCGTAAAATCAGAACACACCAGCCGGCACCTGCTTTCGCGCTTAGAAACGGGCGAAGTGCTCAGTGCC
>CAYUAC010000054.1:10565-13096 GCA_964442515.1 uncultured Campylobacterales bacterium | reverse complement strand
GAGATCGGGGCCAGCGTCGTGGATTTTTTAAGCCCCTTTATCGGCGTGGCCGGGGCATGGCTGTTTTGGCTGATGACCTTTCTGGTAGCGCTGGCGGTTTTGTTTGACGAGCGTATCAAATTCAGCCGCCTGCTTGCGGGTCTGCTGGCAAAACTCAAAGCTTTTTTTACCCCAAAACAAAAAAAGGCAAAAGAACAAACGGCTAGCCCCTCCCATTCACCGCAAAAAACGGCTGCTCAGGAGGAGACAGGCAACAAAGAAGCTAAGGAACCCAAACCCGATTACACCCGTGATATCGATTACAGTGAAGACGCGGCGATTGCGGATGTGGATGAGATGGAACAAGATTGTGACGTAGATATCAAACTGATCAAATCCAAAGAATTTGACCGGGAACTGGAAGAAGAAAACCGGGAACTGCGGCACAACCAGACACCGCCCCGGGAAGAGGACACCAAAAAAAACACCCCCAAAGATTACAAGGTCGTTGAAGAACTGGAAGAAAACAAAAAACTGCTTGATTCCACCGTGGAAAAAGGAAAGATCGAAGTCAGCAAGGATTTCAAACTCCCCAAACCCCAGTTTCTGCAAAAACCCAAAAAAGACGGTAAAAAAATCGATGAAAACATCATCGATGAAAAAGTTTCCAACCTCTTAGAAAAACTCAAAAAGTTCAATATCAACGGCGACGTGGTCCGTACCTACTCCGGACCGATTGTGACCACCTTCGAATTCCGTCCGGCGGCAAATGTCAAGGTTTCCAAGATTTTAAACCTGCAAGATGACCTGGCCATGGCACTGAAAGCCAAAACCATCCGCATCCAGGCCCCTATCCCGGGCCAGGACGTGGTGGGTATCGAAATTCCCAACGAAAGCCTGGAGACAATCTATCTGCGCGAACTGATAGAAAGCGATATTTTCAGACAAAGTTCTTCGCCGCTGACGCTTGCCCTTGGTAAGGATATCGTGGGCAAACCCTTTTTTACCGACCTCAAAAAACTGCCCCATCTGCTGATTGCAGGCACCACCGGCAGCGGCAAGTCTGTCGGGATCAACGCCATGATTCTAAGCCTGCTGTATCGAAACGATCCCACCCATCTAAAGCTGATGATGATTGATCCCAAGATGCTGGAATTTTCCATTTACAACGATATTCCCCATCTGCTCACACCCGTAATCACCGAACCCAAAAAAGCGGTCAACGCGCTTAATAATATGGTTGCGGAGATGGAGCGGCGTTATAAGCTGATGAGCAACTCCAAAACCAAAAACATAGAAAACTATAATAAAAAGGCAAAACAGCAAGGCTATGACGCCCTGCCCTATATCGTGGTCGTCATCGACGAACTGGCCGATCTGATGATGACGGCGGGCAAGGATGTGGAGTATTCCATCTCCCGCCTGGCCCAGATGGCCAGAGCCAGCGGTATCCACCTGATCGTTGCCACCCAGCGCCCGAGCGTAGATGTGGTCACGGGACTGATCAAAGCCAATCTGCCAAGCCGTATCAGTTACAAAGTGGGCCAGAAAGTCGACAGCAAAGTGATCCTGGACGCTCACGGTGCCGAAAGCCTGCTTGGCAGAGGCGATATGCTTTTTACGCCTCCGGGGGCTTCTACGCTGGTACGGCTGCACGCGCCCTGGAGCGAAGAAGCCGAAATCGAACAGATTGTCGAGTTTCTCAAAGCCCAGGGCCTGGCCGATTACGATGAGCGCTTTTTAAGCAGCGAAGAGGAAAATTCAGGCGCGGCGGTTTCCAATACCGACCTGGACGAACTGTATGAAGATGCCAAACAGATCGTCCTCAGTGACAAAAAAACATCGATCAGTTACCTGCAGCGAAAACTGGCGATCGGCTACAACCGTTCGGCCAATATTATCGAACAACTGGAAGCCATGGGCGTTTTAAGCAGCACCGACAGCCGAGGACAGCGTGAAATATTAATCTAAACTGATCCGCCCGGCCCCCTGTAGGAGGGCCTTTTGGGCTTACGGCAACAAAGAAAAATCTAGGGAAAGGATTTTAGCTTGTTAAAAGCTAAAATATCTTACAATTTGTCACAATTTTGCAATACAAGGGTATGGAAAATATGGAACCAAACATTGTAGCTGAAGCACTCAAGTTTATGGTCCTTGGGATGGGAATCGTATTTGTATTTTTATACTTTCTGATATTGATTTTGCAACTGCAGGCAAAATTGATAGCAAAGTACTTCCCCGAACCAAAAGCACCGACAGCACCTTCTAAAACACAACAAGCGCAATCCAACAAAAGCAAAAAGATAGCAGCTGCCATCGCAGCCATTACACACCACAAAAACTCAACCAGTTAAGGAAGATTATGGCTAAGAAATATATCGACATAATGGATACCACTTTCAGAGACGGGTTCCAATCCGTTTTTGGCGGCAGAGTCTTGATGGATGACTTCTTCCCGGCGGTGGAAGCAGCCCTGGACGCGGGCATCAACCACTTTGAATTCGGCGGCGGCGCACGTTTTCAAAGCCTGTATTTTTATCTGCAAGAAGACG
>CAYUAC010000054.1:0-10555 GCA_964442515.1 uncultured Campylobacterales bacterium | reverse complement strand
AGACGCGTTTACGATGATGGACCGCTTCCGCGACATCGTCGGCCCCGATGTCAACCTCCAGACGCTCAGCCGCGGTATCAACACCGTGATGCTGGAAACAGGCAGCAGGGATCTGATCGATCTGCACGCAAAGATGTTTAAAAAACACGGCACGTCCACGATCAGAAACTTTGACGCGCTCAATGATGTCAACAACTTAGCCTACAGCGCCGAGTGCATCAAGCGCCACAATCTCAACCACGAAGTTGTCGTCACGATGATGGACCTGCCTCCCGGATGTAAAGGCGCCCACGACGTCCCCTTTTACGAAGGGGTCCTTCGCAATATCTTAGACGCGGGCGTTCCTTTTGACTCGGTGGCGTTCAAAGACGCCAGCGGTACGGCAAGTCCGCATAAGGTTTTTGAAACGATCAAAATGGCACGCAGCCTCCTTGGCGAAGACGTGCACCTGCGTATGCATACGCACGAAACGGCGGGGGTAAGCGTTTCTTCCTATTTAGCGGCTTTGGAAGCAGGCGCCAACGGTATCGACCTTGCGGCTTCTCCGGTCAGCGGCGGTACCAGCCAGCCCGATATCCTCACGCTGCTGCACGCAACCAAGGGGACCGACTTTAATCTGGGCAACCTTACAACCGAAAAGATTTTAAAATACGAAGAGGTACTTCACGACTGCCTCAAAGATTACGACATGCCCCCCGAAGCCACGCAGGTTTCACCCCTGATCCCCTTTTCTCCCATGCCCGGAGGCGCACTGACGGCCAATACGCAGATGATGCGCGATAACAATATGCTGGATAAATTCACAGACGTGATCAAAGCGATGCGCGAAGTGGTCGAAAAAGGCGGCTACGGCACCAGCGTTACACCCGTTTCACAGTTTTACTGGCAGCAGGCGTTTAACAACGTAATGTTTGGACCGTGGAAAAAGATCGCTCCGGGATACGGCCGGATGGTTCTTGGCTACTTTGGAAAAACACCGGTTGCGCCCGATGAGCAGATCGTAAAACTTGCAAGTGAACAGTTAAAGCTGGAACCAACAGAGGAAAACCCTCTGGACATTTCAGACAGAGATGAAAACAAATCGATGGATCACTGGAAAGAGGTTTTGAAAGAAAACGATTTAGACACTACTGACGAAAACATCTTTATCGCGGCTTCATGCGACCAGAAAGGGATCGATTTTCTACTCGGGAAATCCCCGCTGAAGGTGCGAAAAGGAACACAAAACACAAATGGAGGCGACATGAGCGGCAATTATACGGTAGTAGTAGACGGAGAAAAGTTTAGTGTACAGGTGGCAGAAGGTGACGCCAAGGTGGAAGTCAAAGATGTCAGCAGCCAAAGCGAGGCGGGAGACTCCGCACCGGCGGCTCCGGCCGGCGAAGGCAGCGTAGAAATCAAATCCCAAACACCGGGCAACGTATGGAAAATACTCAAAGATCCGGGTGACAGCGTTGAAGAGGGTGAAAAAATCATGATCCTTGAAGCGATGAAGATGGAAATAGACGTTACCGCTCCCCAAAGCGGCAAAATTGCCCACATCACTGTAAAAACAAACGATGCAGTCGAAGAGGGGCAAGTTTTAGCGACAATGGATTAAGGGTTGATGATAATGAGCAGATTATTCATTTCAGCGGCACTGATTTTTTCATTTTTGCTCACGCCGCTGGCTGCGAACGAACCCGCACAGCCGGTGTCTGAGACAAAAGAGGAAACATATGAGCCAAAGAGTATAACCGGGCTTCTTGAAAGCTTTTGGAAAACAACGGGGCTCAATGCGATCATTGCGCCAAAAGACGGCGTAAAAACGGCAGAAGGCAAGGATATGAGTATCTTTGCGCAGAGTTTTGGCCGCATTTTGATGTTTGCCATCTGTCTGCTGCTTTTTTATCTGGCGATTAAAAAAGGGTTTGAGCCGCTACTGCTGCTGCCTATCGGCTTTGGCGGCATTTTGGCAAATATCCCTATCGCCGATCTTGCGGGCGATCACGGTATGCTTGGCATCATGTACAACATGGGCATCGCCAACGAATTCTTTCCGCTGCTGATTTTTATGGGTGTGGGTGCCATGACCGACTTCGGTCCGCTTTTGGCCAACCCAAAAACAGCAATCTTGGGCGGTGCAGCACAGTTTGGCATCTTTGGCTCGCTGGTCGGGGCGGCAGCCCTTTCACAGTACACGGGCGTATTTGATTTTACGCTGCAGCAATCAGCGGCAATCAGTATCATCGGCGGCGCGGACGGTCCCACCACGATCTTTATCGCCAACAAACTGGCACCCGAACTCCTTGGCGCGATGGCGGTTGCGGCGTACTCGTACATGGCGCTGGTTCCCGTAATCCAGCCACCGATCATGAAAGCGCTGACAACCAAAGAAGAACGCGAAATCAAAATGGAGAAACTGCGTCCGGTTAATAAACTGGAAAAGATGATCTTTCCGCTGATCGTACTGTTTTTGACCATTTTGATCCTGCCTGACGCGACTCCGCTGGTAGGTGCGTTTGCTTTTGGTAACTTCGCCAAGGAAAGCGGTGTGGTTGACCGGCTCAGCGATACGCTGCAAAACGCGCTGATCAATGTCGTCACCATCTTTCTCGGCCTTTCGGTGGGTACCAAGCTTGCCGCGGACAAGTTTTTGGTCGCCGAATCACTTGGCATCATGATCATCGGTCTTGTTGCTTTTGCGATCGGTACGGCAGTGGGCGTACTCATGGCCAAACTGATGAACAAAGTGTCAAAAGAAAAAATCAACCCCCTTATCGGGGCCGCAGGCGTAAGTGCCGTGCCGATGGCCGCGCGCGTAGTCAATAAAGTCGGCATGGAATCCAAACCCGGCAACGTACTGCTGATGCACGCGATGGGACCAAACGTCGCGGGTGTTATCGGTTCGGCCGTTGCCGCGGGTATACTGATTTCGATTTTTACATAAACTTTATACAATAGGGAAAACAGCAAATATGTCTAAAGAAATGAAACCAAACGATATTGAAAAGGCAGGGTTGGAAGGTATCAAAAAGATATACTACAATCTCAGTTACGATGCGTTGGCCGCTCACGAGATCAATCACGGCGAATGCAAACTAGCCACCAACGGAGCGGCTATCTGTGATACCGGTATCTTTACCGGACGCAGCCCCAAAGACAAGTATTTTGTCGACCAGCCGCCCTCAAACCAAAATATCGCGTGGGGCGAAATCAACAAGCCGGTCAAAAAAGAGGTCTTTGACAAACTGTTTGAGAAAACCAAACAACAGCTCTCGGGCAAAAACATTTATGTCACGGATGTTTTCTGCGGAGCCAGCAAAGCCAGCAGAAAACGCATCCGTTTTATCTCCGAAGTAGCATGGCAGGCCCATTTTGTCAAAAATATGTTTATCCGGCCCACAAAAGAGGAATTAGAAGAGTTCACACCCGATTTTACCGTATACAACGCATGCAAAACCAGCAATGACGAGTATGAAAAAGATGCGTTAAACAGCGATGTTTTTGTCATGTTTGATATTGAAAACGCCGTTTCTATTATCGGCGGCACATGGTACGGCGGAGAGATGAAAAAGGGCATCTTTTCGATGATGAACTACTGGCTTCCGCTGGATAACAAGCTGCCCATGCACTGTTCGGCCAACGTGGGCAAAGACGGCGATACCTGCCTCTTTTTCGGCCTCAGCGGTACGGGCAAGACAACGCTTTCTACCGACCCAAACAGAGAACTGATCGGGGATGACGAACACGGCTGGGATGAAAACGGCGTGTTCAACTTTGAAGGGGGCTGCTATGCCAAGGTTATTGACCTGGATGAAAAAAGCGAACCCGAAATTTTCGGCGCAATCCGCAAAGACGCGCTGCTTGAAAACGTAGGCTATGACGATGACGGCGTGGTTGATTATGAAGATAAAACCAAAACCGAAAATACCCGCGTTTCCTATCCCATCTATCACATCAAAAACCACCGCCCCTCCATGGAAGCCGGCCATCCCAAAAACATCATCTTTTTAACTGCCGATGCCTTTGGGGTCCTGCCTCCTGTAAGCAAGCTGAGCAAAGAACAGGCGATGTATTATTTCCTCAGCGGCTACACGGCCAAGGTCGCGGGTACCGAACGGGGCATAACCACGCCGGTTGCCACCTTCAGCGCCTGCTTTGGCGAAGCGTTTCTGCCCCTGCACCCCACGGTCTATGCCAAACTGCTGGGTGAAAAGATCGATCAGCACGGCGTCAATGTCTACCTGGTCAACACCGGATGGACCGGCGGTCCCTACGGCGAGGGCAAACGCATGAGTATCAAAGATACCAGAGCGTGTATCGACGGTATCTTAAATGAAAATATTTTAGACGCGGAGTTTGAAACGCTGGACGTGTTTAATCTGGATATTCCAAAAGAACTTGAGGGCGTCAACACCGACGTACTTAATCCAAGGCAAACCTGGGAAGACACCGCCAGATACGACGCCCAGCTGATGAAGCTGGCGCAAATGTTTGTGGATAATTTCAAAAAATATCAGACCAAAGACAGCGCCTTTGACTTTTCGAGCGCGGGTCCCAGTCTTTAAAGCAGCAGCGACAACACCTCACGGGGCGTAGCGGCGATCATATCGGCGCCGCCCGCGCGCAGTTCGGCTTCATTTCGAAACCCCCACAACACCCCTATTGAGCGCATACCGGCATTTTTTGCCGTTTTCATATCCGTTGCCGTATCCCCGACAAAAATGATTTCACCCGGATCTCTTTGCATCTTGCGTGCTATCTGCAGGGCCGAAGCGGGATCGGGTTTGAGACCGTACCCCTCCTGCTGCCCCCACACCTGCTTAAAATCATATTGTCCCAGCACCTGCTGTACATACGCTTTTGTCGTGTGATCGGGTTTATTAGAAAGCACGCTTTTAGCCAGCCCCTCCTGCTGCAACGTGGCAAGCATATGCTCCACACCGCTGTAAGGAAGCGTATTTGGATGCACCCTGCTTTCATAGATCTGCCTAAAAAGCGTAAGGGCGCGTTCTAATTCATCGCCGGAGTGTCCTGATGGCAGCGCCCTTTCAAAAAGCACCCGCGCCCCGTCAGCCACAAAGTCTTTATACGCTTCACGCGGGTGGCTTTGGTAGCCAAAATGTTGCAGTACTTCGTTGCAGCACAGCGCGATATCATGGATAGAATCCAGCAGTGTTCCGTCCAGATCAAATATTACGGCCTTTTGCGCCATTATAATCCTTTTTTTCTGTAATTGTAGTAAAAATTGGTGTAGGTTGGAAGTGTTATTTTGTAAGAGGATACGACCCGGGAGAAAGTTCTCCCAAATCATACAAAGACAAAACGTCCTTTTTGGCAGCAGCGCTCCTTGCTGTGGGTCTGCGCATGTTGCCCTTTTTTCTCAAGCAGCTGCTTGTAATTGGTTTTGTCAACCTTTTGCAAGCTTTCATTGACAAGCTTGAGCACGACTTCATTGGCCGCCAGCTTCAAATCATTGCACAGATACACTTCAATGCCCGCGGCATCCAGCGTTTCAAAAGGTTTTTGGCCCATGTGCGATACGATCAGTGTATCCACGCCTTTTTGTTTCAAGAAAGCACTCACGCCTTTACCGCTTTTGCTTTCATTTTCGATCAGTTCCATACTGTCGCCTTTGATAAGCACAAAATATTTTGCCTTGCCAAACAGCGGGGAAAGCCTGCTGTTTTTCTTGCCTGTTTTTACCGGTAACGCAATCATTTTTGCTCCTTTAACGCGTTTTTAATGCTGAGTCTGTATGCGATATACAGTACCGCCGGCCAAAGGGCCAGCCATAACAGGGATGTAGAATAATCAACCATCTTTACCTCCTAGTAATTGTGCCCGTCATCATCTTCAATCTCTTGGCGGGTAATCTTTTGCTTATCCATCGCCCTCCAGGCCAGTGCGATATAGCCAAGGACAAACGGAACCATTAACGAAACATAACTCATAACAGTCAGGGTGTAGTGGCTGCCTGAGGAGTTCATGATCGTCAGCGAACTTTGCAGATCATGGGTTGAGGGGTAGTACGCCGTATTGTTATACCCCAGATTCAAAAGCAGCGCCGTTACCGTGATCACCACGCCGATCCCGCCGGTAATGATGCAGCAGGTTCTGTTTAAATGGATCGTGGAAAAAACGGAGATAACAACCATCACAATACCGGCGACAAACGCCAAACCGATTACGGGCATCTGCACGAAATTTTGCAGATATTTATAACTTTGCATGACAACCTGCCCGCTTTGCGTTAGCGCAAACCCCTCTTTGGTAAAGATCCACGCCAAAAAGCCCAGGAAGAAAAGAAGAAAGAAAACCATATTCTTTTTAATAGAAGTTACAGCCCGCTTCCTTATTATGCCATAATCGATATTATTTATAAAATACATCGCGCCCAGGATTTTGCTTAAAAATACAAGCGCCAGTCCAAGCAGCCAGTTAAAGGGGTTGCCAAGAGCTTCCAAACCGCGAAGCTCGTTTTGCCAGTAAGAAAAGTTTCTCTCATCAATCAAAAACTCGCTGCCGCTAAAAAAGGTCGCGATCGCAACCCCCAGCAAAAATACGCCCAGCGTTCCGTTGATATATAAAAAGATTTCATAAGTGCGCTGACCCAGAAAATTATTCTCTTTTTTTCGGTACTCATAACTGACTGCCTGGATAATAAAACAAAACAGGATCGCCATCCATACCCAGTACGCGCCCCCGAAACTGGTCGCGTAAAACAGCGGAAACGCCGCGAAAAGCGCCCCGCCAAAAAGAACCAGAGTCGTAAACCCAAGTTCCCACTTGCGCCCGATGGAGTTGATCAGCATACTCTTTTCACTCTCATCGCGCGAAAGCGCAAAGATCAAACTCTGCCCGCCCTGGACAAACATCATAAATACAAACAACCCGCCAAGCAGCGAGATGATAAACCACCAGTACTGCTGCAGCGCCAAAAGACTTAAATCACCAAACATTTCAGTGCCCTCCTTCAAAACCGTTTTGGATCTGTTTTGTCATGATCCTGATCTCTGCAATTAACAGTGCCGTAAACAAAAACGCAAAGAGCCAAAAGGTCATCATGACGTTTGTACTTGATATATTCGTCACGGCCACCTGCACGGGCATGAGATCCTGAATCGCCCAGGGCTGGCGCCCTACTTCAGCCACGATCCACCCGGCTTCGGCAGCGATATAGCCAAGCGGGATGGAAAAAAGCGCGGCTTTGAGCCATTTTCGATACCGTGAAATCTCTTTTTTGCTGACTAAATAAAGAAGTGCGGCAAAAAGCACGACAAACCAGCTGCCAAGAGCGACCATAACGTGAAAACTGTAAAAGGTCAGGCCCACCGGCGGCACGATATCTTCGGGCTTGTCCAGATAACCGTAACCAAAATAATCCATATTGGCTTCAAGCACGCTCCTTGCTTCTTTCATCGCTATCTCATCGTTTGTTCGCGCCGCTTCTTTATACGCTTTAAACGCGGCTAGGGTTTCTTTGCCTTTGGCGATCTTATCTGCCGCTCCTTCTATGTTTTGGGCCTTATTGCCGTAAACCAAATCCTTCAGTCCCGCTACATACGCGTCTATATCATGGTATCCAAGCAGGGAGAGGATATAGGGAATCTCTACTTCAAACAGGTACGCTTCCTGCTTGTTTGTCACATCCTTATCCGGATTGAGCGCGCCGACAGCGACGATGCCCGCCTGGCTTTTACCCTCGTACAATCCTTCCATCGCGGCCAGTTTGACCGGCTGGGTTTTAGCAACCTGATGGGCCGACTCATCTCCGCTTAAAACCAAAAACAGCGACGTGATCAGCCCAAAGGTCGCCCCGATCGCCATAGAACGCTTGGCAAAAAGCACGTCTTTGCCCTTGAGCAAAAACCACGCGCTGATACCCACGACAAATAGTGCCGAGATGACATATCCGCTGCCGATGGTGTGCAAAAATTTGCTTATAGCCACGGGTGAGAGGATCACATCCCAAAAGTTGCTCATCTCGTTTCTGGCAGTATCAGGGTTAAATGTCATTCCCACCGGATACTGCATCCAGCCGTTGGCCACAAGAATCCACAGCGCGCTTAAGTTTGAACCCACTGCTACCAGCCAGGTTGAAAGCAGGTGAAAGCCTTTACTGACCTTGTTCCAGCCAAAAAACATCACCGCAAAAAAGGTACTTTCCATAAAAAAGGCCAGTATCCCCTCAACTGCAAGCGGAGCGCCGAAGATATCGCCGACAAACCAGCTGTAGTTGGCCCAGTTGGTCCCAAACTCAAACTCCATAATAAGCCCCGTTGCCACCCCGATTGCGAAATTGATCGCAAACAGCGTCATCCAAAACTTCGTCATCTTTTTATAAAACTCATTTTTTGTCTTGACGTAAATGGTTTCCATAATTGCAACGATAAACCCAAGTCCCAGCGTCAGCGGGACAAACAAAAAGTGATAAATCGCCGTCAGCGCAAACTGCGCCCGCGACCAGTCGACAAGTGTTTCCTCCATTTCTCTTCCCTTTTTAATTTTTCGCTAAATTTGCTTTGACAAAATCCGCTTTCTTGCTGAAACTGTCATACTCGGTGTTGAAATTTTTGTCGTACACTATATAGTTTAAAAACAAAAAGATCACCGCCAATTTGATCAGAATCAGCTTCCAAAGCGTTTTTCCAAGCACCATTTGCCTGAATCCGTCATAATAGAAATAAAATATGTTGCGTAAGCTTTGCATTTTTTTGCTCCTTTTGAACATATGTCCAAATTATAGCAATTGTAATGAACATATGTCAAGTAAAAATATTATCGATGCCAAAATATGCTAAAATAGTCAAAACATTTCATAAAGAGTACAACAGATGGATGCACAAACCCTTTTAGAAGCAGTCAATACAAAAACCCTTGACAGGCTGGGTGAAGCAGTTTTAGAAGATATCGAAATCCGGCCAAACGGTAAGGTCAAGGTGTATTTCACCAACGGCAACGTCAAATGGTTTATCAACTTTTTCCAATGCTTCCATTCACTCAATTACCAGTACAATCTCAAACTAGTCCCGGCAAATACCTCCTTTGCCAAGCTCAAAGAGGAAAAAACCCCGCAGTTTGATTCTGCAAGACTTTCTACGCTGAAAGTCCGGCTGGTCAATGAGGTCGAAGTGATCTTTGACCGCTACCGAATCGAAAAACTCAAATATTTCAAAAACACCGTTTATAAAGAGATCAGGCAGGTTATTTACGATGATGAGGATGTGCTAAGACTCAGCAAAAAAGAATTCAGCGCTTTGAAAAAGCACCTACTGCATGAACTGTATGAAAAATACGGCAAGAATCCCTATATCGTCGATATCGTCGATAAACTCAAAAAACTCGAATACGATTCGCTTTACAGTTAGGGTACGCGCGAATTTGGTATAATTGCGCTAAAAAACAGGTTAGGATCGCTTTTGCTAGACAGTAACAGAGTTTATATATTAGACGGTGCCATGGGGACCCAGATTCAGGATTTACAGATTACAAAAACGCAGTGGAACGGCGTGGAAGGCTGTAACGAAGCGCTCAACGCCAGCGCGCCCGAAATCGTATCACGTATATATTACCGCTATCTCTTGGCCGGGGCCGATATTATCAAAACCAATACCTTCGGAGCCCTGCCCTGGGTGTTAGATGATTACGATCTGGCTGATAAAACCTACGATTTAGCCTATGAGGGCGCCAGGCTGGCCAGAAAGCAGGCCGATGATTTCAGTACCACAGACAAGCCCCGCTACGTCGCCGGCGACATCGGTCCGGGAACCAAGCTGCCCTCTCTTGGCCATATCGATTACGACAGCGTGTACGAGGGAACAAAAACCGCCGCAAAAGCCCTGGCCAAGGGCGGAGTTGATCTGTTTTTGCTTGAAACCTGCCAGGATCCCCTGCAAATCAAAGCCGCTTTGAATGCGTGCCGTGACGCTGCCCCGCAAATTCCTATCATGGTCTCAGCCACCATCGAACTCTCAGGCACGATGCTTATCGGCACCGACGCTGCGACTTTGGCAACGATACTGGAACCTTTTAATATCTTCAGCCTGGGCTTTAACTGCGGTACCGGCCCGGGCCAGTACGGCAAACATTTGCAAGCCCTTGCGAAGGTGTGGGACAAACCGATTTCAATCCACGCCAACGCCGGACTGCCTCAAAACAGAGGCGGCCATACCTTCTATCCCATGGGACCGGACGAATTTGCATTGCTGCAAAAACAGTTTTTAGACTGTAGCGGCGTAAGCATCCTTGGAGGCTGCTGCGGTACCACTCCCCAGCACATCACCGCCCTTGCCAAAGCCGTGACAGGATACGTGCCAAAAAAACCGGCAGGGTCCATGCCCCGCGCTCTGGCGTCGCTGTATGACACCGTTTGGCTCAAGCAAGACCCCGCTCCCCTGCTTATCGGCGAAAGAAGCAACGCCACGGGATCCAAAGCGTTTCGCAATCTGCTTTTGGATGAAGATTACGAAGGCACGCTGCAGGTTGCCCAGGAACAGGTCAGAGCCGGCGCGCACGTTCTGGATGTCAGCGTAGGCTTTGCGGGGCGTGATGAGACAAAGGATATGGATCA
>CAYUAC010000053.1:0-13177 GCA_964442515.1 uncultured Campylobacterales bacterium | reverse complement strand
CTAAAGCAGCTGGGTATTGCCCATATTAACCTGCTGGTTTCGCATGAAGGCACCGGCTTTGTCGGTATCAGCGGGTTTGGTCTCAGTGTGGATAAAGAGATTAAAATAGGCTAGGCGCACGTTGCGTTCTGGCAAAAGGGGGAAGATCTAAAATCCCTCTTTTTACTCCGCTAAGTACGGCGATATCAAAACGGTATTTTTTTAATTGCCCGTGCAGCTTTTCTGGATCGCTTGCGGATAAAAAGATTACTTTCAAATGCGCATACTCCGTGCGCAGGTAGTGGCGAAGCGGAGCAAAATCACTGCAAAACAGCAGCACCTTGGCCCCTTTGCCAAATTCGGTGGGCTGAAAGTTTTTACTGCAAAACTGCGGATAGAAAAACTCCCCGTATTCAAAACGGCCCGGTTTTGTAGCTATCCCATACTCCCTTGCTGTGTTTTCTGCGGTTATAAAATGCGAAATAAAAAAAGAAGGTACCTTGATATGTTGATAAAAAGCACCCCTGTAGATAAAGGTTGCTTCAAAAAGCGAAGCCTTTAACAGTTTGTACCTTTTTTGTGTCACTGCGGTTTTATCGTGGTAATTTTGCGTCAGTTTTCCCAAAAAGGAGCGTTCATGAGCAAAAAACACTTTGGCGGGTTTAAACACTTGCCAAAGAGAGTTGTTGTGAGTGCTTAAAAAACCCACGCCGCTGTCACTGGTGATTTGTGAAAGGATTTCAAACACTTCAGGGGCAAGCAGGACTGTTTTGATCTTTTCTTTATCGATGGTGTAGCGGGCGAGTTTGATGAGGGTTTCATCCAGGCTGGGGGTTTTCAGCCACGCAATCTCCGGATCAAGAACCTGCGTGATTGTATCGGTTAAGACTCCGTACGCCCCGTTTTGCAAAGCAAGGGGGATTTGGGACACGTCATAAGCTACAAAAAGATCGCCCCGTTTGACCTTTTTGGCTTCAAAAACAATCCCGTTTACCCCGGAGATGCTTGGCGCGTTCAGAAGCTGCGCACCGATGAGTGATTTGAGGGTTTCTATCCTCATCCAACGTCGCTGCCTTCTTTTTTGGGCGTCTCGGGCCGGATCAGGGCCAAGCCTTTTTTATCCCTGGCTGCCAGGATCATGCCCTCGCTTTTCAGACCCATCAGTTTGGCAGGCTTGAGGTTAGCGACCATACACACCTGCGTACCTTCCAGATCGGCCGGAGCGTACTGCTTTTTGATCCCTGCCACGACCTGTCTAGGCTCTTTCTCGCCGATATCTACCTGCAACAGAAGCAGTTTGCTGCTGCCCTGAACCTCTTTGGCTTCGGTGACGGTGCCCACTTTGATACTTGTTTCAAAGAATTGATCGATCGTTATGAGGTTGTCGGGTTCTTCCTTGGTATCGACGGTTTCACCGCCGTCGCTGAGGAGTTCCTTTTCTATGCGCGGAAAAAGCGGCGGAATCTTGTTGATAACAAAATCTTCAAGGACTTTGCCGTTTTGAATCAAGCTTTTATAAGAATCCGGACCTATGTCGATACACAGAGCCTGCGCGATCTTGTCGGTTGTTTTTGGCATAAACGGATGCAGCAGGATCGATACCTTGGCGATAATATTGGCTACAAGCGCCACAAGCGCCATCGCTTCCTCTTCCTTGCCCTCTTTCATCATGACCCAGGGCTGGTGCCTGTCGATCGCCTGATTTGCCACGCTCAGGGGTTTCCAAAGTTCTTCCAAAAACTTGTGCAGCGCCATATCCGTCATCAAACCTTCGATTCCGTCAAGGATTTCATCGACCTGTCGCAGTTCCTCACCGTAGTAGCGGGTGATGTTGTCGCTTTTGATATTGCCCTCAAAATACTTGCCGCTCATGCCGATCACACGGTTAAGCAGGTTGCCAAGGTCGTTGCCAAGGTCTGAATTGATACGGTCAATCAGGGCTTTTTGGCTGAAATCGCCGTCTTGCCCAAAAGGCACTTCGCGCATCATAAAGTAACGGAAATTTTCGATTCCGTAGGCATCGGCAACCTCTTTCGGGTCTACGACGTTGCCCTTGGATTTACTCATCTTCTGTCCGTCTCTGGTCCACCACCCGTGGGCTGCGATATGCTTTGGCAGGGGCAGGTCGATACTCATCAAAAACGCCGGCCAGTATACCGCGTGAAAGCGCAGGATATCTTTGCCGATCAGGTGATAATCAGCCGGCCAGAAATCCATCTTGTCTTCATCGCCGCCGTATCCAAGAGCGGTTACGTAATTCATCAGCGCATCCAGCCACACATACATGACGTGCTTGGGATCTTTGGCGCTTTCTGGCAGTTGAACGCCCCATTCAAAACTGGTCCTGGTGATAGAAAGATCGTTCAACCCGCCTTCGACAAAGCGCATGATTTCGTTTCTTTTTGATTTTGGCAGGATAAAATCTTCATTGTTTTTATAATGCTCTATGAGCTTGTCCTGGTATTTGGACAGTTTGAAAAAGTAGCTTTCCTCTTCGATAACGGAGGTGGGTTTGCCGCAATCGGGGCAGAACTCTTCGTTGATCAACTGTTTTTGGGTAAAAAAGGTTTCACAGCTGACGCAGTAGTTGCCGCTGTAAACGTCTTTGTAGATATCGCCGTTTGCCTGCATCACTTCAAACGCTTTTTGTACCCCTTTTTTGTGATCTTTGTCGGTAGTGCGGATAAATTTGTCGTAACTGATCTCAAAATCATCCCACAGGGTTTTGAACTTCGCGCTGATTTCGTCGGCGTAGGCTTTTGGATCGCTGCCTTTTTGTCTGGCTGATTGTTCGATCTTTTGCCCGTGTTCGTCGGTACCGGTTAAAAAATAGGTATCATTGCCGATCAGCCGAAAATAGCGCGCCATCGTATCAGTGATGACGGTGGTATAAGCGTGGCCGATGTGGGCAACGTCGTTGACATAGTAAATAGGAGTGGTAACATAGCTTTTATTAGACATTTTCACCTCTTTGTAAATTAAAATTCAAATCCGCCGCCTTGGCCTTTGTTCATACTCTGGTATACGGCCTTGACGTAATCCGAGCGTACTTTGCACTGCAGCATTTTATCACAGACAAAGCAGCTTTGCACCCCGTGTTCTTCCTGGCACTGCGTTAATTTTTGGGTGTATTCCTGCAACTGCAGTTCATACTTGTCCAATTCTATCTCATCAGCCATAGCAGCGTCTGACCCTTTCTATTTCGCCGGTTGAGCCAAAAAAGCACGGCGTGGTATCATGGGGATGGGCGGGGATAAGATCAAGTACGCAGCCGGTGCCTTCGGTGGCGTCGCCGCCGGCTTGTTTGAAGACAAAAGCAAAAGGAAAGACTTCAAAGAGCATACGCAGCTTTCCTTCCGGCTTATCCGCGGTACCCGGATAGCTGAACAGTCCGCCGCCTTTGAGTAGCAGCTGGTGCAGATCGGGGACCATGCCGCCGCTGTAGCGCAGTATGTAACCCTCCTCAAACATCTGCTGCACCATCTGACGGTGGTGGATGGGCCAATGCTTCTGCGTGCCGCCTGTTGCGTTGATGGTGCCGCTTTTTTGCAGGCGCAGTTGCTTGATAAAAACAAAATTTCCCTCATGCAGGCGGTACAGCCTGGGCGAAAAACCCGCTTCTGCGAAGACGAGTTCGACCCGTGGGCCGTAGACGA
Organism: uncultured Campylobacterales bacterium; assembly: GCA_964442515.1. Classification (GTDB taxonomy): domain Bacteria; phylum Campylobacterota; class Campylobacteria; order Campylobacterales; family Sulfurovaceae; genus TCS-49. Next base: position 9,542 of record CAYUAC010000053.1, on the reverse strand, counting down.
CATAGCAGGCGGCTTTGATGTTTTTGCCTTTGGCGTCACCTTCATAAATCCCAAAGATCGATCCCACGCTGAGATTGACATCGACCAGACTGGACCCGTCAAGCGGATCGTAGCACACGGTGTAGACGCCTTCATCGTTGATATGGCTAAAGCCCTCTTTTTCTTCGCTGGAGATGGTTTTCACGCACGTCGCGGCGCGCAGCTGCTTTTCGATGATGGCATCACTTTGCAGATCAAGCTTGAGCTGATCTTCGCCGGAGCTGTTTTGGTTATCGCTGTAGCTTGCGTCTTCTTTGGCAATGGCCGAAGCAATCTGCACCGCCGATGTTTGGATGGCTGAAAAAATTTCCTGCATCTGCTTATACTTCCTTTGCGTTTGCATCGATCCAGTCGATGATGGAATCGGTATCGTTGAGATTGAGTACATCGATATGCACCGGGATTTCATATAAGCTGATATTAACGCTCTCATCGATAGCTATGGCTTCGCTATATTCAAAATAATCCTCGTTGATTTCGTTTCGAAAAATAGCGATCCTGGGCAGCGGCAGGGTTTTAAGCCCTTCAACCAGAAGATAGTCAAACCCGCCCAGCATCGCGATAATCTCGTCAAGTTCTTTTGTTTTTTGTGAAAAATAGGTTGTGCGCGCGGGGGAGGTGACCACCACATCAGCCCCTGTCTGGCTGAATTTGTAACTGTCTTTACCTTCAATATCAAAATTTGCTTTGTCTTTGGGGTCGTTTTTGATGATAGAAACCCGGTATTGCTGCAGTAATCGTGTCGCGATTTTTTCTATTAATGTAGTTTTACCGCTATTAGACGGTCCCGTAAAAGCAACGGCTAAACGATTGGCCATATTCCATCCCCGCAATTTATAAAGTTGGCGTGATTATAACGAATTTGACCTTAGAGATCATCAGCTAAAAGCCGTTTTGGCTTTTAGCGAAATCTGTTTAAGCGTAGACGGGGGCACCGCCGTTAAAGCTGGGTGCAGGGGAGTTTTGCGGATCGATCATTTCCTGTACTTTCTGGGCCTGATCCTCCTGGCTTTTTTTGCCTTCTTGCATCTGCTGGACTTCCTGTCTGACTTCGCGTACCTCATTTGGCTGCATTGATTGCAAGCCCTGTGAGATTTGTTCCTGCTGATTTTTCGGCATGGCCTGCACGACTTCTTCACGCATCTGATCGATACCGCTTTGTCTGCCTTGCTGGCTTTGCATCTGCATTTGCGACTGGGCCATCTGCCCCATTGAATTGATATCCATGTCCAATCCTTTTTGTTTGAATGTTATGACAATGATAGCACAAAAGGTTTAACAAGATACAAACAGGATGTATACAAAATATTAATTGACAAAAAAGCACTATGAATAAATTGCGGTATGGATTATAATTATAAACAAGATAGCAATGCGGCGGTATGACACCCACAGTTTTCATATCCTATCTCAACTAATATAAAAACTGCCCCCTAATACCCTGATTGTGTCTGCCCCGTTTGCTATCTTGTTGTATAATGGGTATAAAAAACAGGTTTTATCATGACAGATACATTACAACAGCACATAAAAGAGGTCTCCAAAACAGCCCTGCGGGGGTATTATCAAACCAATAAATTAGAATACAAATCCAAAGTCGATCTTGTCACCGAATATGACAAAGCAGTCGAAAAAGAGCTCGCTGAGCGTTTTGCAAAAGCGTTTAGCCAGTATACGATCATAGGTGAAGAATACGGCGGCGACCGGTCGGCAGAAAAACAGATTATTATCGACCCCATTGACGGGACCACCAATTTTGTCCACCAGATTCCCATCTTTGGTATCAGCGTGGGCGTCGTGGAAAACGGACAGCCCGTTGCCGGCGTGGTGTATAACCCGGTATTGGATGAGATGTACACCGCCCAAAAGGGCCGGGGCAGCTACTGCAACGGCAAAAGACTGCGCGTCTCAAACGCTGCAGCCCTCCAAGAAAGCTTGATCGCTACGGGCTTTCCCTATACCAAGATCCAAAAGGGGCCTGATTACCGCTGGACGGTGGACAGTTTTGAGCGCGTTTTGCCCCAGACCCGTGATATCAGGCGCTTAGGCGCGGCCAGTATCGATCTGTGCTACGTGGCCAAGGGTGTGTATGACGGGTATTATGAAATCAATCTTAAGCCCTGGGATGTAGCCGCGGGCGTGCTCATTGTCACAGAAGCAGGCGGGCGCATCAGCAATGAAAGCGGCAGCGGGTATGATTTGGATGACAAACTCATCATCGCCACCAACGGTCACATTCATGACGCGCTCAGGGAGTCGTTAGCCAAACTGCCATGAGAGTAGAGCAGAAGCTGCGCATCCTCAGCGACGGCGCCAAATACGACGTATCGTGTTCTTCAAGCAGCGGAACGCCAAACGCGGGCAGCGGTGAAATAGGGTGCAACCACACCAGCGGTATCTGCCACAGCTACACCGCAGACGGGCGCTGTGTGAGTTTGCTCAAGGTGCTTTTTACCAATTTTTGTGTGTATGACTGCAGCTACTGTATCAGCCGGGTCAGCAACGATATACAAAGAGCGGCGTTTTCACCAAGGGAACTGGCCGATTTGACGATCAATTTTTACAAACGAAACTATATCGAAGGACTGTTTTTAAGCTCGGGCATCCTTGAAAATGAAGATCACACCATGGAACTGCTGATCAACGCGCTTGAAATATTGCGATTTGAGTACAAATTTAACGGTTATATCCACCTCAAACTGATTCCAAACGCGTCTCAGGATTTGGTACAAAAAGCCCTGCAGCTTGCGACCAGGGTGAGTTCGAATCTGGAGCTGCCAAGTTCCAAAAGCCTGCAGCTGCTTGCTCCGCAAAAAAACAAAACCTCCGTGCTTAAACCTTTGAAATTTGCCAAAGCGTATTCGCCTGAACTTAAAAACCCCGTCAGCATGAGTACGCAGATGATAGTAGGCGCCAGTCCCGAGAGTGATTTTGATATTTTGCAAACGTCTGCGGCGATGTATGATTACAAACTCTTAAAACGGGTGTATTACAGCGCTTATATCCCCACGGCCAACCACAAAAATCTGCCCTCAGTCAATACCGCTCCGCCGCTGAAACGCGAACACCGGCTTTATCAGGCAGACTGGCTGCTTCGCTTTTACGGCTTTGATCACAATGAACTGCTGGGGCAGGGGCAGAATCTGGATCTGGATTATGACCCAAAGATCGCGTGGGCGATGGCCAATCTGCACCTTTTTCCCGTTGAGATCAATACCGCAGATAGGCAAATGCTGCTTCGAATCCCCGGTATCGGGATACGCTCAGTCCAAAAGATTTTGAGCGCAAGGCGTTTTGGCAGGCTTGATACATACAGCCTGAAAAAGCTTGGCATCAGCCTCAAAAGAGCGCGCTATTTTATCACGGCAAAAGGCCGCTATGAGGGAGTGCGCCGCCTGTATCCAGAAGAGATCAAAAAAAGCTTGAAAAACAGTGACAAAAGGCAGCCAGGGCTGTTTGACGCTTCAGCGCTCAGCGGAGAGCTGTAGATGCAGACGCTGGTCTATGACGGAGGGTTTGAGGGCTTTTGCACGATGATCCATGACAGTTATATTTACAAATACAAGCCAACTTCCATCCTCACCCAGGCCCTGGATTCGCTGTTTGCTGATAGCATAATTTATATACAAACCGATATACAAAAAGCGCGCAAAGTAACGGACGCGATGGAAAAAAAGTTTTCAAAAAAGATCCAAAAGCGGATTATGCATATTTTTATGTGTGATCACAGCGATTTTTCCCATGATCTGTACCGCTATGTCTTGCTTGGCTTTAGCCGGCCCCGTGAGCTTGAAAACAGACTTATAGACTATGTGAAAAATATCTTAGCGCTTGAAAGAAGGCTTTTTAGCAATGTCCACAAAGCATACGGATTCGTGCGTTTTATGGAGTTAAAGCAGGGCGGGCTGTATGCTGAGTATGATAATGATTTTTACCTGCTGCCTTTTTTGCTGCGCCATTTTGCTAGGCGGCTGCCGGGGGAGGATTTTATCATCCATGACACCAGACGCGGCCTGGCTGCTGTGTATCAAAAAGGGCACAAAGATATCTACACCGTAGACAGCGCTCAGCTCCCTCAAGCATCGAAGCAGGAGGAAAAATACAGCAGATTGTGGCGAACCTTTTTTGAAGCGGTCAGCATCCAAAGCAGACACAATCCAAAACTGCAGCAAAACCAGCTGCCTCTGATTTACCGCAAATACATGACAGAGTTTCTGTGATATAATGGCGCCTATGATAACTTTTGAATCTTTTGGCGGAGCCGGTGTCGTTACCGGATCGTGCCATTTACTGCAAATAGACAATACACGTATTTTGATAGATTGCGGGATGTTTCAGGGCGATGAAGAGGGATTGAACCACGAAGGTTTTGCCTTTGATCCCGCAGATATTGACTACCTTTTAGTTACGCACGCCCATCTGGATCATATCGGGCGCATTCCGATGCTTGTCAAGGAGGGCTTTGACGGCCGTATCGTTTCGACTCCGGCGACCTTTGCGCTGGCCAAACTGATGCTGCACAACGCCGGCGGCATTATCGAAGAAAACCCAAAACCCATCTATACCAGCCATGACGTGGGACCGGCCCTGGCCAAGTTTGATACATTTTTGGAATATGACGGCTCTTTGCGTATCGGTGAGGATATTGTCGTAACGTTTAAAAACGCCGGGCATATTTTGGGTTCGGCCATAATCAAGATTGATTATAAAGATGGCGATGAAGATAAAAGCGTTGTTTTCTCCGGGGATCTGGGGCAGGACAGCCGCATTATCACGTCCCAGCTGCAGGGGTTTGAAAGTGCGCATTACCTGTTTGTGGAATCAACCTACGCCGACAGACTGCATAAAAATATGAATGTTTCGATTATGGAGTTTAAAACCTATATAGCAGATGCGATCAAGCACGGTGCCACGGTCGTGATTCCTTCTTTTGCGCTGGAGCGCACCCAGGAGGTGCTTTATATCCTGCGCCAGATGAGCTTAAAAGGTGATCTTGACGGCGCTCACGTCTTTTTGGACGCGCCGTTGGCCATTAACGTGACAAAGACGTTTTTGAACTACCCAAAGCTTTTTAACAATGAGGTCCGCCGCCAGCTGGAGGATAATATCAATCCTTTTGATTTCAAGCAGCTTGTGCATACCCAAAGCAGGGAAGCTTCGCAGAAGATAGAAGTGGCCAAAGGCGCCAAGGTTATTATCGCAGGCAGCGGCATGTGTGAAGGCGGACGCGTACAAAAGCATCTTAAGCGTTACCTGAGTGATGAAAGTGCGGTTATTATCTTTGTGGGCTTTCAGGTTGAATCTACGCTGGGCCATGAAATCCTGCATAAAGACCGTGTGGAGATAGAGGGTATAACACTTGAGAAAAACGCGCTTATCAGAGAAGTGGACGGATTTTCGGCCCACGCCGACAGAGACGACTTGCTGGAATGGATTGAAGCCGTTGAGGGGTTAAAGAAGATATTCTTGATCCACGGAGACGCAAAAAAGCTCAAAACGTTTACAAAACTCATCAACAAACGCACCGGTATACAGGCCCGGGCGGTAGCAATGCATGATCCGATCGATTTGTAAAGAAAACTTAAAGCTAATATATAAAAAGACGTTTTTACGCAAGTGATATGAAAAACTTGTTACTGTAGCGATTCATATTTAGACAAAGGGGCGGGATGTCTTCAACGACGGATGTTTTCAAGGATACGTTTGCATATTTGGAACAGAATATATCCGAAGATTTTTACTGTGAAGATTTTGATAAGTCCCGGGCCAAAGCCCTTTATGACCATCTTTTTAAAAAATACTCCAAACATCAGCTCAAAGAAAACCGCTCTGAAATCCGCCGCGCGATAAAAAGTTATTTCTCTCTGCTCAACCAGCGTATTTCGATCTTTTTTCAGGGTTTTCATACCATCATCATCAAAGATTTGCAAAAACAGATTTTTGGCCAGTACAGCAAACAGTTTCACAACGTCAGTAAATGCGTGCATTCAGTCAATGACGAACTGGAGGATTTTGAAACGACCGAGGGCATCTATATGATCCACCGCCGCCATCTCAATGAACTGGGGTGTGATTTTGAAAATATCGAGGACAGGGCACTGAAGCGGGAGATGTACAAACAGGCGATCAAAGACGGGCTTGATCTGGGACCCCGTGATCTTGTCTTTTTTATGAATGACAAGATCACGATCAAAAAATTTATCCAGCCAACGGAACAAAACTTTGCCGAACGAAGAGCCGGCGGTCTGCCTCCCGAGGAGTTGGAGCGGTTGAAAAATATCGTTTTTGAAAAAAATATTTATGATGAGATCAATAAAGCCATAAGCAATCTTATGGATACGAAGTTGGATTTTACCGTTATCAGCAACGAGTATTTTCGAAAAAACGTCATCGCTTTTGTTCAGGACGAGCTGTATAAGGTCACTTCGATCTATATGGATGAAGACAGTGACGTGGCTTTGAAAAAAGCGTTTGTCAACTATATTTTCAGAGAGCATTTTAAAAATATCCACAAAATCTTTGCCAAACATATTTTGGAACTGCACACCACCCGGGATAAAAACGTGGAAATGTTTTTAAAATACTATGACGGCAATATTGAAATCATCAATGACAAACAGATCCAAAAACCCGAAATCATCGATGAAAACGATCAGAAGTGGAACGCGGTATCGATGCTGCCCATCGTGATCCAGAAGAAAAAGAACGACCGCGAAATAGAAATGATCGAAGAGTATAACGATAAAGCCCAGAACAAAATTACGCAGCTGCAAAGCCGCATAGAAACGATACAGGATGAAAACGCCAAACTCGAAGAGAAAAAAGAAAGCATCAATAACCGTATCAAGGATATTATCACCGAAAGCAGACAGCTGCAGGAAGAAAACAGCGCTTTAAAAAAGAAGATCAAAAAAGCACCCAAGGATGAAAAAGAGGAACTGCAAAGCAAACTAAACAAGATAGTCGTTCAAATTAAAAAGCTTGGCAAGGATGAAGACCTGTACCGCATCAACATCCGTGATCTTAATAACAAAATAGAAACCAACAATATCAAGACAACCAATATCAACGTCGACGTTTCAGCCCAGGAAAAGCTGATGAAAGACAACCAGATCAAAAAGCAAAATCTGCTGGAACTGCACAAACCCGTCGAAGAAAAATACGAACTCATCGTCGACGCGCTTGCTAAAACACTCATGAAAAAGTATTAGTGCGTCAGTAAAAACCCTCCGCTAAATATCTGCATCAGATTAAACATACTAGAAAAGCCTCCTATGATAAGCGCGGGCACGCTCCAAAACGCGCGGCCGACAAAAAACGAAATCAGGCCTAAAGCCAACCCCAGCGGTGCCAGATAAACCCCGGCGGTAAAAAATGCGCTTACGCTGAAAAATATGCCCACAAAGGCGACGGCGTTGTATTTATAACTGTGAACCAATGTTTCCTGATCGTCCATTGAAAAAACCTTCTGTCTTTTTGCCGCAATTTTACAATAAAACTGCAAAAAAGGCGCTTTTGCTATAATTGCGCTTACGATTCTTTTCAGGGATCGATTTTACAAAGGAGGAAAAATGTTACACGCAAAAAACTACTTCAGCTTTTTTGGCATGCTCGCAAGCGGTGTGAATATGCAGCTTTTAAGCCTGTTTGCCAGCATCAGAATGCTTGAGATGATCGATAAGCCAAGTATTGACAAAAAGCTGACCTACATACAAAACGCGGTCAAAAACCAAACAAAAATTCAACGATAAAGGATACAAACTATGAAAAAAACAGCAATAACACTCTCACTGTGTGCTTTTGTAAGCGCCAACGCACAGACAACCCTTGATCCGGTCACGATCACTTCAGCAACCAAATCAGAACAATCAATTAAAGACACAACCAGCAACGTAACAGTCATTACATCCCAGGAGTTGGAAGAAAAACATATTCAAACGCTGCCGCAGGCCTTGAATCTTGTAAGCGGCATCTCTATTACCGCCAATGGCGGAATGGGCAGCCAAAGCAGTGTCAATCTTCGAGGCAGCGATAATAAACGGGTTTTAGTATTGGTTGACGGTATCAGGTATCAGGATCCGACCAATACATCAGGCAGTCGAATGCATCATTTAATGATAAGCAATATAGAAAGAATTGAGATAATCAAAGGTGCCCAAAGCGGCATATGGGGAGCTGACGCCAGTGCGGGGGTGATCAATATCATCACAAAAAAAGCTCAAAAAGGTACCAATGCCAACGTTAGTGCGGAATACGGAAGTTTCAATACACAAAAATACGGAGCTTTTCTTTCCCATAAACAGAAAAATTTTGATGTTTTGATCAATGCAGAGCGGGTAACAACAGATTCCTTTACCTCCCAGGCCCCAAAAGGCGAAGATATTGATCAGTATGAAGATGATCCTTATGAAAACACTACCGTCAATGTGCGGTCAAATTATTATATAAACGATAACGCAAAACTTTCACTTGGCGCAACCGTCACAGATGCGCTCAAAGATTACGACAGTTTTGGCAACCCAGATGATGATTTATTGCAAAGTGATTATCAAAGCAGGCTGTATAATCTGCGCTACGAACAGGTTGTGCAATCTCATACCATTGTATTAAAAACAGAACAAAGCAGATTTGAAAATAAAAATATCGGCACGACTTTTGGCGTAGACTACTCTGAGGGAACTCAGAAAAATTATGAACTCAGCGACCGTTTTAATTATATGCCGGATTCTTTTCTTGTCTTTGGGGGTGGATTGTCTGAAGATGAAGTGAATTACACAAAAGTCAGCGGTGCAAGTCAAGACCATACCGATAAAAACAGATATATATATCTGACCAATTCCAACAGATTTAGCGATACCGTCGTAACCCAAAGCCTGCGTTATGACAGATACGACGCCTTTGAGAATGAATGGACCGGCAAAGCAGGTATAAAACACTCTGTGAAAAAGCTGGATCTGTTTGCCAATGCAGGCAGAGGATACAACGTACCAAATATTATGCAAAAACTCAATCCGTGGGGAGATTCAAATATGAACCTCGCACCCGAAAAAGCCAGGACGTACGAAGCCGGTTTTGCATACGGGGGCTTTGAGTTTACCTATTTTACAAAAAAGATTACAGATCTTATCCAGTGGCAGGGAACTGGATATGAAAACCTTGAAGGGCAAAATGATATCAAGGGTTTTGAACTTGCGTATACCAAAGCACTGTTTTCTGACTGGTTTTTGAAAACAAGCTACACCCGCTTACACGCGCAGGATGCGCAGGGTGATGAGCTTGCCAGAAGACCTAAAGAAAATTTGAAATTCGGTATTGATTATTACGGCATACAAAACCTGCATCTGGGGCTTTTTGGAGAATACGTAGGGCAGCGCTATGATGAAGCCGGTAAACAGGGGACACAGACTGGCAGATACACGGTTATTGACTTTGCAATGAATTATGAAATCAACAATAATACAAAGATTTATGCGAAAGTTGATAACATAACCGATAAATACTAT